>CAZANC010000034.1:0-19280 GCA_964486495.1 uncultured Occallatibacter sp.
CTGTTGTTCATGCCGGCGGCCCGCCGTTCGCCGGCGGACGGCCCGGCGGAGGAGCAGGCGCAGGAGCAGGCGCAAACAACCGGCGCAGGCGGCGGCGTGGCAGACGCGGACCCGGCGGCGGACAGGGATGACGAACCTGCTCAATTAGACAAAAGAAGACCCGGACGATATGTCCGGGTCTTCGTGTCTAAGTTGTCTTATCTGGGGCGAAGTTCCGGTTAGTGGCTTCTCAGGCGGTCAAACGGTTTGCGGAGGTGGGGTATCCGCTGCGGATTGAAGTCCCTGCTGCGGCTTGACGCTGACGGGTGATTTCTTCTTCTGCGGCTGGGCTGGTTCCTGCACGCCGTTTTCCCTGGCTGCGTTCTTGCCGGCATACATGCGGAGATCGGCCGCGATGCGCAGGGATTCGGCATCCGCAGCTTCGTCAGGAAAGACCGCAATGCCCACGCTGGCGCCTACTTGCACTTTGAGTTCGCCAAAGGTAAAGGGCTCATCGAGAAGCTGGGTCAGGGTGCGGGCAACGCGCGCGGCATCGGCACGGGTCATTGGCTCTTCGAGAATCACGGAGAACTCGTCTCCACCGGTGCGCGCCACGGTGTCGGAGCGGCGCACGCGGCCGGTGAAAAGACTGCTCACGTGCTTCAACAGTTCGTCGCCCACGTGATGGCCGGCGGTATCGTTCACCTTCTTGAAGTCATCCAGGTCGATGAGAAGCAAGGCGACATGCGAGCCGGTGCGTCGGGCGCGCTCGATAGCGCCGTCGAGGCGATCCTGAAAGAGGCGCCGGTTGGGCAGGCCGGTCAGTTCGTCATGCAGGGCCAGGTACTTGTTGTGTTCGAGTTGGTCCTCGAGGAGAAGCATGATCATGCCCACTGCCACCACATATTTGGGCAGATTCCAGACCTCGTTTTCGAGGTGGAGATTAGGCAAGAAGTAGAGGACGCATGGTCCTGCCACGAAGACGCTCGCCCAGGCAAAGAAACCGGCGATGGTGATGAAGGCTCCCGCAGTTGCGCGCCTGTAGGTGAACCAGAAATGGATTGCGCAGCCGAGATAGACGGTAAAGAGTACCGCCTCGAACGCAAGCATTGTGCCCACGCCGGGCCGGTTTTGAAAGATCAACAAGAAGATCGAAAGGCCTACATTGAGGGCGACGATCGTCCAGCGCAACGGATGCCTGAACTGACGCCAGCTGAGAATCAAAATTGCAAGTGGCAATGCGCCGATGAGCGCCGCTGCGGGCGTCAAAGCCCAGGATGCGGCGGGTTTGATGACGAGAAGTCCGAAGTAGAGCGTATAGGTCGTGAGAAAAACGGCAAGCATCCATTGGCTGGAGCGCTGTAGGCTGCGATGGGGCACGGCCGCCCACATAAACAAGACGCCGGCACAGGCAAGAGCGGCAAGTCCGATGAAATAGGCGAGGCTGGCCCAGTTTCCGGGAGAGTCGAGAAATGCGAAGGCCGCAAAATGGAGCGCGATCAGCAGCCAGCCGGTGAGCCAGACGGCCGAGACCGATTTCCGGCCATGTCGCGCGACAGACGCAAATGCAATAGTGAGGAGCCCTACGGCTCCCAAATCAGGAAGTTTGCTCCAGTCAACCAAGGCGCTCCAGTCATGCGCATGCGTTGCGCTGCGCTTTATCTAATCTCTACTGATGACAGAATCGGTGATTTTCTAAGAAAGGGCGATAGCGCTTTTGTATGAGGCTTCAGGCACTAGTATACACTTTGGTAATCTTACTGTCTGACTGTGAACGAAATCAATGAGTTAATTCTCGGTGAATGAGGGCAGAAAAGCACAAAATCGGAGGCAGTTTTGGCTTCGTCAACCGCGGCTGAATGGGCGATTTCCTCGGACTTGTTAAATCGAAAAACAGCAAAATCTCCGGTTCGCGATAGAAGCCGCTTCCAAGGTTGTGCTTTTTTGAGGGATCGAGGCGCTCGCTGGCTAACCTGAACCGGAACTTCTGCCGATAAAGCTCGCTGTGGGGTGTACGCGCAAAGTTGGCGCGCCCGGAACCGCCGCTGAGGCCCGCAATGATCTCGTTAAAAAAGTATCTCGATTCACAACCACAGGAGGCGCACGAAACCGCGAGGCTTGTGGAGGGCGATCTGCTCCCGGCGGTCGTCGACGCCTTTGGTTCTGCGTTGCTTGAAATGGGCCGCGCGAGTCTGGATGCGTGTCCCGGAATGGGCGACGAGCTGAAGCGGCATATGGGCGAGTTCAAGTCGGGGCTTTCGACGGGCATGAGCTCGGCGGCGCTTTCGGCGACCGGCGAGGGCGTGCGGGAGCAGTTGCGCGGGTGGGGCCGGGGGACATCGAAGCATTATCAGCAGAAGGCTTGCGAGGTGAAAGAAATGCTGCTGATGATGGCGCGTACCGCGGAGTCAGTGGGCACGCGCGACCAGCGATGTGCGGGGCAGATGACCGAGGTGACGGAGCGTTTGAAGGCGATCGCCAGCCTTGACGATTTGACGGAAATTCGGGCTTCGATCGAAAAGAGCGCGGCGGAGCTGAAATCGTCGATCGACCGGATGACGGCCGAAGGCAAGGCGGTGCTGGATCAACTGAAGGAACAGGTGACCAGCTATCAGACCAAGTTGGAGGAGGCGGAGGAGATCGCGTCGCGCGATGCGTTGACAGGTTTAAGCAGCCGGCTGTATGTGGAGGGGCAGATCGAGAAGCGGATGGGAGCCGGAACGACGTTCTGCCTGGCGATCGTCGATATCGACCACTTCAAGAAGGTGAACGACGATCACGGGCACGTGACCGGAGACGATCTGCTGAAGCAATTCAGTACGGAGCTGAGATCGGCCTGCCGCGCGACGGATGTGATTGGCCGCTGGGGTGGCGACGAATTCATTTTGCTGTTCGATTGCGCGCTGGCAGAGGCGGAGGGCCAGACCGTGCGGCTGCGGAAATGGATTTGCGGCAACTACACGGTTCGGGGCAAGGCGGGCGAGGTCAACCTGCGTGTGGATGCGTCGATCGGGCTGGCGGAACGCGCGGCGGGCGAAGAGATGAAGGAGCTGCTGGCCCGGGCCGACGCCGCGATGTACGTGGAGAAGGCGGCGGGGCGGCAGAAAGTGGCTTGACGAGAGCAGCTCAGGGTCGAAGGCGGAGCTTGCGCGCGGGCGATGGGACGACGTTGCTCGGGGCTCTCGCCGATTTTCTGTGTCTGCCGTCACAGGCCAGCTGCTTCACACCCATTCGTGAACGCGCGCTTCCCGCAAACCCGTTTCTGAAGCCCTCCCTCCACTTTTTCCCTATTCTTCCTTGAGTTACTTTCCTACACGGCGGAATGTGGAAGGGAGCCTTGCCGGCCGCGGCGCTCTGTGGCAGAGACAAAGAGAGTCGACCGGAGAGAACGATGCAGCGGAATGCAAGGCACGGAACGATGGAAAGGCTCTCATGAGATTACTCATTGCCGAAGACGACAAGGCGCTGGGGCAGTTCCTGAGCCGCGGTCTTGAGGCCGATGGACATCGCGTCCACCTGGCCTACGATGGCGGCGCGGCGGTGGAGGCATTTCGACAGGAGTTGCCGGATCTGACCATTCTCGACCTGAACATGCCGGTGAAGGATGGCGAGCAGGTGCTCAAAGAAGTGCGCACGCTGGATGCGAATCTGCCCGTGCTGGTGCTGACCGCGCGGCAGGAAGTGGACACGCGGGTGCGCTGCCTGGATCGGGGAGCGGACGATCTGATGACCAAGCCCTTCAGCCTGCACGAACTGCGCGCTCGATGCCGGGCGCTGCTCAGGCGCAAGCGGGAGACGCGGTTGCAGCTGCGCGCGGGCGATCTGGAGCTGGACCGGCTGGAGCACACGGCGCGGCGCAGCGGGCGGCAGATCGTTTTGACTAACAAGGAATTTGCGCTGCTTGAACATCTGATGCTTAACCGCGGCGAATGTGTCTCGCGGGTGGAGCTGCTGGATTCGGTGTGGAACCTGGAGCCGGCGCAGACGACGAACATCGTCGACGTGTATGTGAACTATCTGCGCCGCAAGCTGGAGGATCCGCCGCCGGGCCGCCTGATCCGGACGGTGCGCGGACGCGGCTACATGGTCCCGCCGGAGACTGAGCTGTCTCCGCCGGCGCCGCATCATTCTGACCTTGCGATTGCCGTTCCGGTTTCCTCGACTGAGATCCCTTCCACTCCTTCGGCGGCCACTGCGCACTGAGGCTCGTCGGTTCACCGCCTGGTTCGCGGCCTGGTTCGTGGATTGGTTCGCGGATTGATCGATTCATTTAGGTCTTTAAAGGAGAACGCTCATGCAGCCTTTTTCGGTTCCTGTTCTTCCCGCGCGTCCGCGCATCCGGCCCCGCACCGCGCTGGTGGCAAGCGCCGATCGCAGCTTCCGGCAACGGCTCACACAAATCCTCACCAGCCTGCGCTGGGAGGTTCGCGAGGCGGAGGGCGGCGCGGCGGCGTGGAGCGAGGCCGAAGCCGCGCATCCCGAGGCGGTGATTGTCGACTCCTGGCTGCCGGATCTGGATTTGAGCGAGTTCCTGAGCGACTTCAGGGGAAGGTTTCCTGGCGTCGATGTGGTGACTGCGGAAGGCTCGAGCGCCGAAGAGAGCCCACGCGGACCTTACAGGCAGGAATTGCTCTACGCACTGCGCCGCAGCCAGGAGAACGATACAGCGTTGTGGAATGCGGCTCCCGCAATGGACGCGGCGCGGACGGTGCTGGAATTGCCGAAACTGGAACTGCCGAAAACGGACCTGCCCAAGCCAGTCCATCCGGCGGAGTCTGCCCCGACGGATTTTGCCGCGCGCCGGGCAGCGCCGACTGCTTCGAGCCTGACGGCCAGCGCGCCGAAGACAATTCCGATCCGTGGCGGGTCGGCTTCTTCGGCAGCCGAATCGTGTTCCGCAGAGCGCCTGCCAGAGATGGTGGGGAATGCCGCCTGCTTGATCGAGGTCAGCCGGCGGGTGCGCCTCGTGGCACCGCGCATGACGCCGGTGCTGATCGAAGGCCCAACAGGCTCGGGTAAGGAACTGGTGGCCGAAGCGCTGCACCGCCTGTCGTCGCGCAGCCGCAAGGCGTTTGTGGCCATCAATTGCGCCGCGATTCCTGAATCGCTGCTCGAGGCCGAACTCTTTGGGCATACGCGGGGCGCATTTACCGGCGCCGTGCAGGGACGCACTGGCCGCATCGAGGCGGCCGACGGGGGAACGCTGTTTCTGGACGAGATTGGCGAGATGCCGCTGGGGCTGCAATCGAAGCTGCTGCGTTTTGTGGAGTGCGGCGAGCTGCAGCGCGTGGGCGACAACGAAACCGTCAGGGTGGATGTGCGCATCATCGCCGCCACGCACCGTCCGCTGGCCGCGCAGGCGCAGACCGGCGGATTCCGCTCCGATCTTTATTACCGGCTGGCCGTCTTCCTTATCCGCACCCCGGCGCTCCTGGAGCATCAAGAGGATCTGCCGCTGCTGATCGAGCACTTTTTCGAAAAGATGGGCCGGGACGCGCCCATGAAGCGCGTGGACGAGGGTGCGCTGGCGAAACTGCTCGCGCACGATTGGCCGGGCAACGTGCGCGAGCTGGAACACGTGCTCGAGCGCGGCGCGATTCTTGCCGGAGACAAACCGGTGCTGACCTCGCGCGAGATTGACTTCGGCCTGTCGGTGAATTGACCTTCGGCGGATGGGGACAGATTGGGCGGGTCAGGGTTCGTCAGCTCGAGCACGTAATCGAGCGCAGCAACGCGAGAGGAGGGGGCGCATGAGCATGGAGATCGAAACCGGGTTGAGCGACCAGGTCGCGCGCTACCTGGATCTGGCCGCCGCCGAGGCCAAGCTGACCGCGGCCAACATGGCCAACGTGGACACGCCGGGCTATCGCACCGTGGGGATGGACTTTGAGGCTGAGATGCGCGGGGCCGTGGACGACGTGGAGCGGGGACGGGGGCCGAGAAAGGTTCGCGTGACGGAAGTGGACGGCTTGATCGCGCGACCGGATGGGAACAACGTCTCCATCGATCGCGAAAGCCTGCAATTGGCCGAGGCGCAATTGAAGTTCAGAACCGGCGTGGCTCTGCTGCGCCAGGAATATCAGCGCGTGATGGACGCGATCCACGCCGACAAGTCGTGAAAAATAGGGAACAGGGATTAGGGAATAGGGAATAGGAAAAGCAAGAACAAATGCAAATGCAAGAGCAAGACCGGGAGGTTGATCGATGAACCTGTTCGGATTGATGGAGACATCGGGCTCGGCGATGGAGGCTGAACGAATGCGCGCGGAGGTGGTGGCGGCCAACATGGCCAACGCGGAGACGACGCGCACCGAAGATGGCGGGCCCTATCGCCGTCAGGAAGTGGTCTTCGCCGCCAACGGAGGCGATGCGGGCTTCCTCAATTCCATGAACGATTCCCTGAACCAATCGGCGACCGCCAACGGCGGAACTGAAGGAGCGAGCGGGGAGCTGACGGGATCTGCGGCTCTGCCTCCGCTGCTGCCTTTGCCCGGAGCGCCAAACGTGGCGCCGGGCGTGCACATTGCGCAGGTGGTCGAGGATCCATCTCCGCCGCTCAAGCGCTACGATCCTGGGCACCCCGATGCCGGACCGGACGGCTACGTCGCCTATCCCGACATTAATCCTCTTACAGAAATGGTGGACCTGATGGGGGCGACGCGTGCATATGGCCTGAATGGTTCCGCCGTGCAGGCCGAGAAGGGAATGATCACGTCGGCATTGGAGATTGCCAAGAGCTAGGCAGCAGTGAGGTGGGAGCAAGGGAAACGCGGAAAAGAATTGGGCAACTGGGAATCGGCGGAATAAACGAGATCGGAGGCGCGAATCAATGTTGACTGCAATGAATGCCGTCAGTGCGGTTGCAAACGCGGCACCTGGCGCGGCATCAAGCATAGCTTCGTCCGGCGCCAGCGCGGCGAGCCTGTTCTCGGCTGGTGGAGCAGGTGCGGCTTCCGCTGCGCCGTTCGCCGATCTGATCACGGGCGCCGTGGGCGAAGTGAGCCGGCTTGAGCAGCAGGCCAATGCGGCTGTCAGCGGACTGATGACGGGTACGGGCGTGGACGTGCATCAGGCGATGATCGCCACTCAAAAAGCGGACATGGCCTTTGAACTGGCGCTGGCAGTGCACAACAAGGCGGTGCAGGCCTACCAGAGCGTGATGGGAATGCAATTCTAGATAGAGCGGGTAGCCGAGAGTTGAAGCTCGGCGCAAAAACGAGAAACGGAAACCATGGCCACGGGTACACAGTTGGAAAAGAGCCCGCCGGCAGTGCCGGGGAGGGTGCAGGCGGGCGGGCAGTGGCGCGGGTTTTGGGGATTGGTGCGGGTTCGCTGGGCGCAGATGGCGGCAGCACAGCGCGGCTGGGTGGCGGTGAGCGCGCTGATGCTGATCGCGCTTATCGGCGGACTGACGTGGTGGGCGCTGAGCCCCGACTGGCGCACGCTCTATGTGAACCTCGATCCGGACGATGCGCGCCAGATCGGCCAGATTCTCGCCGCAGCGCAGATTCCCTTTGAGCCTTCGGCCGATGGCGTGGGAATCATGGTTCCCGCCGCCGAACTGGACAAGGCGCGCCTGGCGACCGCGGCCAAGGGCGGAGTAAAGAGCGGCCGGCTGGGCTTTGAGATCTTCGACAAGCCGAACTGGGTGGGA
Organism: uncultured Occallatibacter sp.; assembly: GCA_964486495.1. Taxonomy (GTDB): domain Bacteria; phylum Acidobacteriota; class Terriglobia; order Terriglobales; family Acidobacteriaceae; genus Telmatobacter. Next base: position 7,634 of record CAZANC010000034.1, read on the forward strand.
TCGGAGTTCGACGAGCAGGTGAATTATCAGCGAGCGCTTGAGGGCGAGCTCGAGCATACGGTGGGGACGCTCTCCGACGTTCAATCGGCGCGCGTGCATCTGGTGCTGCCGCACGATTCGCTCTTTCAGGGCGAGGAGCGGCCGGCCAAAGCTTCGGTAGTGCTCAAGCTGCGGCGCAGTTCGCTGGCCGACGGCGAGGCGGAGGCGATTCGCAATCTGGTGGCCTCGGCCGTCGACGGCCTGACCCCAGATCACGTGGTGTTAGTGGATGCCTCGGGCAACCTGCCGCTGGGCCCGAAGACTCCCGACGCGATGCGATTGAGCGCCGAGCAGGCTCTCGAGGACAAACTCGTCTCAACGCTTGAGCCGGTGACCGGTGCGGGCAATGTGCGCGCCTCGGTGACACTCGACTACGACCAGACAGCCACCGATGAAACCGCGGAGACCTTCGACCCCGCAAAGACGGTGACGCTCCAAATGCAGCGCACCCAGCAGTCCACTGGCCCGCAGCCAGTGGCTGCGGGAGTTCCCGGCACGGCGTCGAACGCGCCCAACACGTCCGCCTCAGGCGGACTGCCGGTGTATCCCAAGCAGACGACACAGCCTGAGAGCGCCGAGAGCGAGTCGAGTACGTACGGCGTTTCGAAGACGGTGCGGCACACGATCGAAAATCCGGGCCGCGTGCGTAGGCTGACCGCGGCCATCGTGGTGAACGATCGGCTGATGCAGCCTGCAACGAAGAATCATGCTCCCGTCTGGCAGCCGCGTTCGGCCGACGAGTTGCGCAACCTGACCACTCTGGCCCAGGCGGCGGTGGGCTTCGACACCTCGCGCGGCGATGTAGTGACGGTCGAGGATCTGGCCTTCGACGGCAACCAGGGTCAGCCGCCAGTCGCCGTTCCGGAGCAGATTCTGAACACGGCGGAGAACTCGCCGGTGCTGGTGAAGTATCTCGCGCTGCTCGTGGGCCTGATGGTGGTCGTGGCCTTCGCCGTGCGTCCCGCCATTCGTCACGCCGGTACGGCGCTGGCCACGCGAGCGCCGGGCAAATCGGCAAGCCGGGAGCTGGCTGCGGCGGCAGCATCGCAGGCGACGCTGAATTCTCCCGAGCCCGCGCCGATGGATCCCGAGCGGCTGCGCAGTCAGGAAATCTTCGAGCAGGTGAGGGGCCACCTGAAGCGCGAGCCCACGCAAAGCTCACGGCTGTTGCAGAGCTGGATTCATTCGGATTAGGGCACGAGGGCATGCGCAGGTCGGTGAGGAAACAGGAAGGGAATTTGCTTTGGCGGAGCTGGGAATCGAGAGCGAAGCAGCGCGGCACCACCCGGGAGCGAACATCTCCGGCGTGCGCAAGGCCGCGATCCTGCTTGTGGCAGTGGGCGAGGAACTTGCCAAGGAGGTTCTGCGCGCGTTGCCGGAGTCCGATGTCCAGCAGATCACCGAGGAGCTAGCCGATCTGCGCGGCATCACGCCGGAACTCTCTGCGCAGATATTGGAAGAGTTCTGGCAATTGCTGGACACGCAGAACTTCATGGTGCACGGGGGCCTGGATTACGCCAGCCGCGTACTGATCGAGGCCTTTGGCAAGCAACGCGCCGACGATCTGCTGGCGCTGATGCGGCGCTCGCAGGAGGCGGCGCAGGGAAATCTGGCCAAGCTGCAGCGCACCGATCCGCAGCAGTTGGGCAAGCTGCTCGACTCCGAACACCCGCAGACCATCGCGCTGGTGCTGGCGCACCTCGATCCCAAGCGCGCCTCGATGGTGCTGGACAATCTGACCGAGGAGCACAAGGTGGTCTCGATCCAGCGACTGGCGGAGATGCGCCAGTTTTCTCCGGAGATGGCGCAGAAGGTGGCGCTGATTCTGCACCGGCGTCTGGAAAGCGTAGGCGAAACGGCGCGCCGCAGCTATTCGGGCTTCAGGGCGGTGGCAGATCTGCTGAACCGGCTCAACGCGGAGGAGTCGAAGAAGATTTTGGAAACGATCGAAGAGAACCAGCCGGAGCTGGCGCTGAGCATCCGCAACCTGATGTTCACCTTCGAGGATCTGATCACCGTGCCGCCGGCCACCATCCGCGAAATTGTTTCGGGCGTCGACAAGCGGCAACTGGCGATGGCCCTGCGCGGCGCCAATGACGAGTTGCGCGCGCAGATCTTCAAGGCCATGAGCTCGCGCGCGGTGGAGATGCTGAAGGAAGACATGGAGGTGCTGGGCCCGGTGCGCTCGCGAGAAGTGGCGCAGGCGCAGCAGGAGATCCTCAACCTGGCGCGGCGGCTGGAAGCCGAGGGCAAGGTGATCCTGAAGCTCGAAACCGGCGACGAGATGCTGGCGTGAGAACAGCAGGGAGTAGCCAATAGCCAATAGGGAATAGGGATTTGCGGCAGACGATGGCGGCACAACCGAAAACGATGACGGGCGGCGAGATCGAGGTGCTCGAGTACCCAGCCTGTCCTGGTGCGGGTGCACCGCCGGAATGGAACGGCTGGGCGGAGACCGACGAATCCGGCGCGCGAGCACTAGCCGTGGGCAGAGCCGGATGCGCGCGTCGGGACGCAGCGGGAGCCACCAACGAACTGACGGCTGAGGAGGCACGGCAGTCGTTTGAGTCGGGACGCGAGCGCGGCCGCCAGGAGGGCCGCCAAGCCGAGCGAGAGGCACAGGGCACGGCGCTGACGGCCGAGGCGGAGAGATACAAACGGCAGCTTACGGCGCTGGCGTCGAGATTTTCGGAAGAGCGCGATCGCTATCTGGCCGCGGTGGAGCAGGAAGTGGTCAAGCTCGCGCTGGCGTTGGCCGCGCGCATCCTGCGCCGGGAGGCGCAGATGGATCCGTTGCTGCTGACCGGGGCAGTGCGAGTTGCGCTGGGCCAACTGGCGGGATCGTCCGAGGTCGAGCTGCGCGTGCCCGCCGCGGAACTCGAGTTGTGGAAGGAAGCGATTGCGCATCTGCCCCATGTGGCGATGAAGCCCGTCGTTGTGGCGGGCGAGGGAATGCGCCTGGGCGACTGCGTGATCGAGAGCAAGGTGGGAACGGTCGACCTTGGCGTTCGTTCTCAGTTGGCCGAAATCGAACGCGGATTCTTCGATCGAGCCGGAGGCGCGGCGGTTCGTGCCACAGGAGCGGCCCCGAGTGAGGTTGTCGCGGCGCCGGACGCGGGTCATGACGCGGATCGGGGAGACGCGGGCGCATGACGCCGCTGCTTGAGCGCTACTTTGCGCGGCTGCAACGCGGGCAACCATGGCGCTGGCGTGGACAGGTCCTCGAGTCGGTGGGCCAGACGATCGAGTCTGCGGGACCGCCGGTCTCAGTGGGGGAGTGTTGCGAGATTCAAGACCAGGCGGGGCGCGCGCACGCGGCTGAAGTGATCGGGTTTCGCGGGTCGAATGTGTTGTCGATGCCGGTTGAGGCCGCCGATGGCGTTCGCTTTGGCGATCCTGTGTGGTCTCAGGGCGTGATGCCGCGGATCGAGGTGGGGCCGGCGCTGATGGGCCGGGTTCTGAACTCACAGGGCATTCCAATCGACGGCGGCCGCATGCCCTCGATCGCGAAGACGATGCCGCTCGATGGAGCGGTGCGCTCGCCGTTCGACCGCGTGCCCATTCAGGAACCGCTGGGGACGGGCATTCGCGCCATCGATGCGCTCTTGACCGTCGGCCGCGGGCAGCGCGTGGGAATCTTTGGCGGGTCGGGCGTAGGCAAAAGCACGCTGGTCGGCATGATGACGCGCAACACTGAGGCTGAAGTCACTGTGGTGGGCCTGGTGGGCGAGCGTGGCCGCGAAGTTGGCGAGTTCTTGCGCGATTCGCTGGGCCCGGCGGGATTGGCGCGGGCGGTGGTCGTCGTATCCACGTCCGACGAATCGCCGCTTAAGCGCATGCGCGCCGCATTGGCAGCGACAACGGTGGCCGAGTTCTTCGCCGCCGAGGGAAAGCATGTGCTGCTGGTGCTCGACTCGCTGACCAGGTTTGCCATGGCCGCGCGCGAGATTGGCCTGGCGGCCGGCGAGCCGCCCACGGCGAAGGGATACACGCCTTCAGTGTTCGCGCGGCTGGCGCGGCTGGTCGAACGCGCCGGGCGATTTCGCACGGGATCGATCACCGCATTTTATTCTGTGCTGATGGAGGGCGACGACCAGCAGGATCCGCTGGTGGACGCGGTGCGCGCGCTGCTCGACGGGCATGTCGTGCTCTCTCGCGCGCTGGCCTCGGAGGGATGGTATCCACCGGTCGAAGTGCTGGACTCGATCAGCCGCCTGATGCCGGCCGTGGCGGGAGAAGAGCATCGCGAGCAGGCGGCGTTGGTGCGCAAACTAATGGCGGTCTACGCGCGCTCAGAGGATCTGGTGCGTATCGGAGCGTACAAGGCTGGCGCCGACCCGGAGCTCGATCGCGCGCTGCGCGCACGCGAGGCGATTCGCGCATTTCTCACGCAAGGCGCGCTCGAGCATGTCCGCTTTGCCGATGGCCTGCGCAGCCTTGCCGCGCTGGCCGGCGAGGTGTGAGCGATGGCCGCGTCGCGAGCCATGCGCCGCCTGATGCAGGTGCGGGCACTTGAAGAGGAGTTGCGCCAGGCAGCGCTCGAGTCGGCAGTGGGAGATTTGCGCCGCATGGAGCTGGCGCTTGTGGCGTCCGAGGAGCGCGAGCGCAATGGACGGCAGCAGGTAACGGCGAGCGTGCGTACCGGCGAATTGGTCGACCGGATCGCGGGCCTTGAAGAGACACGCGCGGCACTTCGTCACGGCGCGGCGCTCAAGCCGAGAATCGCGGAGGCGGAGCTTGAGGTGGCACGGCGGCGGCAGGAGTTCTTGGCCAAGAGAATCGAGAGGCGCCAGGTGGAAACTTTAATCCAAAAGACCGAGGCCGAAGACGCGGTCGATGCCGGCCGCCGCGCACAGCGGGAGCTCGACGATTGGTTCCTGAGCCGGGCGCAGCACGGCGGAGGCAAGAATGAGAGCGGAAGTGACAAAGAGTAATAGCCGCAGCGCCGCTCAAGCCAGGGCCGCGACCGCGGCGGCACCAGGACGGCGAGCGAAGGGCAGCGAACCCAGGGCGGCGAATGTTGACACTTGAGCGAAAACCTAAGCTGTAAGGTGGGAGCTTCCTTAAACGGGATCAATGTCCCAGACTTGAAAATCTCCTAACCACTTCCTCAACACTTTGGCACGCTTGCTGCACTAACCCTTTCTATGACGATTCCCGTTGGCATGGAAGTCGGCGCAGGCACGGGGCCTGGAGTAACTGGGGCTGGAGTGGAAACGGGAGCCGGCGCGAGCACGTGGGCTGGCGGAGCGATCGCGGCCTTTGAACGCGCAGGCAGTGCGGCACAGGGGCAGGCAGCGACTTTCGTTCCCGGCAAAGGAACGGGTGCGAGTTGGCAGTCGATGCTACGCGCATGGGGCATGGTGGCGCGCACGAACGGCGACACGATGAATCAAGCCGCGAGCGAGACAGCCGATACCGGCGCGACAACTGGAATTGACGAGCGCCCCGGCGTTGAAAGCGCGCAGGCCGCATTCGCCCGGGCTGGCGCTCATGCGGCGCAACCAGCGCCGACCACGAACCAGGGCAATGGGCCGGTGGCGGGCGCAGCAGCTGCAGCCAACAATGCGGCGGGAGCGATTGGGCCGCGGAGTCCGTCGAATGCGGCGAGCGTAGCCGCGAGTGCGCAAGGCGCAACTGCGATTCGCGCGGCAGGATTCTCTGGTAGCTCCACAGGCACGAGCCCGAGCGTTAAGGGCGAGAAGAGGGCCAACGAAACTGACGATGCGGGAGCTCAGCAGAATGTCGTCCAGGGAACAAACGGATTGCCATCCCCGCCGGCCGCTGGGGCCGGGCTCGCGGTTTCGGTGGCTCCGGTACAGCCGCAAATCACTTCTGCAACTCTGGCGGATTCGCTAAGCCTTGCGAAACAAATTGATGGACCTTCGAGCGGCGCGAGCGAGACGGAGCCGGAAGCAGCGATTGCGGCGATCCGGGCCAAAGGCTCTCCATCGATCACGACGGCATCGACTGCAACGAATTCGGGCGCGGGCGCACCCGCCGCGAGCCCGGCCCAGGCGAACGCGGCACAAAATTCGCTGCGCGATGAAGAGACGAGCGGATGCACGCCAACTCTGATCGGCGAACAGGCAGAATCTGCGGCGCAACCGCGGTTTTCTTCGACGGCGCCGGAGGTCGCCGTGGCCGGCCCATCGAGGGTGCGAAGCGCGACCCGGCAGAGTGGGCTGGGCGCGAGTTCCGGCATCGAGGAGCACAGGACGCTGAGCGGGGAGTTCGAACCGCATCGCGGAGCGAGCGCGATGGACGGCGCTTCCGCTGATCCCGCGGTCGCGACGGCGAGTGCGGACAAGCTGAGCGGTGACAGCGACACGTCGCACTCACCACAGTCGATGGCGCGATCTGCCCATGAGGCCGTTGCGGGAGGCGTAATCACAGCGGCGGGTCAGGGAATTGGGACGCATGTGGTCGTGGGGCAGCAGACCTCCGCGACGGAAGCGTCGGCAATAGTGCGCGACACGGGCGGCGCGCAGGGAACGACGGCAGCTCGGGGTGAGCCCGCTCCAACCGATGTCGCGGCGCCGCGGGAAACTTTTGCCGCGCTCGATGCGGGGACATCGGTGGGAACGCCGAGCTGGATTCATGCCGGCGGACATCAGGCCGAAGCGGGCTTCGAGGATCCGGCGCTGGGCTGGATTGGTGTTCGCGCGGATCTGAGTGGCAACAGCGTACGCGCGGCGCTCGTTCCAGGTTCTGTAGAAGCTGCGCAGGCGTTGAGCGGACATCTGGCGGGCCTGAATGCGTATCTCGCGGAACAGCATGCGCCGGTAGCCCCGCTGACCATGGCGGCTCCCGGATCGAGCGGGATGGAAGCGGGAGTGAATCAGAATATGCAACAGAGCGCGGGCCAGCATGGAGAGCAGAACCCGGGGGCAGCGCCACAATCGGGCGTGCAACCCGACGCGGGCGCGAGCGGATCGGCTACGGCGATGAGTATGACGGCGACGAACGGCGAGTTCGATGCGTTTGCATATGCAGGAGGCAACCGTGGCATGCATATCTCCGTGATGGCGTGACCTGGGCATCTGCTTGAAGGGCGAAGCAGGCAGGCGCGAAGAGAGAAGCGAAGCCGGAAGGCAGAGAGGGCTGGCGCCATCAACGGAACACAGTTAGGAACACAGTTACACCGAGCGAAGTCCAGACGCAAAGCAGGGAGGGACGATGGCAACAGGAATTCTGAATCACATGATGACGGCGGGTCAGGCGTTGAAGGGGATGGCTGCAACACCGATGTCCGGCTCTACCAATGGAACTGGCGGAACGAGCGGGACAAGCGGGACGAGCGGCACGGACAACTCCGACGACACCAGCAGCAGTTCCGCGACGATCTCGGCCAACGACTTTCTCACGCTGCTGGTGACGGAGATGCAGAACCAGGATCCGACGGCGGACACCGACCCGAACGAATACATCAACCAGCTCGTGCAGGTGAACAGCCTGGAGCAGTTGATCGGCATCAACCAGACGCTGAGCGGGGCACTTGGCAGCACCACTTCAAGCACTGGCGGCGCGTCCGGTCAGGTGACCGGAGCCGCAACTGGCTCGACGGCAACAAGCCCGCTGACGGCACCCGCGGCGGCTGGCACGGCACACGCAGCAGGTGCGCAGCCCGCGGCTGCATCCGCAGTTCCGGCAGCTGCCGCGCAAACAGCAGCCGCCAGGCGTACGGCGGGCAACGTGGCTGTGCCGGGCGTAAACCCGGCGGCACAGCGCGTGGGACACGCACTGTCCGGCCGAACACCCGCACGGCATACCAAAGGCAGCGCGATCCCATTGCAGTGACGCAGCTTCACCCATCGGGCGCGACGGCCCGCATAACCGGAGTGACGTCGGGCGCTGAGGCCCGCCAAACTGATCCGAACCAAAGAGGAGATGGACCATGGCAAGTTTTTCAATTCCGCTTACTGGCCTTGAGGCCGATTCCACTGCCTTGAATACGATTGCGAACGATCTCTCGAACATGAACACGACGGCCTTCAAGTCGGAGTCAACCAACTTCTCCGATCTCTTCTACCAGCAGATTGGCTCAACCGGCTCTGGCGACCCGATCCAGGTGGGCGCGGGCGTGAAGGTGGCCTCGAATGAGATCTCGTTCACGCAAGGCTCCATCAATTCCACCGGCAACTCTACCGACGTTGCGCTGAACGGGACCGGATTCTTCGTAGTCAGCAACGGATCGGGAGGCTACGAGTACTCGCGCGCCGGAAACTTTTCGGTGGACGCGAATGGAAATCTCGTCACCTCAAACGGCCTCAACGTGATGGGCTACCCGGCGGTCGACGGTGTGGTAAACACCAATGCGCCGCTGGCGGCAGTGAATGTTCCGGTCGGCCAGGTGCAGCAGCCGCAGGCCACCGCCAACATGTCCATGACCGCCAATCTCGATGCGACCACGGCGGCAGGAACACCGTTTCCTGCGGAGGTGACGATCTACGACTCTCTGGGCGAGCCGCATGTGGCGACGGTGACGTTCGAGCCGGGCGCGGCCGCGAATACGTGGACGTATTCGGTCGCATTGCCGGCTGCGGATTATTCAGCCGCAGGCGGAGACGCGGCGCCGGCGGCAATCACCGGAACCATGACCTTCAATCAGAGCGGAAATCTGACCCAGGTGCAGCCAACCGGCGCAGCAAACCCATCGAACGTGGGAACGGCTGCAGGTGACGTGCAGTCCATCGCGCTCAATTTCAATCCAGCCGCGACCAACGTGCTTGTCGATGGAGCGGCAGGGTTGAATGTTCAGTGGAATCTGATGAGCGCCGGGGGCACACCGAACATCAGCCAGGTGGATGCGGAATCCGCTGTTTCGGGCACCATACAGGACGGCTACACCAGCGGCCAATACAACGGGTTCACGATCGGGTCCGACGGAACGGTTACCGCGACCTACAACAACGGCAAGCAGGAAAATGTGGGGCAACTGGCGTTGGCGAACGTGGCCAACTCGCAAGGCCTGAATCTGCTGGGGAACGGAGACTATCAAACGACACAAGCCAGCGGTACGGCCGTGATGGGAACCTCGGGCACTTCGGGCCTGGCCACCGTGCAGGACGACGCACTGGAAGCATCCAACGTGAATATCTCGACGGAGTTTTCCGATCTGATTATTGCGCAGCGCGCGTTCGAGGCGAATGCCAAATCGGTGACTACCTTCGACACGGTCACGCAGGACACGATCAACATGGTTCATTGAGCTTGGCAATCATTGATTTGATGAAGGGCGGTTCTCGGGCCGCCCTTAGTTTTTGACGGGTGGGCGGACTTCAATGAACAGCCCCTTGCCCTCTGCAAGCACGGTCCCTTTTTGACTAACGACGCGGGCTTCGGCCCAATGCTTGCGCGGTTCGTTGCGAACCACGCGGCCCTCAATGCGAAGCGGCGCTCCACTGGGGACCGGGCGGAGGTAATCGATCTCGATCTTGCGCGTCATCGAGGTCTTGCCCTGAGCGCGCACTGCTTTGCTCATGGCCTCATCGAGCAGCGTGGCGATAATGCCGCCGTGCAGATAGCCGGGGTGGCCGTCGAAGGTGCCAGGGACAACGGGAAGGCTCACGACCGAACCGTCATCGGCGAGCAGGAATTCGAGACGCAGGCCGGCTTCATTGGCCGGGCCGCAGCCGAAGCAGCGGTTGCTGGCCGAATGGGAAAAGGGTGTGAGGTGTTCGTGGCCCTCGGTCATGCCGGCCTCACAGACTGGAACTCACCGTTGAGCGCGGCGATCAATCTTTTGCGATCCACATTGCCTCCCGTGAGGATGATGCCGGCGCGTTTGCCGGAGAGAATCGACCGCTCCTTCAGCGCGGCCGCGAGTGAAGCGGCTCCGGCGCCTTCGGCAACGTTATGGGTATCCTGGTAGTAGATGCACATCGCCTCCGCGATTTCCGTGTCGGAGACTTCGACGATGCGCGCGACTTGGGCCCAAATGACTTCCAATGCATCCTGATTGGGCGTGCGGCAGGCGAGGCCATCGGCGATCATCGAAGTCGCGGGCGCTTCGACCAGTTTGCGCTCCTTGAAGCTGATTGCGGCGGCGCGGCAAGCGTCGGATGTAACGCCGACAATCTCGGTCGCCAGATTGAGGGCATTGCGCGCAGCCACCATGCCGCAGATCGACGAGCCCATCCCGATTGGAACGTATACGACGTCCAGCGCGGGCGCTGCCTGAAAAAGCTCCAATGCGTAGGTGGCTGTGCCCCAAACCAGTTTTTCATTAAACGATTCAACCATTGCGTAGCCGCGTTCACCGGCGAGGGTGCGCGCAAATTCAAGCGACTCCTGAAAATCGTGCCCGTGCTCGACCAGTTCCGCGCCTTGCGCCTGCATGGCACGATTCTGCCCGGCGGAGTTGCCGTGGGGCACCACAATGACTGCTTTCATCCCGAGCACGCGGGCAGCCATGGCCACACCCTGGCCAAAGTTGCCGCGAGTCGCTGCCACAACGCCTGATAATTCGGGCTGCATTTGCTTGAGCCAGGTTCCATAAACCAATGCGCCGCGCAGTTTGAATGCCCCGACGGGAGAGTGGTTTTCGTGCTTGATCCAGACCTCGGCGCCAAGCCGCTGGTTGATGAGCGGCCAACTGTATTGCGGCGTAGGCGGCATGAAGCGATAGATGATGCTCTGCGCTTCGTGAATCTGCTTCAGCGTGGGAAGCGTCATGGAATCAGAATACTTGCTTGCCGGTCTGCACCGTCTCAGAGACGAGGTAAGAATTCATCGAGTCGGGCGGTGAGCGGCTTGACCCGGGTTAGCGTGCCAGCTGAGACTGAAGATGCGGGTTCCGGCAAAAGGCCCGCAATCCCCGGAGGAACTCCCCAACTTGATCATTCAGAGCAGAGTAGTCTTCGGGGAGTCATTTTTTGGGGTAGCGGCCGCTTGCCGCGAGAAGCTGATTTGCGTGGAAGGCTGAGAGAGTGTGGCTTCGGAAAACCCGGGCAGCGATTGTAGCCACGGTAGTTGCGGCCGGCTTAGCAGGCTGCCGCTCAGCGCCGAAACTGACGGCGCAACAGGCCGAAGGCAAGCATTTCTATGACGTTGGTTGCGCTCATTGCCACGAGGAGAATGATCTGCATTTGAAAAAGGTTCCGCCGAATTTGCACGGACTCTTCAGCCGGAACACATTGCCGGATGGAGAGCCGGCGACGGATCGAGAGGTGGAGCAGATTTTGTTGTCGGGCAAGGGAATCATGCCCTCGTTCAGGTATCAGATGTCCAAAGATCAGATGGATGCGGTGCTGGCCTATCTGCATACCGGGCTCCAGGATCAACGGGATCAGGATCAACAAAAGCAATAGAGAGGAGAAGCGGCGATGAAGGTTGGAGTTCTTGGTTCAGGCGATGTGGCGAAGGCGCTCGCGGAAGGATTCATCAAACATGGCCACCCTACAATGATCGGCACGCGCGACCCGGCAAAGCTTGCGGAATGGCGGCAGGACAATCGCAAGACGAAGGTGGGCAGCTTCAGCGAGACGGCGGCATTCGGCGAAGTGCTGGCGCTGGCGGTGAAGGGCTCGGTCGCGGCCGATGTATTGCGCCTGGCGGGAAGCGCCAACCTGGACGGCAAGCTGGTGATGGACGCATGCAACCCCAT
>CAZANC010000035.1:0-19221 GCA_964486495.1 uncultured Occallatibacter sp.
CTCCACGGCTGGCCCTACGACATCTACAGCTTCGTCGATGTTGCGCCGCTGCTGGCGTCGAAGGGGTATCACGTGATCGTCCCCTATCTGCGCGGATACGGCACTACCCGCTTCCTGTCGAGCGACACAGTCCGCAATGGCCAGCCATCGGCCGTCTCACTCGACATCATCGCGCTGATCGACGCTTTCAAGATCCAGAGCGCAATCTTCGCCGGGTTCGATTGGGGCGCGCGCACCGCTGACGACGTCGCGATTCTTTGGCCTGAACGCTGCAAGGGGCTGGTCTCAGTCGGTGGCTACCTGGTGGCAGGCCAGGCGGCTGGCGAAGTGCCGTTGCCACCCAAGGCCGAGTACGCGTGGTGGTATCAGTTCTACTTCGCCACAGATCACGGCCGCGCAGGCTATGACAAAAACCGCCACGACTTCGCCAAGCTGATTTGGCAACAGGCATCGCCGAAATGGAACTTCGACGATGCCACATTCGATCGCTCCGCGGCGTCCTTCGACAATCCCGATCACGTCGACATCGTGATTCACAACTATCGTTGGCGGCAGGGATTGGCTCAGGGCCAACCGCAATACGACAAATACGAACAGCGGCTCGCCCAGGGGCCGGCCATCAACGTGCCCACCATTACCCTTGAGGGAGACGCCAATGGTGCGCCGCACGCTGACCCCAGCGCCTATGCCGGCAAATTCTCCGGCAAATATCAGCACCGGAATCTCACCGGCGGCATCGGGCACAATCTGCCACAGGAAGCTCCACAAGCGTTTGCCCAGGCCGTGATTGACGTCGATGGCTTTTGAGATGTCGACGGGTTCTGAATCGGCTGAATCTGCAATTCAGGAGGACTGTTTACGATGCCAAGCCGGATTGCTTTCTTGTTGTTGGCGGTTGCAGCGGTGGCCGGCGTAGTCGTCCACATGGCCCACGCATCTGGGCACGGCGACGGGGAGGCTGCCCCAATTTTCGGAGTCAAAATTCCCACTGGATACCGCGACTGGAGGTTGATCTCTGTGGCCCACGAAGAAGGCGACCTCAACGATATTCGCGCCATTCTGGGCAACAACACAGCGATCAGGGCGTATCGGGAAGAGAAGATTCCGTTTCCGGACGGCACGATCATTGCGCGAATAGCCTGGAGTTACGTCCCCTCGGAGGAAAACAACAAGGTCTTTGGCCGTCCCCAATCATTCGTTCCCGGTCCCGCCCCCGACTGGTACCTTCAGCTCATGGTCAAGGACTCAAGAAAGTACGCAGCGACGGGCGGCTGGGGGTTCGCTCAATTCAATAAGGAAGGCAAACCCGCGGACGAGGCGAAGCTCAAAACCTGTTTTCCCTGCCACGAGCCTGTCAAAGCTCGCGACTTTGTCTTCACCCGTTACGCACCTTAAGGTCTGAGAATCTGCGAGCGACACCGATCATTGAATGAACCTCACATTCGAGTGAGGTCAACGCAAAGGAGAAAAGAAGATGGCAAATCTGAAATACGTGAGTTTGAAAAGCGCGTCTTTCCTGACGATCGCTGCCACGGCGATGTTCGCAATCGGCGCGGCGGCACAAAGCGTAACGGATAAGTGCGGGCTCGCCCAGGTTATCCCGCTCACAACCCCTGAGCCCCCAGCGAAGATCGTCGCCGATCCTCCGCTGCCCGGACCGCTGGCATCCCGCGGAGTAGTCATTATCCAGTACTGTGTCCAGAACATTCATCTTGAGCCGGTGTTCGGCGCCGGTGCTACGGCCGCTTCGCCGCGTGTCGGGCACCTTCACGTGAGCCTTGACGATGCTCCGTGGGTTTGGATGGATGCAAGCGGAAACCCTGTCATTATCCAGGGCCTTCCCCCGGGTCCGCACAAGGTGCTGCTTCAATTGAACGACGCGAACCACCACCCTCTCGACCAGGCCATAGTTTCATTTGTCGTCCCGGACTTGGCCAAGTCCCAACCGCATCACTAACGATGAAGTCAACACAAACCACCTCGCGCTCGATATCAGATCGGATGTGATCGCTGATTTCTATCGATGCTTCGCGAGATCAGAGCTGAAGCACCGGCTCCATATTTGCGTGAAATGACGGATTCATCAAATTCACAACCAAGCATAAGGAGGGAATGCTATGCCAACGATTACAACCAAAGACGGTAGTCAGATTTTCTACAAGGACTGGGGCCCGAAGAACGCACAGCCTATCGTGTTCACCACGGCTGGCCTCTTTCGTCGGACGACTGGGACAATCAGTTGCTGTTCTTTCTTGCCAACGGCTATCGAGTCGTTGCGCATGACCGGCGCGGCCATGGCCGCTCCGCGCAGGTGGACACTGGCCACGACATGGACCATTACGCAGCCGACGCTTCGGCAGTGGCCGAATATCTCGATTTGAAGAATGCGATTCATATCGGCCATTCGACGGGTGGTGGCGAGGTGGCGCGCTATGTCGCGAAATACGGCCAGCCTCAAGGCCGCGTAGCCAAGGCCGTACTGCTCGCCTCCGTTCCTCCGCTCATGCTCAAAACCGAATCCAACCCGGGCGGCACTCCGCTTGAAGTGTTCGACGGGTTCCGCAAGTTGGTGGCCGACAACCGGGCGCAGTTCTTTCTCGATTTTGCTTCCGGTCCGTTTTACGGCTTCAACCGGCCCGGCGCGAAGCCCTTGCCGGGAGTGATCCAGAATTGGTGGCGTCAGGGGATGATTGGCAGCGCGCTGGCTCACTACGAAGGCATCAAGGCTTTCTCCGAAGTAGACCAAACGGACGATCTGAAAGCGATCACCGTGCCGACCCTCGTTTTGCAGGGCGACGACGATCAAGTCGTCCCTTACAAAGACGCTTCACTGCTGCAGGCCAAGTTGCTTGGGAATGGCACACTCAAGATTTACCCCGGCTACCCTCACGGCCTGATCACCACCCATGCCGACGTGATCAATGCGGACCTGCTGGCATTCATCCGAAGCTAAACCCCGCGGGCCGCGTTAAGTACGCGGCCCAACTCCTGGTTTTCAACCTGCAAAATATAGCGAAGGGAGTTCATGTAGTCATGCGACCAGACATTGTTCCTGGTGCGCTTTTCCCCGATTACGAATTGACAGATCATGCCGTCTGGTCACGATCCGAAGGATTCAGGAATTCGTCAGGTTCGACCGGCGGTTGCCCGTGACTTCAGGTTGAGAAAAGCACAATGTTGTTGAGGGCCGCTTTGAGTCGAGTTACAGTTATATCTTAATGGTCACGATGATGGATCTCGATCCGAAGAGCGAACCCGAATCGCCAAATCGATTGCCAGCTCTCGCGCAGGCGGTATCCGCACCACTTACCCGCGCCGCGATCTTCCTAGTCGCGACGCTCAACCCAGGTTCCGATGTTCGCGCCACGCTGCGCTCCTTCTGCGGTGACCTCGCGAAGTTGTTTCGCGCCATAGAATTTCGCGACTTGGAAGGAGGGCTCTCCTGCGTCATGGGGATCGGGAGCGACGCGTGGGATCGCATCTTCGGGTCACCGCGGCCGGCAGAATTACATCAGTTCCGGGAGATTCGCGGCGGAGAACGCCATGCGGTCTCGACGCCGGGCGACCTGCTGTTCCATATTCGAGCCAAGCGCATGGACCTTTGCTTCGAAATGGCCACGCAGATCATGGCTCGCATCGGAAATGCCGTTTCGCCGGTCGACGAGGTGCAAGGCTTCCGTTACTTTGATGACCGCGATCTGATGGGTTTCGTCGACGGGACCGAGAATCCCAGAGGAGCGGCCGCGACCGCCGCGGTTCTCATCGGTGACGAAGATGCAAACTTTGCCGGCGGCAGCTATGTCATCGTGCAGAAGTACCTGCACAACCTTGAAGCATGGAATGCTCTCTCGACGGAGGAGCAAGAGCGTATTATCGGCCGCGCCAAGCTTTCCGACATTGAATTGGACGACTCTATCAAACCAACATCAGCGCACAATGCGCTCACTACCATAGTCGAGGATGGGGTAGAGATAAAGATTCTGCGTGACAACATGCCCTTCGGCCGCCCCTCGCATGGCGAATTTGGCACCTATTTCATCGGCTACAGCCGTTCTCCCCGCACGATCGAGCAGATGCTGGAAAACATGTTTGTCGGCAGGCCGCCCGGTAACTACGACCGCATACTTGACTTCAGCCGGGCTGTCACTGGAAACCTATTCTTTGTGCCATCGGCGACTTTTCTGGAGAACGCAGCTGAAGACCAGCCCAAAGTTGCGGTACCCTCGGCGTCAGTGATGGACGAAACCGGTTCATCCATTCCATCGGTGCGCGACGGTTCGCTTCGCATCGGATCCCTTAAAGGAGAAAAACGACATGAATAATCTCCATCGCGACCTTGCTCCCATTTCCGACTTGGCCTGGGCGCAGATTGAAGACGAAACGTCGCGGACCCTCAAGCGCTACCTCGCCGGGCGGCGGGTCGTCGACGTGAAGGGTCCGGCCGGCACAGGCCTGTCTGCTGTTGGTACCGGGCACCTGCGGGCGATCGCCGCCCCAGCGAAAGGCATCGTCGCAAGGCAACGCGAAGTAAAGGCGCTGGTCGAGCTGCGCGTTCCATTCGAGTTGGATCGCCATGCAATCGACGATGTCGAGCGCGGTGCGGATGATTCCAACTGGCAACCCGCGAAAGACGCCGCACGACAGCTTGCCTTTGCCGAAGACGGAGCGATTTTCGAGGGTTATGCCGCCGCCGGCCTTGAGGGAATTCGTAAAGGGACCAGCAATCCAATCATGGTTCTCCCGGTCGACGTGCGTCAGTACCCGGAGGCCATCGCGCAGGGTCTAAGCAGACTGCGTCTGGTGGGTGTCAACGGCCCCTACTCCGTGCTACTCGGAGCCGATGCTTACACAGCACTGGCTGAGACCAGCGACCACGGATATCCGGTGTTGGAGCATGTCAAGCGGCTCGTCGACGAGCAGATCATCTGGGCGCCTGCCATTGCCGGCGCTTTTGTGCTGACTACACGTGGCGGTGACTTCGAGCTGCACATTGGCCAGGACGCCTCCATCGGCTATCTCAGCCACACCGATACGTCTGTCCGCTTGTATCTTCAGGAGACATTCACCTTCCTCCTGCTCACTGAGGAAGCCGCAGTGGCGCTGGCTCCGCCCCAGAAGGCAAAGAAGGTTTGAACGGTGCGATCTGCAGGAGTAGGAGAATTGCCTTCGCCGCTCTATAAGTTGCCGGCGTTTTCGTATCCCTGTTCTGGCTCGTTCGCTGCTATCAGTGCCATCCTTAGCTGCTGATTTTTGAGAAGAAGCTCACAGACGCACTGCTGCAGGGTTGCGAGGTGGCCCTGCCAAGCTTCTTCGATTCTTCGCATCCATTCTTCATGTGCATGTCTTTCAGTGAGTGCTCTTTCCGTGGCTTGTTTGAGCGCGATGGCTCCAGAATTCGAGTGAGCGAAATGCTCTTGACGCATCTGACTAGCCATGACATTTCCAATGCGAATGGTTACGGTTGACATGACGACGGATCTCCTTTCGCGCCGGCCGAGAGATTCATGTGACACACCCTGCAGTGCTCGGGACCGATTTGTTCGGATGCGCCGCACAGTTGCCATTACGCCAGAAGAGTCGTGGTGAATCTATTGGACAAAGGTATCGATTGATGCTTTGGTGTCGATCGATCGAGTCAACGCGGCGCGAGAGGTCCCATAGGTGTACAGAAAGGTTTTTGGCCGCCCAGATTGTAACGTACAATTAACCGACCGCGGCTTTATTCGGGTACCCCGGCTGTAAATGGGGGTATGATAGACGGACAATTAGTGGCCGGCGCGCTTCCCTTCTGAGTTGCGCCCAGAACTCTCCCCCGGGCCAATTCAGGCCGCCCCGCCGGCATGATCGTAATCGGCTCATTCCAAGTGAATGGATTGCCAGCAGCATGCCCACTTAGCAGACGTCCTGGAATGCATTTCGCCTTTTACGCGATCAAGATCCTTGTTCGAGCAGAGTTTTACGGAGGGATCGAAAATGACCGGGACAGCGTTGCCAATTTCATTGGCAGGCTCTCAACTTGGCGCGGTTCGCCATGTCTGCGCATTCTTCTCGAACGACGACGAAGAATATCGCGTGTTGCTTCCGTTCATTAAAGAGGGACTTGAACGCGACGACAAGGCCATTCATGTTGTCAATCCCCAACAGCGGGAGGAGCATCTGCGTCGGCTGGCTTCTGCGGGAATCGACTCGGCGGCGGCTGAGCAGGCTGGGCAATTGGAAATCAAGATCAACACCGAGGCGTATTTTCGCGATGGCGAGTTCGATCAGGACCGGATGCTTGAGACATTCGAGAAACTCGCTTCCGGAAATGCGCCGGGGGGGTTCCCGCTCAGTCGCATCGTGTGTCGAATGGATTGGGTGGTTGGAGACAAGGCCCGGCTGGAGAAGGTGATTGAATTTGAATCGCGCGTGAACGATGTCTGGAGCCGGCACGACGACGCAGTCATCTGCACCTACCATCTCCATCAATTCAGGGGCGACGCATTAATCGATATCCTCCGCACGCATCCACTGGTGATTATTGGCGGCATCCTGCAACAGAATCCATTTTTCACGCCGCCCCAGGAATTCCTCCGGGAATATCGTGTACGACGGTCCGGCCCCGGTAGCCTGGCCATCCAGGAGTCCTGAGATGGCATTCACCGATTCTGCAGAGGAGCTGAAGCACTTTCAGCGCGGGATGAGTGATCTGGTCAGTATGCTGGCGCTCCCCGCGGTATGGAGCGGGCAGGAGCCTCGCCAGATCGTGACTACATTCCATGATGCCCTCTTGGCGACACTAAATCTCGAATTCGTCTATACCCGGGCCCGGACCGAAGCGAATGGTGGGCTCATCGAAATATTCAAGACTGCGACGGCCCACACAACCTCACCGAATGCGGATAAGATCCATCAGACCCTCAACAAGTGGTTCGGCGGTGATCCACAGAGATGGCCGACAGAGATGCGCAGCCTTCTCGGTGGCCGGGAAGTCTCGCTCGTGTCCAAGCGACTGGGAATCGAGGGCGAAATTGGAATCGTCGTAGCCGGATCCGAGCGCGCTGATTTCCCAACGCAGTCGGAGCGGTTGCTTCTGGATGTGGCGGCCAATCAAGTGACTGTCGGGTTGCGGCAGGCGCGCCACTTGAGCGAGCAGAAACGGATCGCCGATGAGCTCGATAGGCGGGTCGCGGAACGAACGAGGGAGCTCGCCGAAGCCAATGAAGTGCTGCAACTCCAGGTTGGACTGCTGCAGCATCTTCCTGTATCCGCCTGGACGCTCAGGCCTGATGGGACACCGGATTTCGTGAATCAGGTCTGGCTTGAATTCTCCGGTCAAACCCTCGATTTCGTGCGGTCGCATCCCGAGGCCTGGATGAACGCGGTCCACCCCGAGGATCGCGAAACTGCATCGAGGGCTTTTGGGGAGGGAGTACGCTTGGGGCGGGGTTTTGCGTTCGAGACCCGGTCACTCCGCGCTCAGGACGGGACCTATCGCTGGCACCTCAATCAAGCCGTGGTCTTGCGCGATGCAGAAGGAAAGGTCCTCAAATTCATCGGAACGACCACCGACATTGACGACCAGAAACGAGCCCAAGAGGAGCTGCGAGCGAGCGAGACCAACCTCCGCGAGATTCTCAACGGCATTCCTGGGTTTGTATGCACCCTGAATCCGGCCGGTCAGATTGACCTTGCCAATCGACCGCTCTTGGATTTCTTCGGCATGACGGTTGAGGAGTTGAACTCCTGGGGAACCAACGGTGCAATCCACCCAGATGATCTTCCGCGCGTGATCGCGGAATTTACGCATTCGATGACAACCGGAATTCCCATCGATACTGAAGCTCGTTATCGCCGTGCCGATGGTGTCTATCGATGGTCCCAGCTTCAAATCGTTCCCGTACGAGACACAGAAGGCAAAATCACTGTCTGGTATGGCCTTTTGACCGATATTGAGGACCGGAAGCGTGCCGAAGACGAACTCAGGCGGAGCGAAGCAAGACACAGGATTGTGGTTGAAACAGCCAGCGACGCGGTGGTCAGTATCGACGAAGGCGGCACAATCATTCTTGCGAACCCCGCAACGAAGCGGATATTTGGACACAACCCGGAAGAGCTTATCGGCAAATCTCTCACGGTCCTCATGCCGGGAGCGATGCGCGGACTCCATGAGACGGGCTTCAAACGATATCTGGAAACCGGCGCGAGACATCTCAACTGGCAGGGAACTGAGATGACTGCACTGCGGGCTAACGGTGAGGAGTTTCCGGCAGAGGTCTCATTCGGAGAGATGACCCTGGATCAGCGAAAGGTATTCACCGGATTCATCCGGGATATCTCCGGAAAGAAGCGCGCTGAAGAAGAGTTACGCAACACTCACGCGGAACTTGCAAGAGTGATGCGAGTGATGACGATTGGACAGTTGACTGCCTCGATCGCACATGAAGTTAATCAACCATTGTCGGGCATCGTGATGAATGCCAGCACGTGCCTGCGGATGCTGAGCGGCGATCAGCCGAACATCGAGGGTGCGCGCGAAACGGCGCGACGCACGATTCGCGATGGGAATCGCGCCTCTGAGATTGTCACGCGCCTGCGGACCCTTTTCAAGAGAAAGGAAGTTGCTGCCGAGTCGATCGACCTGAATGATGCGGCTCTGGAAGTGATCGCGCTCTCATTGAGTGAGCTGCAGCGCGACAGGATCCTGGTCCGGCATGATCTCGCCGAGAATCTGCCGGCAGTAAAAGGCGATCGCATCCAGCTTCAACAGGTCATCCTGAATCTGATGCGTAACGCTTTAGACGCAATGCGCGATGTCGACGACCGGCCGAGAGAGCTACTGATCAAAACGGAAAGCGACGATAGCAAAAACGTCAAGCTAACCATGCAGGACACCGGTATCGGTTTCGCTCCTGATGCTGCCAATCGGCTCTTCGATTCGTTCTACACAACCAAGGACGGCGGCATGGGAGTCGGACTTTCTGTCAGCCGTTCGATTATTGAAGCTCATCGCGGCCGGATCTGGGCATCAGCCAACGAAGGGCCAGGATCCTCCTTCGCATTCTCCATTCCACGCGATTACAGCGCCGAACCCGCTTAGGAACTATAATCTGCAGTCGTTCTCTCCCTGAGGCAGCCAATACCTAAGTGCAATAGACGTCGCTGGCCACTGAGCGGATGATGGTGTTGTGGGGTGTTGCCAAGAGGGGACTCCATGGAGACAAACTCGTCCGCGTTTTTGATGTGCAGTCCTGAGCGTTGTGAGCGGCGCTTCGGGAAGGGCACATCGACTTCCTCGAGCAGCGCTGGAGCGAACGCACGATTCTCCACGCTGTACAAAGCTGTATTTAAGTGCGGACTGAGATATCCACGATGAACGCACATTTGCTAGTGTCAATCGTCGACGATGACGAATCGATCCGCGAATCGCTACCAGATTTACTCAAGGAATTCGGTTTTGCATCTCAGACATTCTCTTCGGCGGAGGAGTTCCTTGCGTCGGATGGAATTTCACAAACCGGATGCTTGATTCTCGACATCGCTATGCCGGGAATGTCCGGGCCTGATTTGCAGCGCGAACTGAAGCGTCGCCGGTCGAGTTTCCCAATTATCTTCATCACCGCTCAGAAAGACGAGACCGTGCGGACGCAGATGCTCGAATCAGGAGCAATCGCATGTTTGTTCAAGCCCTTCAACGATACGGCGCTGCTCGACGCGCTCAATGCTGCTTTTCCGGTCAAATAAGCTTCCCGCTCGCCCCCTCGTTCACGTTCCGGATTTACAATGACTACTGCGAACGCACATTGCTATGAAGTAAGGTGCTTCCCCATGTCGCCTGCCTCGCCCGTCATCTTTGTGGTGGATGATGATGTCTCCGTCCGCGAATCGCTTGAACTTCTGATACGTCATGAAGGCCTGGCGGTGGAGACCTTCACTTCGGCGCAGGAATTCCTGGCACGTCCGCGGGTGTCTGTGCCGAGTTGTCTAATCCTGGATGTCTCTCTACCGGACCTGAATGGCCTCGAACTCCAGAAGCGAATTGCGTTGGATCGCCATGACATGCCGATCATATTCATCACCGGCCATGGGGACATCCCCATGACAGTGCAGGCAATGAAGGCGGGCGCCGTCGAATTCCTCACCAAGCCCTTCGGCGATGAGGTCTTGTTGAATGCGATTCGCAATGCGATCGAGCGCAGCAAAGTCCTGCTTGACCGCGATACTGAGATTCGGGAATTGAAAGCCCGGTATGTCCATCTCACATCGCGCGAGCGCGAAGTGCTGGCACTTGTTGTTGCCGGCCTTCCGAACAAGCAGGTCGGCGGTGAACTGGGGATCAGCGAGATTACCGTGAAAGCGCATCGCGGCAGCGTGATGCGAAAGATGAAAGCCGAGTCCCTCCCGGAATTGGTGAGCATGGCCGCCCGCCTGCGCCTCGTGCGGCCGGCCGCGGCCACCTCGCATGTGAGCAAGTAAGCAGGCTTCGCAGGTCTAGTCTCGGCAGGCAACCGTGAGTTTCGTGTACCAGAGGCATGGGACCGCCGCTGGGATCCCAAATAGGGTCAACGACGATATGACTGGAGCCAAGGTTTCGCCGATGCACAGGGCGGCTACAGGCCGCCCTTTTTTTTGCAGCACCTGTCCGGCTAGATAGGTTTCCTCACAAGCCGTGAGGCCGCAGAATTCCTGCCTCATTCATGCAGCTTTCGAGATGGGATACGGCGGAAATGCGCCGCCCCAATACCTCGTGTCTCGAATGATATGATTCGCGCGAGGGTACAGACTCTCTTTTCAGGACCGGCGCCAGCGTTCGTTTGTCCGTTTCTTTGGTTCCGAAGCTTACAAAAGCAAACGCTCATTCTGTGCAGTAAGAACGAGGATACTTTGCGGCTTTCACTCGTAATGCGGTATCTCTACGGCTTCGTCTCCGTGATTTGTGTTGGTCTTTCAGCATGCGCATTGTTCGCGGCTCCGATCACGATGGAGCGGCAGCCCGACGGTATGATTCTACGTCTGCCCTCGGGCGAGCTGCGTCTCCAGGTGATCTCCGCCGGCATAGTGCGGGTCGAGATCTCCAATTCCCAGGAGTTTCTTGGCCGAGCTTCGATCGATCGGGTCGCGCTTCCACCCGGCACGACACCCTTCACAATCAGCGAATCGCCCGCGGGGTTCACCCTGGCCACAACAGAACTGCGCGTGACCGTCGATCGTGGAACCGGTGCCGTGTCGTTTGCTGATAGCGCCGGGCGTCCGCTCCTCTCTGAAGTTCCAGGCAGCAGAACGCTCGATCCGGCTCAAGTGCAGGGAGAGAATACCTTTCACATCCAGCAAAAGTGGAAGTCGCAGGAAGCCGAATCTCTCTATGGTCTGGGCCAGATGCAATTGGGCGTCGTCGACATCAAGGGCTACGACCTGGATCTGTGGCAGCACAACACCAACGTTGTGGTTCCCTTTCTCGTCTCTTCGAAGGGCTACGGGATTCTCTGGGACAACACTTCGTTTACCCGCTTTGGCGATCTCCGCCCATTCACCGCGATTCCGGCAGCTGACTTATATGACGCGAGCGGCACAGCGGGAGGGCTGACTGTGGCGCCGACTGATGGCTCGGAGCCGCCCCGGCAAACCGCGGATCTCTCCATCCATGTGCGCCCGAGCCAGGCTGAGCTCGAGCATCCTGAGACCACCGCCGGCCACAGGATGAGAAAGAAACTCTCCTGGACCGGTTCGATTCTTTCGCCTACGACCGGCGACTACCAGTTTCGGGCCTACTCGAACGGCGGCATCCGTGTGTGGCTCGATGGGAAGCTGGTTATGGATCATTGGAGGCAAATGTGGCTCACTTCCAACGATCAGATTCGCGTGCATCTTGAAGCGGGCCACAAATACTCGATCCGGATCGAAAACGATCCCGAGCAACAGGACACCCTCGAATTATTGTGGAAGACGCCGGCGCCGGACGAGGACACTTCGTTGTGGTCCGAGGTGGGCGATGGCATCGATTACTCCTTCGTCTACGGCCCATCAATCGACCATGTGATTGCCGGCTACCGCCTGCTCACCGGAAAAGCGACCATGTTGCCCAACTGGGCCTTTGGTCTTTGGCAGTCGCGCCAGCGCTACGAGACCTCGCAGCAGTCGCTGGATGTGGTGAAGGAATTCCGTCAGCGACAGATTCCTTTCGACAATATTGTGCAGGACTGGCAATACTGGCATGTCGATGCATGGGGTTCGCACGAGTTCGATCCCGCGCGCTTTCCCGATCCCAACGGCTGGATCCAGGCGCTTCACGCTGAGCATGCACACCTGATGATCTCGGTTTGGGGCAAGTTCAATCCCAATACAGAGAACGCCAAGGCGATGGCCGCGAAAGGCTATCTGTATTTGCCCAACCTTGAAGAGCACGTCAAGGATTGGATCGACCAGCCCTATACCTTCTATGACGCTTTCAACCCAGGCGCGCGTAAGCTGTTCTGGTCGCAGATCGATACAGGTCTGTTCTCGAAGGGTGTCGATGCGTGGTGGATGGATGCGACCGAACCTGATCTGCTGCCTTCGCCGCCTACGCTCGACGGCCAACGCACACACATGAATCCCACTTTTCTGGGAACGGGATCGCGCATGTTGAATGGCTACGCACTGGAGAACAGTCTCGGCGTTTATAGCGGGCAACGGCTGGCCGCTCCCAACCAGCGTGTCTTCATCCTCACGCGCTCAGGTTTTGCCGGTGAGCAACGTTATTCCACCGTCACCTGGTCGGGCGATATCACTTCTACCTGGACCGCACTGGCCAAACAGATCCCAGCGGGGCTGGGCGCCAGCATTTCCGGCCTTCCTTTTTGGACGATGGACACGGGCGGCTACACCATGCAAAACAAGTTTGCCAATGAGCCGATGACCGCTGCCGACGAGGATGAATGGCGAGAGTTGAATGCGCGCTGGTTTGAGCTTTCCACGTTCACACCGATTCTGCGCGTGCACGGCGAATTGCGGCCGCGCGAAATGTGGACGCTTGGGGTTGGCTCGCCAGCCTATAACGCAGAGTTGAAATTCGATCAATTGCGCTACGCATTGTTTCCCTACATCTACTCACAGGCCGGTTGGACCACGCAGCGTGATTACACGATGTTCCGCCCGCTGGTGATGGACTTTCCCCAGGACCGCATTGCCCGCGAATCGAACGATGAGTTCATGTTTGGTCCGGCCCTTCTGGTTGCTCCCATCACGCATTACCAGCAGCGTGCGCGAAGCGTCTACCTGCCGCCCGCAGTCGCCTGGTACGATTACTGGACCGGCCGGCCAGCCGCAAGCGGCACGTTCTCAGTCCCCGCGCCATACGACCAGATCCCCATCTTCGTCCGGGCGGGATCGATCATTCCCTACCAGCCAGCGATGCAGTACGTCGGCGAGAAGCCTGCCGACCCCATCACGCTTTACGTCTATGCCGGCGCTGACGGACAGTTTACGTTGTATGAGGATCAGGGCACGACGTTCGACTACGAGAAGGGCGCCTTTTCCGAGATTCCCATCCGCTGGGAAGACAAGACAAGCACGCTCGCGATCGGTGAACGTAGCGGCACCTTTGACGGAATGTTGAGCCGCCGCACGTTCCGGGTCGTTCTGGTGTCGAGAAATCATCCGACCGGCTTTCCGTTCTCGCCTGCCCAGTCCAGGAGCGTGGCGTACGCGGGCGCAGCCATCCACCTCAAACTTCAATAACCTGCCTCATTTTGCAAATCTCTCGTCGGATGAGAGGAAAGTGAGTCTTGATGGAGATTTGTGAGGCTCGATCTCAACCTGCTGAGCAACCGATCGACGAGAGAAATGAGGTTACCCAACTTTTCAGCCTGAAAGATCACTCTTTTACGGCTTCGTCATTCATTTGAAGGAGTGACGCCGACGGTTGCACCCAACGGTCCCTTGGGAATTTCGACGCTCAGTTGCTTGCCGTTGCGGAGGATTACCAACGTCCTCGAATGATCCGGCCCCGATGTAAACCGCTCCCACAATTCCTTCATCGAACTGATCCCGTCATTCTCCAGAAGGACATCTCCGACATGTAACTGAGCCTTCATGGCAATGCCGTTGTCATCGAGCCACGATAAGGCGATGACAGATTTCTTCGGGCCCGACCGGAGAAATGTGCGCGAAGCGTCAGCGAGAATGCAATCGGCTTTGGACAAGTCACCGTTTCCTTTGCTGATATCGCATGGCTTTTCAAGCGTCCGGCGAAGAATCAAGACGCCAAACCGGTCAAAGAAGTCTCTTTGTATCTCGTTTCCCGCACTATCCTCAGTGATTTTTACGTTTGCGAACCCGCCGGCCATTTCAATCGGCTTGCCGTCTTCATCAAAAGCTGCCATCTGTGTGATTTTCTCGTTGGCGTCCCGAACGTAGGTCAACACAGCAGCGTCCAGAGTGTTTTTCGAGGCCATCGGGCGGTCATTGACATCAAAACAGGCCCGTTTGAGCATTTGGCCTTTGGCGTCCTGATCATCGCGCATGATCGCGCACCCGTCTTTCGCGAGAATCGGTTCCCCGTCTGTGCCGAAATAACTCGTAACGAGTTGCTTGCCTTGATCGCTCCGATCGTAGCGCACGGTGGCAAATGTTTCCCCCTTCGCAACCGCGCGCTTGCCCTGGACATCGTAGTAGGACTCTTCTATCAGCTCTCCGTGTAGATTGTATCGATCAATTGTTGTGTTTCCCGCCACATCGACCTTGGTGACCTGAGTCCTATGTCCGGCCATGTCGTACTCTATCTCTCCCAGGTGGGGTAAGTCTCCGGGTCCGTTTGCCGGACCGCTGACGCCGAAGTATTCCATTCTGGTCATCTGGCGCTTTTCGTTGTATGCGTATTCGCTTCGGGCAAGGCCGCCTTTGTTAGCGATGAGCTTGCCATCCTTGCCATGGCTGGTATCCTCGGTTTCGAGACCACGTTCGTCATACACGCCTTCATCACAAGAAACCCCATCCGCATCCACTGCCGGAGTACGAGCGGCGTCTAGATAACAGGTTTTGAGAGGATCGGCAAATTTGTCGTAAGTGACGTCGCTGATCTCATAGGGAAACAAGGCCGTTGATGTTACTGTGTACCGGGTTTCCGTTATGTTTCCCCACCGGTCGAAACCATACTGAAACTGCGAGTACCCGAGAGCTTTGGGAGGATTGCCTGAAACGTCGTAAAAGCTCCACGTGTCCCCGCGGCCGCTTGCGTCGTAGTGAATCTTTATTGATTGATATCCGTCTTTGATGTTGACAGGCTTGGAATCGATCCCGAAATAGGATTCTTCCAGTATTTGACCATTGTCGGCATTGGTCCGCCGCAGGATGTGGATCCCGGAGCTGTCGTTAGCCGGTTGCCCCTTGTCATCGAACATGCTGATTTCAGATATGTTGTTGTTTGCATCGTGGGCCACGCGAAGGTCGTATGCTCCTCGAAAACCTTTCTCAGGTTTCCCGGCAGTATCGAAGAAAGTTTCGCGCGTAAGCCGATTTTGGGCATCGTACTCCAAAGCAACCCGGTGAAAACTGGGATCTCCCTGCTTTTCCATCGGGTTGCCGTAGTTATCAAAATAGGTCTGTTCTATATTGTTTCCGCGATCATCGAACTTGAAACGGACGATATGTGCGCCGTCTTCCTGGCTGACGATCGGAGAACCGTCCACATCGAAATATGCTGCCTCGGTCTGGTTTCCCCACTGGTCGTACTTGTTGCGAAGAAACGAATACCCGCCGCTGGTAAGCAAAGTGGGACGGCCCAGGGCGTCCGAAGCTTTGTCAAGGACGCGATTGTCGTCATTGTCGTATTCGACTTCCTCGGTGGCGTTGCCGGACTTGTCGTTCATCGGGTGTCCGCTCGCATCGAGTGACGTTTCCCTGATTTCCCGGCCTTGACCGTCATACGCATACTCCGTGCCATAGGCGTTATTTGGCCCTGGAACAGGCTGGGCATCCCATGACAGGTAGCGCAGAATCTCGTGCCCGCTTGACTCGTGCTCGATCTGGATAATCTCGGCTTCGCTGCCAGCTCGCTCCGGTTTGGGAAGTCCATCGGGCCCGAAATAAATGGCATTCATGGTCTGCTGCGAGTTGCCTTGGCCCTGCGCCGGCAGATACACGAAGCCCCAGACCATGTGGTGATTCTGATCCCAGGCAGTTTCGTATACCGTTTGTCCGTTTTTGTCCTTGTCATATTGAAACTCCATACGGCAGAACCTGCTGCTTGGATCCTGGTCGCTAGAGGAACGGTCAGAATTGAGAATGGTTGATAGACCATTTTGCATGGTGGGTTTGCCATCTCTATCGACTGCTTCCAGGCTAAGGATCTCGCCTCGAAATCCGTTGCGGGTGACTTTGAATGAAATATTGCGGTGATTCACTGTTTCGATAGTGATCTTCCCGTAGGGAACGATCTTTCCAAGTTGATTCGAGAAATTCCGGTAATAGGCGCTCGTTGGGTGGATGTAGGCCAGCCAGTAGTAGACGGAGTATGCCACTCCTGCCAAAGCCACCACTGCTGTAGCCGCCGCAACCGCTGTGCGCCTGCGAGCGCGAGCCAACGCACGCCGCAACTCCTGCTGCTTACGCTCTTCCTCCTCGCGTGCGACGCGGGCGGCGCGGAATCCCCGGCTCTTTTTCACCACGCCGGTCAACAGGTCGTGCGACAGCTCGACATGGCGCGTTCCCAGGCGATCTTCGAAGCGCAGCAACCGCCGATCGACCAGGGTCTCAAGATCGAGTGGACTGACACCTTCGGCAAGAGCTTCTGAAAGAGGAAGTGTGCCGCGGAATCCCGACGCAGTGAGCAGGCGATCTTCCACGAACAAGCGCACGGGTTCCGCCAGACCCTCGAAGCTGCGCTCATACATGGCCTCCAGAATCTCGCCTCGTTCTTTGGCCACCAATTCGCTGGTAATCGTGTCGTGGCCTAACTCGACCATGCGCCGGAACAGTTCGTGGCACATCACGCTCAGATAAGCGGGTTCTATCTCGGCTTGCGCGACGGCGCCTTGTGCGGCGCCGGTTTCTCCAGCCAATGCCGCGACGATGTCCTCGGCTACCGCTTCACTTACCCAAGGCTTGCCGGAGTTGACGATGACTTGCAATGCACGCGTTCCATCGAGGGGAAGCAGTCCCATTCGGTTGCGCATAATGGCCGGCAGAATCGGACGCAGTTGATCGAGCCTGGAGACAAAATCCTCGCGCAGAGAAAGCACGATCTTGTAAGTTGGGGCGCCGGCGTCGACTGCGACCCGCTCAGTGGACTGCGTTACCCGCTGCTCGACGACGAGGGGAACGCGATTCTCGGCCAGGTCCGCCAGTTGCCCGAGAAAGTCCGATGCCTGTCTTTGGTCCTTCCCGATGGTGAACGCCTCCTCAAACTGATCGAAGACCAGCAGCGGCGTGACGCGATCGTTTCGTGGACCCCAAAAATCGATGTCGTGAAAGAATTCCCAGAGCGTGGGCGTGAAACCTTCGCCGATGCGGCTTTCAACTTCGAACCCGCCTTTGTGAGCTGTGGCGAGGGTGATCGCCTTTACCTGTTCCACAGGGTCCACATCGGGATCGGCAAAGTTCAGCCTCAGCAACACCGGGAAATACAGGCCGGAACGTAGTCGAGGAAAGACACCGGCGTGCAGCAATGACGACTTACCCGAACCGGATCGGCCGAACAGCACGGTCAGTGTGTCTCTTTGGATAAGACGCAGGATTTCCTCGATCTCCAATTCCCTGCCGAAGAACAGCTCATGTTGCTGTTCCGTGTAAGGCGCCAGCCCCGGCCACGGATTTTGGGGCGCGCCCAGGATCGCGGTGACATCGGTGCTCATTTTGCCCTCCGGTATTTGCGAATTCCGCGACTTAGAAGATCGATGAATTCCGGCGGCAACCGCCCGTCACGAAGCCGTGTCCAGTGCAGGTCTCGATAGGGCGAATCGACAAAGCGCGCGCCTGACGGCGTATCGTCAACTACGATTGGCTGGAGAAAGGCGTCCTCTTTGTGCCTCTCCAGAGCGGCATCTTCGGCCCATTTCCATTCCTTCAGCACATAGCCTCCCAGGGCCCTGGGCGGCTGATCCAAAGATCGAGAGATGATGCAGAGGAAATACGCGGCGCGCCGAATATTCTCACGGATGCTCTGCTCGAATTCTTCCCCCGGTTGAAGAGCCCGCTCGTCCATCCATGTGTCGATGTTGGCAGCCTCGAGTTGCGACCGAATCTCCCTTACCCGTGCTCGATCCTCGCTGGCATAACTGAGGAACACGGCGCCAGACTTGAAGTCCGTCTGTAATTCGGGCGTGGGGCGCTGAGCCACGTCTCGATTGGAGCTGCGTTCGCTGCACAGCCGATGCAATTTCCCAACGAAATCCACAGGCGATTCTGTCGTGATGACCTTGGCCCGCCGCCGCATCAGGAAATCGGCCAACCCTGCCTCGCAGTTGGGGCTCACATAGTAGATATTGATCGTCTCTTCATGCCTGCGGCCATTCAGAGCGTGAATAAAGAACCGCGCCAGCCAGTCAGGGAAGCTGCAGCCAAGCAGGAGAACGGTCTTCTTTTGCAAATAGTCATAGAGATTGTCAGGCGAATACTGCTGATCCAGCAACGACCAGCTGAATTCAATCAAGTCGTCTTCGGTCTTGGCGAACGTGTCGCTCACCGCGCTGCTGGAGCCAAATAAGTGATACAACACAGTGGCCGAGGTGGGGCCGAAGTTGTTGGGCAGATCGATCCTGCTCTTGACTCCGCGCGGCGTGAAGACGATGTTTTCAAGTTCCTGACCCGGTCCGCGCGCGTCTTGCAAGGCCTTCTCAAAAAGATGGTCGATCGTGGTCGTGACATATAGAGAAAAGCTCGGAATTTCCGCCAGTTTCCGCAGCACATCGGGAACCGGCCAGGGGTTGCGCCGCATCACATCGTCGATGTCAAACGCCAGGTCGCCGGAATTCTGTTTGAGGCTCAACAAATTAGCGACATCGTAAAGAGCATGATGAGCACGGTCGGCGGGAAAAGCAATTCCTGCCTGCTCCGCAAGCTTTCTTCCGCAAGCTGAGTAAAGCGACTGTTCCTTGCCATCCTCCTGCCAAGTCAGCAGCTCCGGGCCGATCACCGGAACCACGCAGCGCTCCAGGACGAGATTGGTGAGCTTATCCCATTCCCGATCGGTCATGGGAAATGAACCTGATACTCCGGGCGATGGGACCGGGGCTCCAGCCATTTTCGTTCCTCCGTGTCACGAATCGT
>CAZANC010000036.1:0-19188 GCA_964486495.1 uncultured Occallatibacter sp.
CACTGATATCTTCCGCACCATCGAGCTCAACCCCACCGAGAAGGACCGCTTCCTCTCGAGCGTTCACGAAGTCGTGGCGCAAAAAGTCTCCGTCGAGCAATTGCTCGCCGCTCGCCGCCATCTCAACCGCCCCGGCAGCTACAAGCTCGACGTCGCCACCAAGCTTGAGTTCGACTCCGAGTCCTCCTCGCACTCCACGTTGCTTCAAGTCGTCGCGCAGGACATGCCCGGCCTCTTGCGCCAGATCGCTCTCACCCTATCCACCCATCAGTGCAACATCAAGGTCGCGCTCATCGATACTGAAGGCGAAACCGCCATCGACGTCTTCTACCTCACCAGCCACGAAGAAAAGCTCTCCCCCGAAGCGCAGACCACCCTCGGCAACGACCTAACCCAAGCCCTCGAAGCCATGCGCTCCCCGGCCTAGCGCGCCCCACCATCTTTAAGAGGATTCCCACTAACCCGAGAACATGGGTGCCCCATCCTAGCTTCGCTAGGGTGGGATAGCACGAACCCCGAGCTCCACTTTCTTCACCTTCCACAGATGGGGGTGCCCCATCCTTTCGCTTTTTTCTGCGGAAGGGTGGGATAGCACGAACCCCGGGTTCCTCGTTCTTCACCTTCCACAAATGGGGGTGCCCCATCCTTCGCTTTTTCTCTGGCGAAGGGTGGGATAGCACGCCACGTAGGCTATCCGAGGGGCCTCACACACCGGCCGACTGCCGCAAAATCCGCATCCTGAGCATATGCTTGATTTCAGTAACGCTTTCGGTTCAAATCACTGGCAAGGGCCAAAGCTCCTCTCCGCCCTGTCAAAACGCCATGAAAGCAGAGAGCAATCGCCGCCGTGATCGACTTTCTTCAGCATTGGCACCTTTGGCAAACCTACCAGCTCATTCGTTGGGAATACATGCACGATATTCTTCACTTCTTTAGCGGATACATTGGCGCGATTTTCGGGTGCTGGACATACTTTGCCATCTCCAGTTGGCGAAAGCGTAAACGGCCCTGAATGAGCCCTCTACCACCAGTCGCCCTGACCGGCCGCCGGCGCGATTCGTGATGTCAAGCCCCTCTACAATCTCTGATTCCCGCATCCCATTGAGAACATTCCGCAAAATTCTTTCGCCAACTTTGCCGATTAATTCCCGCGTTTCGCTACCCTCTTACTAGGGAACAAAAACAGGGTGTCTCTTCTATGAGAGCTGGCGGGCGGCTCCGGGTGTCTGCTGGGCATGACCGATTCCTCGGGTCGCCCGCCCCCTTTCGGTCACATTGCGAAGGACCGGTCACCGCCACGCAAGCGGACGCTAAGAACTGAGAACTGACAACTGACCACTGGAGAAGCGGAGGGTATCGGGATGTACAGCACAGTCAATACCACGCAACCCAAAAACGTGCTTCACTCACTCCCTTGCTCCCCGCTTTTCGATTCCCAACGGGGTGGCTATTGGCTACTGGCTATTTGCCACTGGCTACTCGCTCCCGGCTATCAACTGCCTTCTGCCTTTCTAACCACTTACCACTACCTACTGATCACCGCTTTTACCCCACCCCCCGTCTTTCTACCCCACCCCCCTACTCCCCGCCCCTCCCCCCTGCTTTTCGGTTCCCCGTTTCCTTGTTCCCTTGGTCCCTCGTTCCCTGTTTTTTACCCACCCCCCCATACTCCGCGGACCCCACCCCCCCATGCCCTTTTGTGAAACTGTGAAACTGTGAAACTGTGGAGCCTTTAGAATCAATGGCTTGCGTCCACAGTTTCACAGTTTCACAGTTTTGCTTTTGAGGTTTTTGTTTCTCGCGCTTCGGACTGATCGCAATGAGCTAAAAACTAAAAACTGTTTTCGGTCTTTGAGGTAGTTGTATTCGGCGGAGTTTTTTGCCTCCGCTCGCAGCGAATCGAGCGGAAACCTGAAACCTGAAACCTGAAAGTCGAAAGCTAATAGCTGCCTTACCGCCGCGGCGGAGTGACTCGTTAACTCCGCCAGCTCCGCTAACTCCGCTGTTTCTACGCGTCGTTCTTCTTCACCAGATACTCCTCGACCAGCACGCTCACCAGAACGGCCGTCGGAATCGCGACCATCGCGCCGGCAATGCCGCCGATTGCCGAGCCGAGCAGCAGAGAAAGGAAGATCGCCAGCGCCGGCAGTTGGACGCGGCTGCGCATGATGCGCGGAATCAGCCAGGAGTTTTCAATTTGCAGGTACACGACAAAGAAAATGGCAACGCCGAGGACGCGGCCCCAACTGTCGATAGCCGCAACCAGCATCGCCAGCACAACCGAAACCGCCGCGCCCAGAACCGGAATCAGATTCAGCAGGCCGGTAAGCACGCCGAGCACGTAGGCGTAGCGCACGCCGAGCAAAAGGTAAATGATGGTGCTCACTGTTCCCAGGATCAGCATCAGGCTCAACTGGCCGACCAGCCACTTCTCCATGCGGCCGGCTGCGCGCCTCAGCGTAGCGTCCAGTCGATGCCGCGGCGCTGTTGGCACGAACGAAAGGAACCAGCGGTACGCGCCGTCGCCCTCGAGAATGAAGTAGAGCGTGAGCACAAAGCCGGCGATCACCTCGACCAGCACGCCCGCCCACGCCTTGAACGAGAAAAGCAGGTAAGCCGCCCCGCCGCTGAGCCAGCGCTGAATCCAGGAGATGACATCGGCGGCGTCAATGCGATCGGCGTAGGGGACTTCTTTAATCTTGTCCAGGATTGCGGGCAGCCGAGCCGGCAACTCACCGGCCAGCGATTGCAGGTCGTTGATGACCGGCGGCAAAGCGAAAAATCCGAACACCGCGAACGCGCCGGCCACGGCCAGCAGAAGAATGAGAATGGCCGTCGATCCGTGGAACGGTTTCCAGCGGCCGATGTGGATCCGCGAAGTGGCACGCACAATCGGCGAGAGCACAACGGCAAACAGCGCCGAGATGTAAAGCAGCGCCAGCATGCCGCGGATCAGCCACGCCACGTAGAGGGCCAGCGCCACGGCGAAGAAGAACAGGATGTGTCCGTGAACGTTTTGCTTGCTCTGCGCGGATTGATTCATACCAGGCAATCCTTACATGCCGGGCTCATGCGCAGCGATGATGGTTCACTGCGCAATGGCCACTGCTCACTGCCCACCGCCCACCGTCCGCGGCTCTTGTTCACTGTCCACTGATGATTCCGCCGACAATTCCGCCAAGAAGTCCGGCTGCCGGCGCCTGCGCCGCTTCGGGATGCGGCAGATACTCGTAGATCTGCATCGCCAGCCGCGAGATGGGCAGCGTTTGCAGCCAGATCGTGCCCGGTCCGACCATCCGCGCCAGAAAGATACCGTCGCCGCCGAAGATCATGTTCTTGATTCCCGGAACCGTAGTGATCTGGAAACCGACCGAGGATTGGAACGCGCCCACATGTCCCGGATGCACAAACAGGATCTCGCCGGGCGCGAGATCCTTCTGGATCAGCTCGCCGGACAACTCGATCCACGCCGTGCCCACGCCGCCCACCTTTTGTAGCAGGAATCCGCTGCCGCCGAAGATGCCCGCCCCGAGCGACTGCTGGAAACCGACCGAGATCGTCACCTGCGGCGTGGCGCACAGGAATCCGTGCCGGTGCACCATGTATTCCGGCCCCTGCCCAAGCTGCACAGGCACAATGTGCCCCGGCACCCTGGTGGCAAACGACACGGAGCCCTGGTACTGGATGGCGCGGTACTCGGTCATGAAGATGCTGCCGCCGCCGGCCACGCGCTTGACGACGCCGAAGAATCCCCCACCCCCGCCCGCCTGCGTGTGCGTCGTCATCTGGATCGACGCGGTCATCCACGAGAGCTCTCCGCTCTCTGAAAACACGCTCTCGTTGGGATCGAGCAGCACTTCGAGCACCGGCATAGTGGTGCCCAGAATCCGGGTTTGCATAAGGAGTCCCTCCTGTGACAGCGGTTCCACAATTGCTGTACCCAGGCCCGCAACTGCCGAGTGGCTTTTCACCAAGAAAAAGCCACCCTGGAAGACGTTGGAAAGGGCAAGTGAATTGTGGAACCGCTCTAGGGACCAGTGTAATGGCCGCAACGCAGGCACGAAGAGAATGTTTGTGGATTTGGAAAAAGCGGGTCTCAGCTGTGAAATAAAAGGCGGATTTGACCAACTGGTCGAAAGCTATCGCTCATCTCGATGAGCAATGATGTACTCCTTGATGCGGTCGTAGACATCGCTCGGAAGCACGCCGTGATCCAGCAGGTCCTGCTTGTTTCGGTAAGGCCTGAAGCGGACAATGCGTCCGGCCCAGCTCGGCGTCAAACCGGGAACCTTGGCGAGTTCCGCGGCGCTGGCGTGGTTAATGTCGACGCGAGCCTCGGGCGGCGGGATGGATCTTGTCTTCTGTGACATTGGCGGAGCAGCCGACTGCGCGTAGCTGAACGTTCCACTCGCCGCCTCAGCGATGAAAACGGCCAAAATCGCGACTGCAGCAAATGGCTTTCCAGCTCGCACAGATTCAGTCTCCGATCAGGCTGCGCCCGCCATGCATTTGTCCATGTGCGCCAGCACGTGCGGCCACGCATCCTCGTGCCGTTTCTTCGACTCCTCGTCGGGAAACCCCGCATGCTTGAGGCGGAGCAGAGTTCCGCCGTCTTTCGCAATCAGCTCCACCGTTACCTGAGTCTCCGCGCCCTTGGTTGCTGCGGTAAGCCAGGTGAGTTCAACAAGCCGGGGGCGCTCCAGGCGCAGGAACCGTCCGTAATGCGGATGCCGCTGGCCTTCGAACTCGGTTTCAAAGAAGAAGGCCGCTTCGACTTCGGGCCGCATAGAGACCGAGCCGGGCGCGGCAAACCAGCGATCGAACTGCTCTGTCCAGGCGCTGAAAAGCACATCCGGAGTGGCCTTCATCACGCGCTCGAAGGTAAAGGAAAGCGGCCTCTGGGATAGATCGGGCGTACGCATCGGCGACGATTCTCCTTTCCATGATTCCCGCAAGAGAGCCAACAAACCATTTGACACCAAAAGGGCTTTGCCCGTACCTTGAAAACAGATGCAGAGCCTCCGCCATCACGGCCATCACTACCATGGGACATCCATGCCGGCGGACTGCCATGGCCTGAACTAATCGGCCAGAGAGATCGAAAAGAAGCACTCAAGCCCGCCGGCGAATGACGCTGGTGGGTTTTTTCGCGTTTGGAGAGAAACTTCAACCCCAACCGGGGACAAAGACAGGATGAGAGATGAGTGAGAAAGCAGCGGC
The DNA here is from genome assembly GCA_964486495.1 of uncultured Occallatibacter sp. GTDB lineage: Bacteria > Acidobacteriota > Terriglobia > Terriglobales > Acidobacteriaceae > Telmatobacter. The sequence continues at coordinate 5,221 of CAZANC010000036.1, forward strand.
AATTGATTTCGACAAGATGGATGGCCTCGTGCCTGGAATCGTGCAGGATGCGCGCACGGGCGAGGTGCTCATGTTGGGCTTCTTGAATGCCATGAGCTACGCAAAGACCCAGGAAACAGGCTTTGTGACCTTTTGGAGCCGCACTCGCCAGAAGTTGTGGATGAAGGGCGAGACCAGCGGCAATCGGCTGCGCATCATTTCCGCGGCGACCGACTGCGACAACGACACGCTGCTATTCCGCGTGGAAGTAGAAGGCGACGGCCTGGTTTGCCACGAGGGCACGGTAAGCTGCTTTACGCGACCGATCGCAATGACTGCGGAGGTGAGCCGTGGGTAGCAAACTTCGACTCGGAATTCCTAAAGGTAGCCTGCAGGATGCGACCATCGCCCTATTCAAGCGCGCGGGATGGAACATCTACGCCGACGGCCGCTCCTACTTTCCTTCGATCGACGACGTCGACATCGAGTGCATGCTCATTCGCGCGCAGGAAATGGCTCGCTACGTCGATCACGGCGTGCTCGATGCGGGTCTCACCGGCATCGACTGGGTGGTCGAGAGCGGCCTCGACGTCGCCAGCGTGACCACGCTGACTTATGCCAAGCAAAGCAGGCGCAAGGTTCGCTGGGTGCTCGCCGTGCCCGAGGCCAGCGGCTTCGAGAAGGCCGAAGACCTCGAAGGCAAGATCATCGCAACGGAACTCGTCGAAGTGACCAAGCGCTACTTTGCTTCGAAAGGCGTCAAGGTAAAGGTCGAGTTCAGTTGGGGCGCAACCGAAGTCAAGCCGCCCATGCTCGCCGATGCCATTGTCGAAGTCACGGAAACAGGTAGCTCGCTCAAGGCCAATCACCTCAAGATTATCGACACGGTGATGGAAAGCGAGACGCATCTGATCGCAAGCAAGGCCGCTCTGGCCGATCCGGGCAAGCGGCAGAAAATCGATCAGATCGCGCTCATGCTACGCGGCGCAATCGACGCACAGGCGCAGATTGGCCTGATGCTCAACGTGAAGCGCGGCGACCTCGATGCCGTGCTGGCCGTGTTGCCTTCTCTCAATTCGCCGACCATCTCGCAGTTGAGCGATTCGGAGTGGGTCGCGGTAAATACGATTCTGGAAGAGCGCGTAGCACGCGACGTGATCCCTCGGTTGAAGGCTGCCCGCGCAACGGGAATTGTCGAATATCCGCTGAACAAAGTGGTGTTGTGAGCTGAAAACAGCCGGATCTCAGTCCGGCCACGATGAGGAAACGGACGACGTATGCCGACCAGCGAATCACGGAAAGAGGTCATACGGCGATTCAAAGAGCAGAAGCCCGACGTGGGAATCTACGCTCTTCGCTGCACGGCAACGGGACATGTTTGGGTGGGCGCGACCAAAAATCTTGAGGCCACACGGAACCGCTGCTGGTTCTCTTTGCGCAATGGTCTCGATCTTGATCGGTCGTTGCAGGACGAGTGGACCGCACATGGAGAACCGGCGTTTCAATACGAGATTCTGGACCGCCTCGAGAAGGACCTGCATCCCCTCGAAGTCGATGATTTGCCAAGAAGAAAGTGATCGATTGGGCCGCCAAATTCGGCGCGCAGAAGCTCAGATGAGGCACGTTCGTCGAGTGAGGCAAGGCCGTCGGGCTGCCTGATGAGTTCCGACATTGGCGAGAAGAAGTGGGAGCAAGGATACGGGAACGATGAAGCTGATCAGGACCACAGCACGAAACGCGCGCGAGGCGGCGAAGACACTCGCTGCCCTTGAACAACGTGGCGGCGCGGCCCTTGACGCTGTGTTGCCCGCGGTCGAGCGCATCGTCGCCGACGTGCGAAAGCGCGGCGATCGCGCGCTGCTCGGCTACGCGGCAAAATTCGACGGGCTTGCCGGCCCGAAGGCTCTCTGCGTCAATCAGGAAGAAATGTCCTTGGCACGGAAGGCGCTCGACCCCGCGCTCCGCAATGCGCTCACCACAGCGGCAAAGCAAATTCGCAACTTTGCTCAGCGGCAAATGCCGAAATCCTGGACCGAATCGAGTCTTGCCGGCCTGACGACGGGCCAGCTTGTGCGCCCGCTCAGTTCTGTCGGATGTTATGTTCCGAGTGGCCGCCATCCTCTACCTTCCACGCTCCTGATGACGGTGATTCCCGCGCAGGTCGCGGGCGTAAAGCGCATCGTTGTTGTCTCGCCCAGGCCCGCGCCCGAAACGCTGGCCGCGGCGCACTTGCTCGGGGTCAGCGAGTTCTATCGCCTCGGCGGCGCGCACGCTATCGCGGCGCTGGCCTACGGAACCAAGACGCTACCGCGCGTCGACAAGATCGTCGGTCCGGGAAACCTCTTTGTAACCGCAGCCAAGCGCCTCGTTGCGTTTGACTGCGCCATCGACATGCTCGCTGGGCCGACGGAGATTGTTGTCGCGAGCGAGCTCGGAAACTCCGCCGACATTGCAAGCGATCTTGTCGCCCAGGCGGAGCACGATCCTGAAGCTTTTGCCATCTTCGTCACCACCCGCGAAGATCTTGCCAAATCCGTCATCGCCGAAACAAAGCTGCGCAGCCGTAACAATCCAATCGCGCGCGAGGCCCTCCAGCGCAATGGCCTGGTGATTGTTGCCAGCTCTCTCGTCGAGGCGCGCGCAATCACGAATCGTCTTGCGCCAGAGCACCTGACCGTCGATGCGGGGAGCGATCTCAAGTGGGTCGAAAATGCAGGCTCCGTCTTCGTCGGCCGCTGGTCTGCGCAGCCCATGGGTGACTACATCTCCGGTCCGAATCACACACTGCCCACGGGCGGTATGGCTCGCGTGCGGGGAGGATTGAGCGTGAATGACTTCGTCAAGCTCATCACCGTGCAGCAATATGCGGCGAAGGGCGTCGCCAAGTTGGGTCCGAAAGCTGCGCTGCTGGCCGAAGCAGAAGGACTCCTGGGCCATGCAGAAGCGATTCGCGTGCGGCTCGGCCCAATCGCCGGCAGAAGGAGGAAGATACGTGGCTGACTCCACTGCAACAATCGCACCAGCCCCGCGCACACGCGTGCGGCAGATGAAGGAGTATCACCCTCCTCTGGGCAGCCGCGAATCCATGCGGCTCGACTTCAACGAGAACACTCTTGAATGTTCGCCGCGTGTGCGCGAAACGCTGGCGCAAATCTCCACGGGAGCGCTCACCCGTTATCCCGAGCGTGAGCCGGTCGAGGCGATTGTGGCTGCGCATCTCGGATTGCGCGCGGAACAAGTCGCGCTGACCAACGGCGTCGACGAAGCGATTCACGTGCTCTTCGAGACCTTCCTCGAGGCAGGCGACGAGCTACTGCTGCCCGTCCCCTCGTACACCATGTATGAGGTCTACGCTTCTGCAACAGACGCGCGCGTCGTCGCCGTGCAGGCCGCCGACGATCTTCAATTCCCGTTCGACCGGCTGATCGCGGCGATCACTCCAAATACAAAGGTGATTGCGATTGCCAATCCCAACAGCCCATCAGGGTCGGTGGCAACCCGCGAGCAACTTCTGGAACTTGCTCGCCGCGCGCCGCAGGCAGTCTTGCTTGTCGACGAAGCCTACTTTCATTTCTTCGGCGAGACGGTGATGGACCTCGTCGGGGCGTTGCCCAATCTGGTTGTAGCGCGGACCTTTTCCAAGGCCTATGGGCTGGCCGGCCTCCGTCTCGGTTTGCTTGCAGGGCCTGTCGACCTTATGCGCTGGGTGCGCCGCGTCCTTTCGCCCTATAGCGTGAATTCGCTGGCGCTTGCCTGCCTGCCGCCTGCGCTCGAAGACACAGCGTATCTCGACTGGTATGCGGGCGAGGTGCTTGCCGCGCGCACCGAATTTGAAGCAGCGCTCGACGCAGCCAAAGTGCGTCGCTGGCCGAGCCGAACGAATTTTGTGCTGGTCGAGATCGGCGCGCAGCATGCTGAGTTTGTGCGCTTCATGCGCGACGCAGGCGTTCTGGTCCGCGACCGGTCAAGCGATCCCGGCTGCGACGGCCGCGTGCGCATCACCATCGGGACGCGCGCACAGATGAAGCAAGCCGTTATGGCGCTCAACAACGCGTTGGCCATGCTGCGGGCGGAAGGCGGAATACGATGACTTCAAAGAAGAAGAAAGTAACAAGCAGGCGCGCGGGTTCGCCGGGTGCCCCCGGTCCCTCGCACTTGGGGACCGGGGAAGGCACCAAAACAAAAAAACGCTCGGCAACCGTTGTGCGCAACACCAACGAGACACGCATTGAGATCGACCTGACCATCGAGGGCCAGGGACGCTACAGCATCTCGACCGGGATTCGTTTCTTCGATCACATGCTGGAGCTGTTCACGCGCCACGGCGCATTCGACCTCGACCTCGTCTGCAAGGGCGACCTGGATGTCGATCAGCACCACACCGTTGAAGACGTGGGCATCGCGCTCGGCGAGGCGTTCGACCGCGCCCTCGGCGATAAGCGCGGCATTCTGCGCGCCGGCTACTTCGTCATGCCGATGGATGAGACGCTGGCCATCGCTGCTGTCGACTTGAGCGGGCGCGCGGCTTTCGCCGTGGACACAAAGGTCCGCACGCGGCTGGTCGGCGATCTGCAAACCGAGCTGGTGACGGACTTCTTTGAAGGCTTTGCGCGTGGGGCGCGAGCCAACGTTCACGTCAAGACGATGTACGGCCGTTCGAACCACCACAAAATCGAGGCCATCTTCAAGGCATTCGCCCGCGCGCTGCGCGTGGCATGCTTCCGCGACAAGCAACTGGGCACAATGCTGCCGTCAACGAAGGGTCTGCTGTAACCGATGCTTTAAGAGATGTTTTGTATCAGGGCACGACTTCAGTCGTGCCGAATGAAGACCAGAAATAACTTTGGGCTTTAGCCCGTGAGACCGAAAACATGCGTGTCACCGTCATCGACTACAAAGCCGGCAACCTGACCTCGGTGCTGAAGACACTGCGGCATCTCGGCGCCGAGACGGTGGTGACAGACGGTGATTTGTCGTTGGTGGGGTCGGCCGAGCGCATCGTGCTTCCCGGCGTGGGCCACTTCGCAGCGACGGAACGGCTGGACGCAACGGGGCTCACAGGCGCGATCCGCTCCGCAATCGCGCGCGGCGTCCCTTTTCTCGGAATCTGCGTCGGCATGCAGTGGCTTTATTCCGGATCGACCGAAGCGCCGCAACAGCCGGGGCTCGGCCATTTCTCGGAATCGTGTACACGGTTTGCAGAAAGCCAGGAGAAAGTTCCGCACGTGGGTTGGAATTCGCTGGAAGTGCGAAAAGGCTCGCGACTGCTCGCAGGCGTTGAGCCCGGCGAGTTTGTCTACTTCACCCATTCGTACAAAGGTCCAGTCGCAACCGATACTGCCGCCGTGACCCACTACATCGAGCCGTTCGCGGCCGCCGTCGAGCGCGACAACGTAATGGGTGTACAGTTTCACCCGGAGAAATCCGGCGACACCGGCCTGAAAATCCTGCGCAATTTTCTCGCGTGGCAGGCGAAAGGAGCTGGATGCTGACCAAGCGCATCATCGCCTGCCTCGACGTGCACGCGGGCCGCGTGGTCAAAGGGGTGCAGTTCGTCGACCTCGTTGACGCGGGCGATCCGGCGACGCAGGCCGCGCGTCATGCGCGCGAGGGCGCAGACGAGATCGTCCTGCTTGACATAACAGCGACACACGAAGGCCGCCAGACGCTGCTCGAAACGGTCCGCCGCACGGCACGTGAGCTGTTTGTCCCGTTCTGCGTGGGCGGAGGCATCAAGTCGGCGCGCGACGCGGAGCAGGTGTTTGAGGCCGGCGCGGATAAGGTGAGCATCAATTCCGCTGCCCTCGCCGACCCCACGCTCATCAGCGCCATCGGCGCGAGCTTTGGCGCGCAAGCTGTTGTGGTCGCCATCGACGCGCGACGCGATCCTAACGCTGCCGATCCGGTGCGCGACGCGCAAGTCTACGTGCAAGGAGGCCGGCGTCCCATTGGCCGCACAGTTGTCGAGTGGGCACGCGAAGCTGAGCAGCGTGGCGCAGGCGAAATTCTGCTCACGTCGATGGACTCCGACGGAACACGCGCGGGCTTTGACTGTGAATTAACCGCAGCTGTAAGCGAGGCCGTCGGAATTCCAGTAATCGCCTCCGGCGGCGCGGGAATCGTGGCGCACTTTGCCGATGTGTTTGCGCGCGGCAAGGCCGATGCAGCGCTCGCGGCCAGCATCTTTCACTTTGGCGTATCGACCTCGCGTTCGCTCAAGGAAGAACTCGCGCAAGTGGGCGTACCGGTAAGGCTGCCATGCTGATTCCTTCGATTGACTTGATGGGCGGGCGCATTGTGCAGCTTGTGCAGGGAGAGAAGCTCCGCCTTGCATTCGACGATTTTGAATATTGGATCGAAAAGTTTTCCAAATTTCCGTTAGTCCAGTTGATCGATCTGGACGCTGCGATGCGGCAGGGCGACAACTCCGCGTTGGTGGAGCAGATCGCGAAGCGCCTGCCGTGCCAGGCCGGTGGCGGCATTCAATCCGTTGAGCGCGCACAACGCGTGCTGAAAGCTGGGGCGAAGCGCGTCATCGTCGGCTCGGCGCTTTTTTCGGCGGAAGGCGCGGTGAATGTCGCGTTCGCTGCGGAACTGGCCGAGAGTGTGGGCACGGAGCGCGTTGTGGCTGGAATCGACACGAAGAATGGCCGCATTGCCGTGAAGGGATGGAAGGCACAGGTGGAGCTGACGCCGGACGAAGCGATCCCGCAGCTTGAGCCATACGCCGCGGCATTTCTCTATACGCATGTTGACGGCGAAGGAATGATGCAGGGTTTTCCCATCGAGACGGCTGCGCGTTTGCGGAAACTGACACAGCGGCAACTCGTCGTGGCCGGCGGCATCCGCAGCCAGCAAGAAGTGGATGCGTTGCACGCGATCGGAGCCGACGCCGTAGTGGGGATGGCGGTATACACGGAGATGCTAGCTGTGTGACGCGGCCGCCCACGCGCACGCGAAATGGTTCGCCATGAGCAATAGGGACGGAACAGGTTCGGCTTACACGGAATCGGCCACTTTTTCAGAATCTCCGACCGCGCTACTGGTTTCAATGCGCGTGGCGCGGAGCAAGCGCGCAATTTGCTTGAGATGGAGCTGGACGGCATAGGCGCGCAAGAGCTCGGCCTGCGAAAATCCGATGCCGGTGTGGCGAACCTCGTCCATGCGCGCTTCGAGGTCGGCAATGTCCTGCTCCAGGTTGATTCCCTCGGCCGGCTCGCGGAAGCGCCACTTGTGAGTGCAGCTGGCCACATAATTGAAGCCGGTGCGAATGTTGGCCGCAAGACGCGAGAGCGCGGGCTCTAGTTGCTGCGCGAAGCGGTCTGCGTGGCTGTCTTTTACCGCAAGCTCGAGCGCAACAAGCGCGTCATAAAGAGAGCGGCCAAACTGCGAGAGCATGCTGAGGCCCTCTCGCCAACCGGGGCCGCTCGGCTCGTTGCGCGCGGCTTCGAGCAGTTGGCTGTTGCCGCGGAGCAGAGCCAGCGCATCCTCGCGCAAGGCAGGTAGATTCTGCGACGGTGCGCCGCGAAAGCCCTCGAGAATCGCCTCGAAGAAGCTGCCAAGCATGAGAAACTCCTGTGCCAGGCCGTCGCGGAGCCACAAGCGTGCGCGGTCGGGAAAAACGAGCGTGGTGACCGCGAGCGCCACGACGATGCCGAGCAGCACTTCACCAACGCGATCGAGCGCCAATTCCCATCGTGGGCCGGATTTGGGGACGAGCATGATGATGGTGATGGTGACGGCGGCAAGACGCGAGCTGTTGCGAAGACTGAGCAGGCCGCAGACGACAATCGCGAGCACGACAGCGAGTACGTAATTCCATGGCGGCGTGCCGAAGACTGAACATGCAAAGCCGAACGCCGCGCCCATGAATGTTCCCAACAGGCGGTCGCGTGAAGCCGTTACCGTGGCCCCGACGTTCGATTGCAAAACGATGATGGCGCTGATGGAGCCCCAATAGCCGTCGTGCAGGCCGAATCGCAAAGCCAGCCACCAGCAGAGAGCCGCGGCCAGCGCGGTCTTGGCCGCGTCGATCAGCAGGCGGCGCCGCTCGAAGGTGAGCACTCCTTCCTTGCCGCCGCCCTCCACGCGCAGTTTCGCGGAGAGCTGATGCTGGGACCACGTCTTTTTGGCCTTCAGGCGCATGAATGCGATCCAAGGTCGAACTTTGTCGCGCTTTAAGGATAGTTTGCGGCGCGCCGATGTGAACAGTTTGCGTCTGGGGTCGCGAGCGCCAATGAAGGATGACGCCATGGGTCAGGCAGGGCAAGGGCTGGGATAGGATGGAATCGAGGAGCGCACCCCGTCGTGCGCAAAGAACCGCATGCTGCGAGTCGGATACCCAGCCACTTTACCCGCTGAGCTGTTCCGCGATTTCCCCAATGGAATCGAGCTGATCCCAGTGTCGGACAAGATGGATCACGACGCGGAGATCGAAGTCTGGATTCCCGATCCCTATTCCACCAAGGCGATACGCGCATGGCCGCGGCTGAACGGCGTCAAGCTGGTGCTTGCCATGATGGCGGGAACGGAGTGGATCCCTGGGACGGTGGGGCCGCACGTGACAATTTGCAATGCGCGCGGCGCGCATAACATTGCGACCGCCGAATGGACATTGTCGGCCATCCTGACCATGCTGAAGTACTTTCCACTGTATCTCGACATTCAGCGGTCGGGCGTGTGGAGGCGGCGTATAGAGGCCAGTGCACATTATGCGGCGATCACCGGCAACATGAGCGCAATGTACCCGCCGGTGTTGCAGGAGGAGCTGACGGGCAAGACTGTATTGCTCGCGGGGTACGGAGCGATCGGCAAAGAAATCGAGCGCATGCTGCAGCCGTTCGATGTGAATATGTTGCGCGTGGCACGAAGCGCCCGCAGCGAGCCCGAAGTTCACGCCGTGAGCGAATTGGACACCCTGCTGCCGCGCGCGGATGTAGTGATACTGATTTTGCCGTCGACGCCGGAATCGCGCGGGCTTATCGGCAAGCGGCAACTCGGGCTGCTACGGCAGGGAGCGCTGCTGGTGAATGCCGCTCGGGGGCCGATTGTGGATACGGATGCGCTGGTGGAAGTGCTCAATTCCGGGCGAATTCGCGCGGCGCTCGACGTGACCGATCCTGAGCCCTTGCCGGAAGGGCATCCGCTGTGGAAATGCGCGAACCTGCTTCTGACGCCGCATATCGGCGGATCGACACCACAGTTTGCACCACGAGCACTGCGCACCGTGGCCGACGAGTTGCGGCGGTATATGAAGGGCGAGCCGCTGCAGAATGTGGTGCAGGCGGCGAGTTAAGCGTCGGCTGCCGCGCGGCGCCAGTTGCGCAGGCCAAGCACGGCGAGAGGCACAAAAGCTGCATAGAGCATTGCCGTTGGCCACAGGTCCTTGTAGATGTATTCGCCGACGTAGATTGCATCGACGAGGATCCAGAGCCACCAATTTGCGATGTGCTTGCGGGCCTGCCACCATGTGGCGACTAAGCTGTAGCTCATCAGCATGGCGTCGAGATAGGGCAGCGCGGCGTGAAGGCGCTTGGCCAGCGTTCCTAACACAAAACTTCCAGCCATGCCAAAAACGAGAGCGATACCCAAGTTTGGCAGCGGTAACGGGACCACGCGCACTTCGCCTTCATCGCGCACGCCACGCCACCAGTGCCACCAGCCATAGAACGTGAATACGACGAAGAAAACCTGCAGCAATGCGTCGGAGAAAAGCCCCGCGCGGAAGAAAACCACCATGTAAAGGAAGATAGAAACGAGAGTGATGGGCCAGCAGATGAGCAGACGCCGCGTGGTTAGCCAGATTCCGAAGGCGGCCGTGACGGATCCCGTGAGCTCCAGGCCATGAGTGGTGAGGTAAGTGGCGATTTCGGTCCAGATCATGGCTGAGCCGCTCCTTGTGTGCGGCGTGCCGTGGCGCGGCGGCGTAGAGCGTCGAGCAGCTTTCGTCCCGCCTGGCCGTGGAACCAGCGGGCGTGGCCGACAAGCCAGCCGTCGTAGGCCATGGCAGCTTTTTCTTCCGAACACAAAACGCCCAGAAAGTAATCAGCCTCAGAAAGCGCGAATTCGGCGTGGCAGAGCGCGGTCATGGGCGCGAGGGCCGTAGATTCTTCACACGAGAGCGGGCGAATGGATTCGTAGCCGTCGAGAAGTGCATCGAGATGATCGAGGTGAATGGGCACATCGTCCGGGTGGGCAGGATCGTTGACGAGAGCGAGCCACTCGACGATGTTGCGCTCGATGGCATGGGCGATGTCGTGCACGGCGTTGGTGCGGTCAGCGAGGCCGAAGTCGATGACGGCAGTGACGTGGGCGGTGAAATCGGCGCGTGGCCCCGCATCGCTCCAGAAGAGGTTGGAAGCATGGAGGTCGTTGTGTGTCCAAAGCGGGGTGAGAGCGGGTAGGAGCGGCGCGAGCTCGGCGTGAAAGGGCGCCAGGAATTCGAGCGCTCGTTTCGCACTTGCGTGGACGGATTCATTCGCGGAGAGCGAAGGACGCGCGGCGAGGTAGTGTTCCATCGCGGCGGCTGGATCGATGGCGGCGAAGATCGTGAAGCTGGCGACAAGCGGGCGCGGCTGGCGGGGCGGGGCGTTGAAGGTCTGCGCGGCTACATGGAGACGCGCAAGCGAAGCGCCTGCAGAATGCGCATGGCCAGCGCTGCGGAATGGCGTCCAGGAGATGGCGTCTTCATAGAGATCGACGCCGGGCGGAATCTCGTGCACTTCGTAGGTCCAGTCGCCGGCTTCGATAGCCGTTTCGCCAGTCTCGGAGGCAAAGACGCGCGGAACAGCCGCGCCATGCGCGAGCAGATGCGAAAGAAACCGGTGTTCCTCGAGCAGACCCTCGCGATCGCGCACGGCGCGGTGATGGCGTTTGATGAAGACGCGGCCGTTTTGTGTAGCGACTATTCCAGCCGCGGAAAATGGGCGCGGGCTGAAGGAGATGATGTGCGTGGGTTCACCCAGCTCCGGAAATTGGGCGAGAAGCGGGCGCAGCTCGGCGAGAGTGAGCGGAGGCCAGTCGGGATCGACCAGCGAGCCGTCCATGCCGTGGGCTTTGATTGTTAAACTCATCGATCCATGTGAAGCTTTAAGCCTTCAACTCTTAGCGATTGGCCTTTAGCGTCCCAACTCATTCTGTTTGCATCTCCCGCATTCTCTCAATCTGTCGCGGATCATGCTAAGAGCTAAAGGCTAGCAGCTTAAAACGTGTAGTGGGCGTCCAGACGCACAGTCGGCGGCGCACCGAGCCAAACAAATGTGTCGCCGTAACTGGCGCCGGTATCGGACCAGTAGCGCTTGTTGGCGATGTTGTCGGCGTAGATGTGGAACGTGACGCGGCCCTGCTCGCCGCCGGGCGTGTAGCGGACGCCGAGGTTGAAGAGGTTGTAGCTCGGCACGCTCACTGCATCGTCGCGCGTGGCTTCTTTGCGCGAGGTGTAGCTCCAGCCGGGCATTAGGTGAAGGCCGCGGATGCGAGACAAGGTGAAATCGGCAAACACATTTGAGTGCAGGTGCGGCACGTTGATCACTTGTTTGTTGTCGAAGGAAGGCGTGCCGGTTTTGCTGGAGATTGCGTTCATGGCCGCGGCGGAGCCGTTAAGACGGAGCCAGTTGGCGGCTTTGCCTTCAGCATTGAGCTCGATGCCGTCGTGCGTTTCGCGGCCCTCCTGCTCGAAGCAGAGTTCGCCCGCGGCGCCGCTGGGGCAGAAACTGTCAGGTCCCGCAATAATTTTCGGGTAGAAGAATGGCGCGTGCATGCGGAAGAGCGCGGTCGTAAGCAGAATACGCTGGCCGGGCTCGTACTTCGCACCGATCTCGGCCTGGCGCGTGAAGAACGAAGCGAGAAACTGGCTGCCGTTGTCGGTCCAGAACGGTCCCTGCGGACCGAGTGACAGCATCACGCCGTAATTCGAATAGAGCGTGAGGTTCTCGACGGGGCTGTACGTGACTGCGAGTTGAGGCAGCCAGACAGGCTTGTCGGTGATGGTCGGCGGCTTGGTGGGATCGGTAGCCCAAAGCGAGTAGTTGTGATCGCGCAGCGAATCGTAGCGGCTGCCAGCGATGAATTGAATGCGGCCGGGAAGATGAACGCGATCCTGAATGACGCCGGAGGATTGCCGGCTGTCTTCCCAAAGTCGGCGCGGGCCGGCAGTCTCGAATGGATATTCAAGGGAATTCGGATCCCCTGGCGGCGGAAGACCCGCAATCGGCTGGTAGATGTTTTCCGAACCGACATAGGTGTAAACCGCGCCGTCCTGAACAACGCCGTCGGGGGAATAGGGGTTCTCTGGTGTGTAATAACCCGGCTCATGCACGCTGCACAGGAAGAGTACGCCGCCGGCAGTAATGTCTTGCGCGATCGCTCCCGTCTTGATGTGGCCGGTCAGCATCGCTTCGCCCTCGGCATCGATGCGCAACTCACCGGGATTACGGTAGTCGTAGATGTCGTAGGTTCCGTCGGGAGCGAAGAAATAATCGGGTGCGGTCCCACCATTGCCCTGGCACTCAGCTTCGTAATAGCAGCCGTACGCATAGATCACGTTGTCCTGGATGAGCGAGTGGCTCAAGCCGGCGGCCGCGTGGCCGAGCCATGAGGGCGAGAAGGTGTGGTCGAGGCGAGTGTTGGTATTGAACGTGTCGTATGTGTCCGGAGAGCCCCATGGCTGATCGCCAACCATGGTTGAACGGTAGATGCGGTTGATATCAGGCAGCATAGTGCCGCCGAGAAGTTGATAGCCGCTGCCATCGCGCTCTATCTTGTGCTGATATTCGAAGTCACCCTTAAGGATAGTGGCCGGGTTCAGCTTCCAATCGGCGGCGCCTGCGGCCACGGCGCGCCAGCCGTTGGTGTCGTTCATGTAAGGAACGATTCTTTCGCCGGCTAGATTGACGCGCGCTCCCACCTGTTTACGGCCGCCAAAAAGATGGCCAAGGTCGACGGCACCATAGGCCGAGCCGCGATGATCGGTGGCGAAATCGAGGGCCTGGATGTTTGCCGGGCGCTTGGTCACGTAATCGATGAGGCCGCCCGCGGAGGCCACGCCGGTCTCCACGGCGGCGATTCCCTTGAGGAATTCGACAGCCTCTTTGTTTTCGAGCGGCACGTCTTGCTCGCCGGCGATGGTCATGCCGTTGACTTCGAGCCCCGTAGCGAGATCGATGGGAAAGCCGCGAATCTGGTAGTCGCCGTAATAACCCACAGGCACGTAGTTGTCACCGACGGAAGCGTCGTTCTGGATCACGTCAGAAAGCAGATGCGAGACTTGGTCGTTAAGCAGGTCGCGCGTGACGACTGACGCCGAGAGCGGAGTGTTTCTGAGTTCGGCGCCGTCGAGCGTGCCCACGGTGATGGACTCGCGAAGATAGTTATCTTCCACTTCGCCGTGAACGATGACCGTTGTGGTGACGGGAGCGGGCTTTTGCTGTGCGGGGCTGGGGTTCTGTGCGGTCGCTTGCGTCGCCGAAGAGGAACCGGTCGACGGAGGCGGCGCGGCTTGTGCGGACAATTGTGCGGGAAAGAGCAATGCGAGGCAGACGGCTAGAAAGAAGGCTTTCGCCAAGACACAGCGGGAGGGGCGCGAGAACAGAAATGTTTTGCCATGGTTGACTTCGGCTGTGTGCATGGAGACCCTTCGTTTCAGTGCTCGATTGAAACAAAGGAGCTTGCGCCGCGAAGAGAGGTGAAGAAGAACGCCGCTCGGTTGGAGAAAACTTCCCACGCCGGTATTATCCGGATCGGGTTCGAGGGTATCTCTCAGCCCCACAACTCGTGGAGCACCCCTGTTTCAATAATCCGATTGAAACACCCCGAGCGCGCGCTTGGCAAATTGGACGAGCGATTGGCAAATTGGAGTCGCGGCCCGCAAAAACGGTCAGCGACGCACCGCTCTCGCCGGCATGTGGAAAGCATGACTGCCATTGGCCGAATGGCCTGGCGATGCCTGCGCCGCCAAGGCGGCGATCGAAGCATTGGAAAGAACCTGCAACA
>CAZANC010000037.1:0-18790 GCA_964486495.1 uncultured Occallatibacter sp.
GCCGAAATGTCATTGAACGCAACAATCGCAGTAAACGGCTGCTTGGTCGCGAGCAGCTGCTGTACGACCGGATAGCCCAGCTCCGGCGAGGTCATATCGCGATCCAGGCTCACGACGAATTCCGGTTTGATTTCAATTCCCAGCCGCTCTGCGACTGATACCAGGCTCTTCCAGCGCTCATCAGAGTCTGAACTAAAGGGTTGGCCGCGCATGAAAGCGATTTTGCGGTGGCCCAGCGCGTAGAGATGCCCGAGGGCAAGCTCGGCAGCGCGAGCATGATCGAGAACCACATTGGTTACGCCTTCGATATGCCTATGCCCCGCCACGGCCACCACTGGAATCGAAATCGGATGCTCGAGCCGCGTATCGATTGCAATCAGCCCTTGAGCACCGCGCCCGACCAGCATCCGCGTGTACTCTTCCACAAGGTTCGGCTTGTGCCGGTGATGCGCCGTGAAGTAGAAATATCCGGCCTGAATCAGCTGATCGCCGATGCCGCTCATCACTTGCGTGTGATATCCGTCGCCCAGCTCAGGCACCAGGATGCCAATCGTCAGCGTCCGCCTGCTCCGTAACGATCGCGCCAGCAGATTCGGCTGGTAGTTCATCGACTTGGCGGCAGCTTTAATCCGGTCGCGCGTCGCCTGAGGAATCGATCTTCCCGGCACATCGTTCAAAACCACTGAAACCGTCGCAGGATTCAGTCCCAGATGCTCGGCAAGTTGCTTCAGGCTCGCCGTTTGAAGACCCCGCGGCTTCACGTGCTCTCTCGTCTTCTTGTCGCTCACGGTATCCTTCATGTCGGTATTAAAATCTCTCGGAAATCGTTTTCACCGTTGATTCTACAATCCTCCGCTCCGAAGGCCAGCACGGAGCGATTCCGCATTCAAAACGCATCGAGTAAATCGATAAGACAATCGTTGTACCTTTGACTCAAGCGCAGATTAGTCTCTCTTTCCAGAAATATTAGGCTCCGAAACTCTGCGCATGTCAAGCTTAAATATGGATCTCTCTGCGCATAAATACTGGATTTTTCATCCATTAATTCATGCACGCTGCTCCAGCCAAACCCACGCCGTCGTTCACGTTGTATCTATTGGATCAGCAGGTAATATGAAGACATACGATTGTCTCAGTTTACTTACGAAACAACAGTGTGCGTCGCATTTTCCGATTGCCGGCCCCGGAAAATGAGCCAGTTCAGCGCCGCCATCGCAACTCCCGTAAAGCAGGGAACCATCAACCCATAGCGCAGCGAATGGAAGTGCGCCGAAACCAGCCCCGTGATCCATGGAAACAGCGCCGCACTCATACCACTCATTGCAAAAAACCATCCCCACGGTGAGAGTTCCAAGAGGTACGAAAGCGAAAGCGGATACAGCGGTCCGATGAACACGCCCGCCGCTCCGGCGGCTACAAGGATCAGCCACGGTTGCGGGGCTGCGATCACCGCGACCGCTGCGACCGTGACGCCCCAGATTCCCCATTGCAAAACCTGCCGCCGCCCCACCTTGGCCAGCAGCCGCGTCGAGAAAATGAGCCGGCTAAGCATCTCTCCAAACCAGAAGATCGAAGTCGCTAGAGCCGCCCCTGCCAGGTTGTGCATCCCCGCGCGATGCGAGTAGGTCGTCAACCATCCGCTCAGCGATGACTCCACCCCGACGGTGGTCATCGCCAGAAGCAGGAGTAGAGCAAAAACCGTCCGAACAGAGCTCCCGACTGAACCCGATTTGTGTTTCGGCACTGCTCGTGCCGCATCGAGCTCCAGCAAAACGACCCAGGCAAGCATCGCAACCGACAACACCATCATCGCGACAAAAAGCCAGCGAAGGTCACCCTGATGCAGAAACGGCAAAAAGCAAACCGGACCCGCAGTTGCCCCGGCCGACCATGCAAAGTTCAGCCACTCTAATTTGGCCGCGCGATCGCCGGCCCAGCGATCGGAAAACAGCAGGCTGGTCGACGTCATCGCCATGCCCAGTCCCAGGCCGTAGAAGAAAAACGCTGCGTATACGATCTTCGACCCACCAATCGCCAACGCGCCGAGAGTTGCCGCCAGCAATGCATAGCCAATCGCAAGCGAACGGACGCGATGCAGTCCGGTAACAACCGCGCCAAGTCCCGATGCAAAGAACTGCAGAAAGAGAAGCAGCCCCGCTTGATCGTCTCGCAGGCCCCACTTCAGTGAGAACGTCGGCAGCAACACCCCGAGCATCACCGTTCCTGCTCCGGTCAAGCTGAATCCCGCGCTCAACATTGCGGTCGACAAAGGTCGCGGCGCGGGTTGAACGCTTATCGATGAATTCGTGTCAGCCATCGTCTCTTCCTGTGCGATTCGCTGAATCGTTCTATCGCAGCGCGCCCAAATCACTCCAACGGCCGTTTCCTATTTGAACGCTGCTATTACGGCAGAATCGCGGAGTGCTCCGGCAATTTGCTTGCAACAACTCCTTGTCCTTCGCGCACCACATAAAACTTGTCGACAGCCAGATGAGTCAGCGTCTCCTTTTTTCCGTCCGGCCACAATACTTCGGCCTGATCGACCGAATCATGACTGCCTAATCCAAAATGCAGGCGCAGGTCGTTCTGCGAAAGATAACTTCCTCCACTCATCACTTCGCCCAACTGCACCAGATCACCCGCGGTCACTCGGACTCGCGCGTTCAGCGCAAGTCGATTGCAGGTAACCCCCTCGAGTTGAAAGCTAACCCAATGATTCTTCGGTCCACCCTCCGGCCGCAGGATCATCGGCTCGCCAACAAGGTTCTCGACAACGGCTTCCATTCTGCCATCGTTGAACAGGTCGCCCACGGCGAGCCCTCGGCTCACTTGCGGGATCTGAAGCGCGGGCCCCACTCGGCGGCTGATGTTCTGGAACGTACCGTCGTGCCGATTCAGAAAGAGCAGTTTGGGCCCGAGATAATGCGTCGCCGTGTGCGCCGTATCCACCTGCGGATACACATGCCCATTCACCTGGAAGAAATCCTGCCACCCGTTATTCGCAAAGTCGACAAATGCATCGCCCCAACCCACGTAGCCCTGCGTCCCGCGCGCGATCCCCGACGCGATGGAGTTATCCGTAAAATTCATACCACCTTCGTTGGTATAAAGCGCGGTGTACTCCACGTCGAAGTGAGAGATTGCCAGCGACATCCGTCCGGAGTGCAGATAGTCCCCGACCGCAACACCCATGTTCGCCTGCTCCACTCCGTCCTCGTTGGCGGCTACCCCCGCCAGCAGCGCGACGTCCTCAAACTTCCCGGCGCCGTCACCCTGGTACAGATAATTCGCCTCGCCGTCGTTCGTCACAAACAAATCGAGCTTGCCGTTATTATCGAAGTCTGACCAAATCGACGTGAGACCGTAGCGGCGCTCAGCGTCATCCACGCCGCTCTGCTTTGAAACCTCCGTGAAGGTCCCATCGCCATTGTTGTGGTAGAGATTGTCCGGCAGTCCTTTCAATCCGCGCGGTCCGCACTGCACGTCGAGCCCGAGATACTTGCACGCTCTACCCGACCCGGTCACCGGTAAGTTGTCCAGACGAAAATCCACGTAATGCGACACGAACAAGTCGTCGCGGCCGTCGTTGTCATAGTCTCCGAATGCCGCACCCGTCGCCCAGCCGTTATCGGCATCGAGTCCGCTTGTCTTTGTCACATCGGTGAACGTGCCATCGCCGTTATTGCGATAAAGCACTACGCCGTTCAGGCAAGTTACAAGCAGATCCGGCCGGCCGTCGTTGTTGTAGTCACCCACGACGGCGCCCATCGCCCAGCAGGGATAACCGACACCTGCCTTGTCGGTCAGGTCGGTAAACGTTCCGTCGTGATTGTTGTGAAAGAGTGCGCTGCGCGATTTGACACCGTGAAGCGCCATATCCACGCTCTGCGCATTGGTGAAATAGATGTCTGGCCAGCCATCGCCATCGTAATCGATCAGCGCGACGCCTCCGCTCATCGATTCCGCAATGAATTTAGCTTCCGGGCTCGACTTGTGGTCGAAGGTGATTCCGGTCGATTTTGTGATATCGACGATCTGCGGATAATTTGCCACTGGACTCGTCGCCGTGCGCTCCGCTTCGGCTTTCTGGCGCTCCGCCGAAGACAGCGGCGTTGGCGTGCCCATCTGCGCGGCAATCACTCCTCGAAAACAAAGAAACGCAATCGCAACAACGCTCCGTAGGACCACGGCCCACAATCTCACTCTCCCGGCGATTTCGTTCCTCCAGCGAACCCGTCCGTGGACCTGCTTCATTTCTTTTCGGGTGGCTCCTCTTCCGGACTCTCGTCCGCGCGGATCTCATCCGGCTGAATGAGCAGCTCCTTATATACGGCGCGAAGCTTTTCTTTCATGTCCTTGTATTTCTGGTAAAGCTCCACTTCGCGCTTGGCGTCGTCCACGCGGCCCATCTTCCTATAAAGTGTCGCCAGCCTGTAGTGCACGGTCGCGCTCGTTGGCTCTAATTGCGCCGAGGCCTCAAGCAGCGGCAGCGCCTTGCTCTGCTGATCCAACGCAATCAGCACCTTTGCCAAACCCAGTTTTGCGTTTGCATCTCCAGGCTGCAGTGCCACTGCCTTTGAATAGTCGTCGAACGCCTGCTGCGTGTCGCCCCTAATCCCGGCAATATCCGCCAGCGCACAAATCGACTTTTCATCCTGCGGATTCTGTTGGACTGCGGCGCGATATTCCTGCTCCGCTTCTTTCTTCACGGCAGGATCCTGCGAAGTGTGCAACAGCTCGGCAAGCTCGAAGTGCACGCCCGGCAGATGGGGATCAATCGCGATCGCCTTGTGGAATTGCGCGATCGCGGCGTTTGTATTTCCTTCTTTGATCTCCTCGTGCGCGAGTAATTGATGCATCTGTGCTGAGTCGGGCGCCGCGAGAGAGAGCGCGATCATGGCTTCGCTCGAGAGATCCGAGAAGGTCCGGTACGAAGCATAAAGCACCTCCGGATTGTCTGGTGCAGTCTTTTTCAACTGCGCGAGGATGCCGGCCGCCTGCTCAAGGTCGCCGCTGTCTGTATAAATTCCCACGAGTTCCAAGCCTACCTGGACTTTAAATCTTTGGTCGTCAATTTGAGGGAACGATGTCTCCAGATCCTTCCGGCCCTCCTCAAATTCCTGAGTGTGCAATTCCGCGATCCCCAAAATCCCCTGGATCTTGCTCAGAGCCGGCTGTTTCTCAACCGCGATGCGCAGATGCGGTATCGCCTCGGCGGGCTTGCCCTGAAAAAACAACAGCACACCGAGATTACTCTGCGTTTCAATATTGTCTGGATTGATGGTCGCGGCTGCCTGCAGTTCAGGAATCGCGAGATCAGGCCGTTCTTGCTCGAGATACTTTTGCGCCTGCTGGATGTGCCCGGCAAATTCTGACTGGGGATCGGTTCCCGTTTGCGCCCTGCATATCCCGGCGAACAACAGAATGAGACATCCAGCAACTTTTCTGATCTGCGGATTCATAAAACTCATTATAGGAGTTGCAACAACGGGGTATTTCTCTCATAACAAAAAGAGACGGCGACGAATCGCCGTCTCTTTTGTTTGAGTTTGAGTTCCGGTTAGAAGGTGATGCGCCCGCTCAACTGCACGTCGCGGCCGCCGACCGTCGTGCTGCTGAGCACCGCAGTGCCGGTGAACGGCTCGCCGGGGTTGCCGCCGTTGAGACCAAAGTTGCCGTTGCTCCCGCCCCCAATGGCGCCGAAGCTCGGATGATTGAAGGCGTTGGTCGCGTCGCAGCGGAGTTGGAACTTAACCTGCTCCCAGATGGAAAACTCCTTGCCTGCAGAGAGGTTAAATTCGTTGATGCCGGGCCCGACCAGAGGATTCCTCTGGGCGGTGCCGAATGCTCCTGCTAGTGGCTCCGAGAAGGCAGCCTCGTTAAACCAGTGATGCCAGCTCTTCCCGCCAGAGGGCGTGAGGCTAACCCCAGGCACTCGGTTCAGAAACTGGGTGCCCGCGTGCGTGTAGAGTGATCCCGGGCCAGTGGGCTGGAACGGATTTCCACTCAACTCGATGACCGTTCCCGCGATCTGCCAGCCGCCCAACACCTCGTCCGCCAAACCGCTGGTATTCATGAACTGCTTGCCTTTGCCGAAGGGGAGTTCATAGACAACGTATCCCTTGAAGGCCTGGCGTTCATCGAAGTTGGATGGCCCGTAGTTCAGCGCGGCCTGGTTCACGTTCAAGTAGCTTGCATGCTGCCAAACCTGCGATCCACCGTGGCTGCCCCATCCTGACGAGTCCTGATCGTCGAGCATGTGAGACCAGGTGTAGTTGAAGCTCATGCTCAGCCCGTGAGTCATGCGCTTGCTAATTGAAGCCTGCAGCGAGTGATAGTTGGAGATTGCCTGGTAGAGATTGCCGCCGAGGCCACCTGCCTGATAGTTCTGGTAGGGCGCAAACTTGGTGTCGTTGGACGACAGATCGTTTTCAGGCACCGCGTTGAGTGCGGTTGGGAAAGGGAGATTGAAACCGTGGCTTCCCACGTAAGCGACAGTGACCACATAGTCCGTGCTCAACTCCCGCTCCACGGCCAGGTTCCATTGGTTGATTTTGGCAATGGGGGTATTGTAGGGGTTATACGAGCCGCCCTGGCCGTTGAACCGGCCCGGATCGGTGGATGCCGACGTGTAAGGCAATGCAGTCTTGGCGCCTCCACCTAACGGGAAGAGAGTGCCAGGACCGTCGAATTTTGTCGCCGGGTAGATGCCGTTCGACTGGTCGCTGTAGCCGCCTGAGGAAGCCACGGCCGCTCCCATGCCGCTGCCGTAGACATCGAGGCTGAAGTTATAGGAATAGAGCCCGTAGCCGCCGCGGAGGGTGGTTTTGGGTATAGGCGCCCAGGAGAACCCTACGCGCGGAAGCCACGTACTGAAGACGTTTTGCTGCAGGGCCGTCCGCCCGTTGGCGTGGGTGCTGCCGTACCAATATGCGCCCAGGGTGCCGTCGTCGTTCTTCACCGTGGGGTCGAATGTTGCCTCATTGCCGATCATCTCGTTGAATCCGTGGCTGATCTCGTAGCGGAGGCCGAGATTCAGCGTGAGATTGCGGCCTACCTTCCAATCGTCCTGGAAGAACATCTGCGGCTTCTTCAGGCGAGCACCGAATTCGGGAGTGTAGCCGGCATTCCAGTTGGTTATATATCCGAGCAGGAAGTCAGCGTATTCTTCGCCGCTGGATGAGTTAGGCGAGGCTACACCCGCTTCGTTGAGCGTCCAGTTTTCGGTATATTCGCCGGAGAACTGCACAGTTCCGCCGTTGACGTTGCCCCAGTTGGTGGCGTCGTCGCGGTAGAACGCCAATTCAGCGCCGAAGTGGAGAACATGCTTGCCGCGGATCATGGTGACTACATCCGACGGATCGAAGGCAAACTCCTTGTATTCCGCATTGGTGGCGGGATCGAGCCACGCATATGGATAGTTGCGGACGTATTGAAGCGCAGGAATGATGTTGGCCTTGGAAAACTGCCAGCCCAGTTTCGATGGATAGTTCTGACCGGTGGTTGAATCAGAAAAGAAGTTCAACTGGTCGGTATAACCCATGCGGGCTTCGTTGATGGTGTTGGAGCTGATGTTCCAGACATCGGTAATCTGGCCAACGTTGTTGTCCACGTCGCCGAGCTGGCATGCAAACGGGCAGGGGGTTACGGGGTTCGCGCCGTTTTCCAGCTCGTCGCCCTGGTTATCAGAGAGCGTAATCCGGTTATTGGGTGTAGCGTCGTAATCCAGGCGCCCGAAGTATCTCCGCCAGGGGCGGGGCACCGGATATTGGTCGTACCAGTTATTCTGGTACACGCCGTTTGCCTGCAGGTTTGTCGACTCTTCGTTTGACTGCACAAAGTGGCCCACATTATTCGACACGCCGGTATTGCTGGTTCCGTTCGGATAATACTGCTGCAGAAGCTTTGAGACATTGTCGAACATAGCCGTTGGAATCTCGTTCGTGCCATATTCGGAAATGAAGGACTTCCGGATCGGGTAAGGATTCCCGGCCGAGTCGGTCCCAATCGTCTGCGTAGTGGGATCGTAGAGAGTGTAGCCGCCGGTAAAGTCGCCGCTCATGATGGCTGTGGTCGGCACGGTCTGGAAGCCGGTGGAGACGCCGTTGTTATCAATCCGGTCGTAGCCGAAGAAGAAAAACGCTTTCTTCTTGAACGGGCCGACAGGAATCGGTCCGCCGATGGTGCCGCCATAGTCGTTGTAGCGGAGGTGGGGAATCAATTGCTTACGAGTTTGCGTGGTCCCAAACTCGAAGGGAACCGCGTTCAAGTCGTCGTTATCGAAGTACTCGTAAGCGGTGCCGTGGAACTTGTCGGTGCCGCCCTTGGTGATCTGGTTGATGATCATTCCGCCCACGCCGTACTGCGCGGAGAAAGAAGAGAGCGAGACCTGGACTTCCGCCAGGTCGTCGAACACCGCCGGATTGGCATTCTGGCTGGCCGGCAGGGTGGAAGTTGCGCCATCCGCCAGGACGTTGGTAAAGGGCATGTTGCCGTTGGAAGATGCTTCCTGGCCGGGGCTTGCGGACCCCTGTGCGCCGCCTGCGGTTCCCGAGGTGCCGGGGAGCAGGACGATGAAGTTCTCCCAGCTATTGCCGCTGTTGTTCGCGGTGCCCACCTGAGGAAGCTGAGCCATGGAAGAGGCCTCCAAAGTCGAGGTTTGGTCGCCGCTTACGGTATTCAACAGTGGAACGTCGGTGGTGACTGTTACAGCAACAGAAACCTCTCCGACTTTCAGTTGCGCGTCCACTGATGTAAGACCCACATCGACGGTGACAGGGCCGCGCACCAGGGTCTCGAATCCTGCTTTCTTAAACGTGAGCTTGTAGCGCCCGGCCACGATCGAGGATGTGTCATACAAGCCGTCCTGGTTCGTGGGATAGTCCTTCGATACGCCGGTGTCGACGTTCAAAACTGAAACCGTCACTTCAGGAACCAGCGCTCCGCTGGTGTCGGTCACGGTGCCTCTGATGTCGCCTGCGTTGATGGCCTGTCCGAAACTCGTCCTACTTCCGCCGATCAGAATCCCACTGACCAAAAGAAGGAGGGGCAGAATCCTTATCAACCCTTTTCTCATGAACTGCCTCCTGAACCTCTAACATTTGCCGTTTCGGCATCGGCGCTTCGAATCTGGTCCGGTGCCGCACCGGATGCGTCTGAATCCATTGGCTTAAGTCGTCAAAATCTTTCAGACAATCGATTGTTTGATGAGTTCAAGCCGCTTTTTCTGAACGCGGGAGCGATTAGAGCACACCAAAAGATGGGCTGTCAAGTCATTCTTTTGTTGTAGACAACCGTTTGATTTAGTATGATTGCCGTTGCCTTATCTGCCTTGATGGCAGCGGAATTTCTACCGTGCGTCTTTTTTGGAAAAGCGATTTTCCAGACCACTTTATTCAAACAAACGCTTGTCTAAATCGATTTTTTGGCCTGAAGAAGGCGTGGAAGAGTCCAATGTGTCCCAAGTCTCGTCGTGACTTTCTTGAAATTGCGGCAACCTCTTTTGCGGCAATGGTTTGTGTTGAGGGGTTGCCGTCCCGTGCCGAGCTGGCTTCTCCTGGCCATTCGGTCCGGGGGTGGCTGACGGCCGGCAGCCAGCGATATCAGGAGATTTTTCTCACTGGCTGGCAAGCACCAACCGGATCTGCCTCATCGGCAGGGGCCGCTCCAATCGAGGTCAACCCATCCCAGACCTTCCAGAGCATCCTCGGTTTCGGCGGTGCTTTTACCGATTCATCCTGCTTTCTTTTCAATCAAATGAGGCCCGATGCACGTCATCAGCTGCTCCAGGATCTCTTCTCGCCGGTCGGCCTGAACCTCTCTGTTGCCCGCACCTGCATCGGCTCCAGCGATTATTCCCTCACCGCCTACACCTTCGACGACACCCCGGCACCCGACCCCGGCCTGGCCCACTTCAGCATTGAGCACGATCGCTCCTACATCCTGCCCACCCTTCTTGAGGCGGTCGAAGTCAGGCCCGATCTTTTCTTCTTTTCCACGCCTTGGAGCCCGCCCGCCTGGATGAAAACCGGCGACTCGCTTCTTGGCGGCTCGATGCGGAAGCACTACTTCGATTGCTACGCGCAATACTTCGTCAAGTTCATCGATGCGTATAAGGCTGCCGGCATCAGTATCAGCGCCGTTACCATTCAGAATGAAGTCGACACCGACCAGGACGGCAGGATGCCGGCAACACTCTGGGGCCAGGAATACGAAGGTGAGTTCATCAAAAGCTTTCTCGGCCCGGCGCTAAGCAACGCGTCTCTCGACACGAGAATCTGGCTTCTGGATCACAACTTCAATCTCTGGGGCCGTGTGATGGATCTTCTCAGCGACCCCGAAGTCTACCGATTCGTCGACGGCGTCGCATGGCACGCATACGCAGGCGAACCCGACGCGATGACTCGCGTCCACGATGCCTTCCCGTCGAAAAGCGTCTACTTCACCGAATACGGTCCCTTTATCACAGACGCAGACTACCTCACCGGCTGGGCAAAATGGTCCGCGTCTTATGCACAGGTCTTCAGGAATTGGGCTCGTTGCGCTGTCGGCTGGAATCTTCTGCTCGATGAAAAGGGAGGACCGAACCTCGGCCCATTCGAGTGCGGTGGAGTCGTCACCGTCGACTCAAGGACTCGGCAGCTGACCCGCAGTGGCCAATACTGGGCTCTCGCGCACTACTCGAAAACAGTGCAACGCGGAGCACGCGTCATTGCAAGCAACTCATCGCTTCCTGGTATCGAACACGTCGCCTTCGCCAATCCCGACGGCACATTCGTTCTGGTTCTCACCAATCCGGGCAAAGAGTGCGATATTCGATGCACGTTCCAGGGAAAAACTCTTTGCGCAAACCTGCCTGCTGATTCCGTCCTGACGCTGCAGTGGGCCTGATCCATCACGCCATTTGCCGGAGACCGATGTGCGCGTACGAATTCAGATTTAAAGAGGGGTCTCGATGCCAGGATCAATTTTCGAAAGCTTAGCTGCGTTAGGCCTGATCGCGGCCATCGGCTGCGGTTCAGGCCAACAAGGGAGTTCCGGTACAACGGGTCCAACCGGCCCTTCGGTGACTGTGTATCAGACAAATGCCGATCAATCCTTGCTGTTGGCGCAGCAGCCGTCTGTATCGTTTGGTTCGTCCCGGGCTGGCTCCACGACCATCACGATTAACCCGTCGGTTCAGTATCAACAAATAGACGGCTTCGGCGCTTCGTTGACAGATTCGTCGAGCTATCTCATCTACAACAAATTGACTGCCGCTCAACAAAACACACTTCTTCAGAGCCTCTTTAGCCGGAGTAATGGTATTGGACTTACCTTCCTGCGTCAGCCGATGGGAGCGACCGACCTTTCCGCACAGGGGAATTTCAGCTACGACGATGTTCCCGCGGGCCAGACCGATGTAAGCCTGGCAAGTTTTTCCATTGCTGACGATATGAAATACACCATCCCTGTCCTCAAGCAGGCATTTGCCATCAATTCAAGTATCAATGTTGAAATGCTTCCTTGGAGCCCGCCTGCCTGGATGAAGACCTCCGGAACAATGAATGGAGGCAATTTCAATGACAGCTATTTTCCCTCCCTCGCCGCCTATTTTGTGAAGGCCATTCAGGCCTATCAGGCCCAGGGCATCCCCGTGTACGCAATCGCAGCACAGAACGAACCCGAAAACTCCAATTCCAATTATCCAACGGAAGCGTTCTCATCCGCCGAAGAGGCAACGTTCATCGGGAGCTATCTCGGCCCGGCGCTAAAGGCCAACAATCTGAATACGAAAATATTCGGGTACGAGCACAATTGGAACGATACGACTTACCCGCAGACGATTCTCGGCGATCCAACCGCAGGTCCGTACGTTGCTGGAACCTCGTGGCACTGCTACGCAGGGTCGGTCGCCGCTCAGTCCACTGTGGAGGCCGCATACCCAGGCAAGGGAACCTGGTTTACTGAGTGCACGGGCTCCGTCGGCAGCGTCTTCGGAAGCGACCTGGCTTGGAACATGGAAAATCTGATCATCGGTGCGACGCGTAATTGGGCGCGAAGTGTCTCGGAATGGAACCTGGTTCTTGACCAAAACTCCGGGCCGCAGAACGGCGGATGCGCCAACTGTCGTGGTTTTGTAACCCTCAACGACAGTGTCAGCCCCTTGACCCTGACCAATAACGTCGAATACTACGCATTTGGGCACGCCGCCAAATTTGTTCTACCCGGCGCATATCGAATCCAGTCGAATTCGGCAAGCGCTGGCGCAGGCGGAATCGAAGATGTAGCCTTTCAGAATCCCGATGGTTCCATCGCTCTTATTGTTCTTAACGATGGAGGTCCATCGGCAACGTTCAATGTGTCGTGGAATAATGAGAGCTTCGCCTACACTCTTCCCGGCGGAGCTGTGGCCACTTTTATTTGGTCAACGACTTCAAGCTCATCGAATGGGACAAAGATGATTGCTCAGTGAGACTGGGTAGAATTCTTCAAGGACACCGTTGGATGCTCACGCTGCCTCTCATCAAGACTGGTTGCATTCCTTACAAACCCCTGATTCTTGCTGCCCTCCTCATCTCGTTCATGGCTCGGCTGTCCCCTGCGCAGACCAATAGCCCGGTACAGGCTGCCCACCGGCCGCAGACGGAGCCCGTGAAACCTGTCGCCGACAAAACAGTACCTTCAGCCGCGGCCATCGAATTCGAAAATATTATCAAGAACTCCAAAATCAACTTCGTTTTGCGAAATAGCGTAAGTCCGCAGCGCTATACCATCGAAACAATGATCGGCGGCGTCGCTCTTTTCGACTACAACAACGATGGGTTGCTCGATATCTTCTTCACGAATGGTGCAAGCATCCCATCTCTGGAAAAATCCGATCCAGGTTATTGGAATCGCCTCTATCGAAACAACGGTGACGGCACGTTCACTGACGTCACCGAGAGCGCCGGGCTGAAAGGCAAATGTTACTCGATGGGTGCTGCAGCGGCCGACTACGACAACGACGGTTTCACCGATCTTTATGTCGCTGGTTATAACTGCAATCAGTTATTCCATAACAACGGTGACGGAACATTCACCGATGTTACTGACAAAGCGGGCGTGGGGGGCATCATTCCCAGGTATGGCAAGGCCTGGTCGGTTGCCGCTGGCTGGTTCGATTACAACAATGACGGTCTGCTCGACTTGTTCGTAGTCAATTACCTGAACTATGACATTAAGTCCGCAAGCCTCTGCGTTCAGCAAGGACTGCCGGCTTATTGTTCCCCTGTTGATTTTCTCGGCACACCCAACATTCTCTACCGCAACAACGGCGACGGGACTTTTGCCGACGTTTCTCAGCAATCACATATCTCCGACTTTGTCGGCAAAGGCATGGGGTTGTCTTTTGCCGATTACGATGGAGATGGATTCACCGATATCTTCGTTTCCAACGACACGTTTCAGAACTATCTGCTGCACAACAACGGCGATGGAACGTTCTCGGAAGTCGGACTCCAGGCCGGAGTCGCATACAACGCGTTTGGCGACGCGGTAGCCGGCATGGGCACGGACTTCCGCGACCTCGATAACGATGGCAAGCCAGACGTTTTCGAGACCGCAATGTTCGGCGAGGGATTTCCTATTTACCACAACCTTGGTGATGGTCAGTTTCAGGATATTACCGGCGCGGCCGGGATCACGACCTTGACCAGCCGTCTCACAGCATGGGGAGCCGGAGTTTATGACTTCGATAACGATGGCTACAAGGATCTCTTCACTGCAAATTCCGATATCCTCGATAACTCCATGCAGCTAGCGCATCGCCCTTATGGGCTTCCCAACGGGTTGTTTCGCAACAAGGGCAACGTGACCTTCGAGGATCTGAGCCTGAAAGCCGGCCCCACTTTCTCCGTTCCGGCTCCTCATCGTGGCGCGGCCTTCGGCGATCTCAACAACGACGGCAAGATTGACATCGTCACCACGGTCCTGAATGGCCGGCCTGAAATCATGATGAACCGCACAAACAACCAGAATCACTGGATCATCTTCGACCTGATTGGAGTCAAATCGAATCGAGATGGGTTGGGAGCCAAAATCAAGATCACGACAGCCCTCGGCTCGCAATACAATGAAGCCACAACAGCACTTGGTTATAACTCATCCAGTGACAAGCGCGTGCACTTCGGGCTTGGCACAGCCTCGGTGATCGAAAAGGTCGAGATCTCCTGGCCCAGTGGTATCAAACAGATTCTTACCAACGTGAAAGCTGACCAGATACTTACTGTAAGGGAAGCTGTTCCTCAAACCGATTCGTCAGTGAGACCTATCAGCCGATAACCTGGCTGCGAGTTCCGTCTGCTGGTTGCGCCTGAGCAAATCGACGAGCCCTTGAATAAAGTGGGGATCGTTTCTCCCATAAACCGCCGCGGTCTCCGCCTCAAGGTCGGCGTCGGACTGCCGGTTAAGATGAAAGTACGAGTCGCAGAGCATATAGATCAGTTCCGGCGTCATCGTCTTCGATTTGTCCAGATAGCTGGCCGCTTCCTGCCACTTTCCCTGGTGATACCGCACCTCGCCCATCTCCGCGATCGCAGCTTGATAGTTGGGGTCGTTGGCAAGTTCGGCTTTGAACTGATTCTCCGCCCTGTCCAGATCCCCCAGCTTCAGCGCAAGAATCCCTTCGTAGGTGTGGGCGCCACGTACCCTCGGATCTATTTCCAGCGCGTGATGCAGGTTGCGGAGCCCACCCTCGGTATCGCCTATATAGAGCTCGCGCTTCCCCACAAACACATACGAGTCGGCAACCGAGTGTGAAGTTCCCTCGAAGTGCTCCCGGTAGAGATTAAGCGCGTCCTGCTCGCGGTGAGCTGCCAGCAGTTTCTGCACCTGAGGAAGAATCGCGCTTTCGCGCTCCTCGCTCACCGCTGAGCTGACAAATGTCGCCTCTTGCATCATCAGATGGTGAAGCGCGGCCTCGTGCTCTGCTTCTTCAGTCTTTCCGGTTGCGGCATAGGCGCGCGACAAATAGAAATGCGCAAGAAACTTTTCCGGATCCAGTTTCAGTGCCGAATGGAGCGTGTCGATGGCGGCGTCGTAGTCCTTCAGTTCCAGCTCGCAGTGGCCCAGTCCAAGCACTGCATCGGCATCGTTCGGCTTATAACTTAGGTATCGGATGTAGTCGCCTTCGGCATTCTGCCAGTTCGAGAGCCGGGCCTCAGTATCCGCAAGCAGCACCAGCGAATTAATATTTTGGGGATTCTTATCAACTGCATGCGATAAGTTCTCCGCGGCACCGGTCAGATCCATTAACTTATAATCCGTTTGTCCCATGTCGTAGTCGATTCCAGGCAGGGATGGGTCGAGCGTGTCGGCTTTTTTGAGCCACTCAAGTGCTTGCTGGCAATCACCCGCACTGCACAGCAGCTCCCCATACTTTTGCAGGACCCCTGGGTTATCCGGCTCGATCTTGGCGCTGTGCCGGATCGCCCGCATCGCCTGATTATCTTGTCCGTTCAGATGATATGCCTGCGCAAGATAGAACTGTGCATCTCCGTCTTCCGGTACGATTCGGATGCAGTGCTCGAGCAGTCTGATGGCTTCCGCTTTGTCCCCTGTGGTTAGTTTGTAGATCCCTGTTTCAAGAAGGAGATCTGAATCGTTCGGCGCCAGCCCAAGTGCTTCTAAGAAAACTGGACCCGCCGCTGACTCCTCTCCGGCGTCGCTCAAGAGCATCCCTTTCAGCTTCAGCGCCGGGACAAAGTGAGGATTTGCTTCCAGAAGTTGATTGACAATACTCATCGCGCCTTGCGGATTCCCGTGCTGCTCCAACGCGAGCGCCTGATGCAATTGTCGCAACGCTGGCGTTTCAACAGCATGATTCGGATTCTGCGCTGGCGCTGTGGGACTCGCCACAACGTACAGGGCTAAAGCAAGTACGCTAACACAGCGAGCCGCGCTTAACGGCGCGACTCCCCGACGCTTCGCTTCATTCGAGCACGATGCGCCTCTGCCAGGCGATTCTTTCATCCCGCTGGTCCTGAAAGCTTCACTGCTGCCGTTCGAGTTCTGCACCCAAGTAGCTTTATTCGAATGGCGTATCTCAATCCTGGCTCAGCTCACTTCGCCGGGAACTCGGCAACCTTGGGCGTTACGCGTGGTTCAATCGACGTCGAGCCGCCAACGTTGTCGATCACATTTTCAATCGTACCTTTGTCGCCCAGCGCCACCGTGATCATGTGGTGGAATTGCACGCCGGGCTTCTCTGGCACCTCAATCGCCCGAGTCAGCACCACATTCGGGTGACGGAACACGCTGTAGATGCCAAGCCCCCACGCTTCGTGCCGCGTTACGCCATCAGCTACTTTGTACGATGCCCAGCCCTCAACGCCCATCGCGCTCGTGTAGCTCACCTGATCGGGAGGATCATACGGAATCTCCGACTGGTAGAAGTAGGTCCGCCCACCGTTGCCGTTCCACAGCACCTGGAACTGCTGGTGGTGCTCAACGAACAGTCCATACGTAGTCACGTCGTCACCATTGACCACCATTCCGTTTGCGCTCAGGTTTTTGTCCCAGCCCACGCCTGAACCGTGATCCGCCCGCCAGATCCACGTGTGGTCCACGATCGTGTCGGAGCTATTGATCTCGAGGTCAACCTGCGCACTTCCAGCTCCCGCTCCGCCCACGCGGAAGAACACGTCATGCAGGCAAATTGGATTTGCCCGATGCCGCGCCTTGTTTCCTTCCGCCCCTACCCGCAGCAACACCGGCGACTTCTCCACACCCGCGTCAAATAGCACGCCCGCAATGTCGATCCCGTCCACATCGGCCGTCGTCATCGCCGCAGTTCCATATGTTGGCTTCAGCGTGGCAAAGCCTAAACCCATCACGATCGTGCTCGGCCGCGTCACGCGAATCGCATCGTCCAACTCGTAGATCCCCGGCGTCAAAAGCAGGTTCTTGCCCTTGGCCAATTGCACATTGATGCTCGCTGCAGTATCCACGCCCGGCCAGGCAACATAAAAACGGCTCAAGGGAATCGATTGTCCTGGTGTCGACCCGCCATGCCACGTGATCCCCTTGCTCTCCGTCCGCAAATCGGGCACGCGCACACTCCAGTTGCCCTTGTTGTCGACCTCAAGGAAAGGTTTCTCGCGCACTACTGGGACGCGATCAACCTTAGTGTAGGGCGGCGATGGCCACTCGCCGGCGGGAGGCGATACCACACCCACAAACACCATGTTCCAGTTCGATCCCGTCCAGCTTCGCCACTCGCTATTCCGTGAGATCCACTGCTGCTGCGACCCGGAATCCACATTGCCGTCTATGAGCGAGTCCGATATCCACCCGCCACTGGCCCATCCGTGGTTCTGATGCAGCACAAGGTTGCCCCGAACGTGCATCCTCCGGAAGGGAATTGCCTGTGACACCGCCCACTGCATCGTTCCGCTCGCCGGCGTCACCGAGAAACCCTCGGCTGCGCGCCAGAAGGTGCAGGTCGCATTGTTGTTCGGCAGGCTCGCGTCCGCATGCACGTTACCATCGATCTCCACCGCGTCCGGCGTTGCTCCCAGCCCCAGGACCTGCGTGTAAAAACCCACCGGCACGTCCACGTGATACTTGCCTGGCATAAACAGCAGCGCGAAGCGCGCCGGCCCGAACTCGCTTTTCTCCTCGATCGAGTAAACCTTGTCGATCCGCGCTTGAATCTCTGAGTCCGGCATCGAGGGATCGAAGATCATCACATTCGGCCCTAGGTCCGGCTTCGGCAACTGGGCCCCGGACTGCGCGAAACCGCTCGCAAACACTCCAGCCAGCAGGGCCACACCCAACCTGATTTTCGCAGCGTGCATTCCGGCTCGCCTTTCTCTCCGATTCATCGCCAACACCCCTCACCATCACCACACATAGGTCGCCGCCGACTCTGAGTGCAGCGTAGCCGTCACGCTCCGCCCGTGATATTCAATCTGAAAAGTCTTCGGAAAATTTCCGGTGTTCACTGCGACCAGAACAACCTTTCCGTCCGGAGTCAAAAATGCCACTGTCGAAAGCTGCTCCAGTTCGTTCGATCCGACGCGCACCGAACCGGGCGGCACAAACTTCGAGAAATGCGCCAACGCATAGTAGGCCTCGTTGAATTGCGCGCGGTCACCGTCCAGTGTGATCGCACCAAAGCAACCGGTGCATCCGCCGTCATTCGTGTGCGGCCCAGCATGCGGATCAGCCGCCAGATTCCACAGGAGCACATTGCGCGCCCAGTTCCGTGTCGCGCCAATGAGTACACGGCTCACCGGCTCGGCGATGTCAATCGATGTCGCGCTCGGCCGCCCGCCCACCGACTGCTCAGTCAAATAAAGATTCTTGTTCGGATACTGGTTGTGCACGCACGTCAGCTTATTGCTGTCGCCGCCATACAGATGAAATGCCGTTCCCGCCACATACTTGCTCGCCGCAGCGTCGGCCAGAATCGATAGCGGATACGAAATCACATCCGGATTGTGATCGTAAACCTGGATCTCAGTCTTGATTCCTGCTTTCTCAAACGCCGGCCCCAGGTGCTTTGCAATCAGTTCAGCCTCTTCCTGCGCAAACACCACCATGCTCGGCGTATTCTTCGGGTTCAGCGGTTCGTTCTCCACGGTGATGGCTGTGAGGTTGATCCCCTCCTCCTTCATGCCCTCGACATACTTCGTCAGGTACTGCGAGTATGCTTCGTAAAACTCCGGCTTCAGCTCCCCGCCCTTCACCGCTCCGTTCGTTTTCATCCACGCCGGCGCCGACCACGGCGACCCCAGAATCTTGATCTCCGGATCGATGGCCAGAATCT
>CAZANC010000038.1:0-18786 GCA_964486495.1 uncultured Occallatibacter sp.
TAGGTGCGGTCGAAGACGTGCTAGTGGCGTCTGTTCCCCCACCGGGCGTCGCAGGCGTGGCCGCCGCAGGCGGATCAACACTTGCGGTCAAATTGGCGTCAGGCGTAGCTGACTGCGCCAAACATACACAAGTGATCCCAACGGCGAGGGCCGTCAGCGTCATGGCGTTCCCAAAGATTCCTCTCATCTTCACCTCTCGCATTCCGTAAGAAGTTAGGTCATGAATCATGTGATTAAGATCAAAGTGTCTCTTGCAGTTTTCCCCACTCAATTTGCCGAGCACAATGTACGAGGGTTGGCGATTTGATCGCTCTGATTGAAGCCCGCGCTAGCTTAGTGGGACTGCCTGGCCCATCGAGGTCTGTGTATCTCTTGTGCCTTGTTCTTCAGGTTCATTCCACACCGCTCGTCGTAAGCAGAACATAAACGAGTCATAGTTTGTTCATAAGTGCAGCCGGCAGCCAAACTTATAAGCAAACCACAAGGAATGTGCAGACGCAGTACTCTCCCGATGCGCGGCGGGCATTGCAAAAGCAGTGCTCGACCCGCGCTTAATTCAGAATTGGACAGGCATCTGACTTGTTATGGACGGGAAGCTGCCGTGCAAAAGGAAGCACGGAAGTAACGCAGTTATCGCAAGCAGCAGCAACGGTGAACCTAGAATGGAGTACTTGAAATAAGGAAAGCATGAACACGCAAAATTTAATTGTGTGGAAATTATAGGACCGCGGCTTCAGCGATGGCGAATTGGTCGCTCGTGCCTCGGATAGCCCAGCATTCCATTTATCTGGCAAGGGAATTCGATTCTTGCTTCCCAGTCATCGTCGGTCCCACAGGTGCGGCAACCGATTTTGCTATGAACGCAGGCGGCGGACTCGACGTTCGGATCGCCGGGCACGTTGACATCCTTCCCATTGAAGCGGATTACTTCCTTACCAATGAATCTCTCGGGTTGGGGAAGGGTCGCCGACGATTCAACCGGAATCGCGAGCGAGTGAATTAATATCGGGCCAACGATGCGGAACGACGAGGAAATTGAAGCGGCCGAGAAGCTCACGGCTAAGGGAGAATTTACAATCGCCCTTGTTCTTACCCAAGACATGCTGGTCCGGGCCGAGTATGACGATGCAAGGAGGCCTCTTTAGCTGATGGGTGAGGTGCGCCGTTCTCAAGGGCGCTCCAAACGAAAACGTTATCGCTTATTCTTGCAGAGTTCGGCAATTGTAATCCTCATTAATCCCTCAACCGTTTGGCTGGAAGTGGGATTCTCGAAGTGCCTGATGCGGAATTGAAGGAAGGGCTCCGCAAGTATAGTTGTTGCATGGATAGGACCTTCGGCAAGTGATTCTGCGAGAAAGTCGTTGGGAATCTCGGCCTGGGCAGTCAGCTTCCGCGACGTTTTACTCACGATTGCCCTGAGCACTAATCCAAACCGGTTCGGAATGCGACAAGCGTGCTCTCTGAGGCGCAAGGTATATACTTTTCAAGGGGTCCGCACACATGGTCGTGCTGCCGCGCGTCCATCGGGGTTTTCTTTTCGATAAGCCTCAGGTAGTTTCTGAAAACTCAACATGAGTGACTCCACGCGGTCTGATAAGAAGGCTTTCCCTAAGAAGCCCGGCCCTCCGGGTGTCGGAACTCCGTTCGCCGGTGAGAGTTCCTCCGGCGACATTTCGATTCCTCCAGAAACGACAGGCCAGCACGATCCCGACGCCACAATCATCGACGCTGGACCGCGACTTGATCCCGAATCAAAAGCGGTGGATTCCGACGCTACAATCGTCGACGCGTCGCCCCTGCTTGACGCCGACGCCACGATTGTCGATCTCCCAGTGACGTTGCTGGACCCCGGAGCCACGATCGCGCCGGGGACTCCGGTTCGGCGCACGCGGTTGACGTCGCCCGACAGCGCGGCTGTGTTTCAGATTGGCGATTTACTTGGCGGACGTTATGAAATTCTGCAACTGCTCGGTGAAGGCGGAATGGGCGCTGTCTACAAGGCTCGCGACGTGGAGTTGGAGCGTGAGGTGGCGCTCAAAGTCATCCGGCCCGAGATGGCGGAGCATCCCGAGATTCTGCAGCGCTTCAAACAGGAGCTGATCCTTGCGCGCCAGATTACGGACCGGAACGTCATCCGCATTTTCGACATCGGAGAAGCAGGAAAGACAAAGTTCATCACGATGGAGTATCTGGAGGGCGAAAACCTCCACCAAATTCTGAAGCGACAGGGCAAGCTGGAAGTCGCGGAAGCGATCGGCATCATGGAACAGGCGGCCAGCGGGCTGGCTGCCGCTCACCGGGAAGGAATCATCCATCGCGATTTGAAGCCGGGCAACATCATGCGCGACAAAAACGGCCGCGTGGTGGTGATGGACTTTGGATTGGCCCGGACGTTCTCCGGCGATGGAATGACGCGCACCGGCGCCATGCTGGGGACGATCGAGTATATGTCTCCAGAACAGGCGCAGGGCAAGGATGTGAAGGCCAGCTCGGATGTCTTCACGTTTGGCCTGATCCTGTATGAATTGCTGGCCGGGGTCACGCCGTTCCATGCGGAGAGCGCGATAGCGAGCTTGCTGATGCGGTCGCAACAACGCGCCGTGCCGTTGGCGGATGTCGCCAGGAATGTCCCGGGCACGCTGAGCAACATCGTCAGCAAATGTCTTGAGACCGATCCCGCAAAGCGCTACCAGAGCGCGGAAGAGCTGGATGCGGATCTTCGCGCGTGGCAAGGCCGGGGCGGCAAATCGCGAGTTTCTGCCTCTTCGACGCGGCTGCGCTTGAACCGTATTCGGGAACTTCCATGGCGACGTCTCGCGGTCACGGGCGCTTTGATTGTGGCGATCGCGGCGGGGTTCTCGTGGTACATGATCAAGAGGCAACTCGCCGCGAAATCAGGGCTGCACGCCCCGGTGTCGGTGTTGGTGGCTGACTTTGAGAACCATACCGGCGACCCGGAACTCGATGACACGCTGGAGCCGATGCTCGGTCTCGCCCTTGAAGGCGCCAGCTTCGTCAATGCTTACAGCCGCGGAGATGCGCGCAAGCAGGCCCGGAAACTCCCGAATCCGACCGACAAGCTCGACGAGCAGTCAGCGCTGCTGGTCGCAAGGAGCCAGGACGTAGGCGTGGTCATTACGGGCGACATCAGCTTGCGTGGCGACGAGTACGATATTTCGGCGATCGCTCTGGATGCCGTCAGCGGCAAGGAGATCGCAAAAGCGGAGATCACCGTCGCCAATAAGCAGGAGATCCTTCCCGACCTTCCCAAGCTGGCGGCGCCCCTTCGCAAAGCTCTTGGTGACTCCACGCCCGCCGCGAAACAGTTCGATCAGGTCAGCGGAGGTTTTACTGCCGCCTCCCTTGAGGCCGTTCACCAGGACGCTCTCGGTGTCGATGGACAATTCGCCGGCAACTTCCAGGCGGCGTTCGATTCCTTCCAGAAGGCCGCCGAACTGGATCCGAAGTTTCCTCGGGCGTACACCGGCATGGCCGCCATGGCCCAGAACCTGGGAAGGCCCAGTGACGCCATCAAGTACATGAATTTGGCGATGCAGAACGTGGACCGCATGACCGAGCGGGAACAATATCGCAACCACGGGCTCTACTATCTCACCACCGGTGACTGGCAAAACTGCGTGCAGCAATACACCGAGCTCGTCAAGCGATACCCCGCCGATCGCGTCGGACAAAACAATCTCGCCTCATGCTATGTGCAGTTACGCGAGGCGCCGGAGGCGCTGGCAGCGGCCAAAAGCGCGGTTGAGATTGTTCCCAAGGGAGTCGGGCCGCGGCTGAATCTGGCGTTTATCAGTGCCTTTGCCGGTGATTTTGTCGCGAGCGAAACAGACGCGCGCGCAGCGCTGGTGATCAGCCCGTCGGCTGCGCAGGGTTTCCTGGTGCTCGCCGAAGCGCAACTCGGGGAAGGAGAGATGGACAAGGCGGCCGATTCCTACCATCAGCTTGAGAGGTTTGGCGCGCCGGGCGTATCCACTGCGAACGCTGGACTGGCCGATCTTGCTGCCTATCAGGGAAAGTATGCAGAAGCAGCGAGCCTTCTCACGCAAGGAGCCACCGCCGACGTCGCGAACAAATCGGCCGACAACGCCGCGAGGAAGTACGCGGCGCTGGGTAACATCGAGATCTTGCAGGGGCACAATGCGGCGGCGCTCTCCGATTTTGACAAGGCGTTGAAGAACAGCCAATCGACTTCGATCAAGTTCCTGGCAGCGATCGGCTATGTCGATGCCGGAGACCCGGCCAGGGCGCAGAAGCTCGCGACGAGCCTCTCTTCCGATCTGACCAGCGAGCCCCAGGCCTACGGCAAGATCGTCGACGGGTTGATCGCACTCAAGCGAAAAGACGCGAACGAGGCAGTCAAGCAGATCGCAGCCGGCAACACCCTGCTCGACACCTGGATCGGCCGCTTTGAACTCGGGCGAGCTTATCTGGAAGCAGGAGCCTTCACCCAGGCTGACACACAGTTCCAGGAATGTGCCAAGCGGCAAGGCGAAGCCATCGAACTATTTATGGATAACGTCCCGACTTATGCCTATTTCCCGCCTGTTTATTACTACCAGGGACGCGTGCGTGAAGGAATGAAGAGCGACGGGTTCGCGGATTTCTATAAGACCTATCTCAACATTCGCGGAAAGTCGACGGAAGATCCGCTGGTTGCCGAAATCCGCCGCCGTATCGGCCAATAAAGGACGGTAGAATCGCGGGTCAAACACCGAAAGCGCCAATGTTGTTCGAAACCGACGCTGTTGTAGCAGTGTCCCGCCCCGGCGATCGCATCGCTGGAGATTGCGAGCGAAACGGCGTCATGGTTTCGCGGTTACGGTCTTCGTAACCTGTACTGCTGCCGCGTAGTTAGAGTTGCCTGCCTGGTTGGCGATCACCGAGCATGTTCCCGTGCCGCTGGTCATCTTATAGGTTGCGCCTGAATTGGTACACACCCCGGAACTCGTGAAGGCGACGGCGTTCCCGCTCGCGCCACCCGTGGCCGCCACCGTGAAGCTGCTGTTATTGGAGGCAGTCGCCGGTGGGTTCGCAGTGAACGTGATCGCCTGCGCAACCAGAGTCGCGGTTACATTCTTCGTAACCTGCGCCGCCGCCGCGTAGTTAGAGTTGCCTGCCTGGTTGGCGATCACCGTGCACGTTCCCGTGCCGCTGGTCATCGTGTAGGTTGCGCCTGAATTGCTGCACGCCCCGGAACTCGTGAAGGTAACCGCGTTCCCGCTGCCGCCGCCCGTGGCCGCCACCTTGAAGGTGCTCTTGTAGGCGGCCGTTGCTGGAGGAATCGTAGTGAACGAAATCGTCTGCGCGGCCTGCGTCGCGGTTACAGTCTGCGTAACCTGCGTCGCCGCCGTGTAGTTGGTGTTGCCAGCCTGGTTAGCAATCACCGTGCACGTTCCCGTGCCGCTGGTCATCGTATAAGTTGCGCCCGAATGGCTGCACGCCCCGGAGCTCGTGAAGGTCACCGCGTTCCCGCTGCCTCCGCCCGTAGCCGCCACCGTAAAGCTGCTGTTGTAAGCGGCGCTCGCCGGGGCATTGGCTGTGAACGTGATCGTCTGCGTAGCCTGTTTTGCGGTCACAGTCTGCGTTACCTGCGGTGCCGCGGTGTAGTTCGAGTTGCCCGCCTGGTTGGCGATCACCGAGCAGGTTCCCGAGCTGCCGGTCATCGTATAGGTTGCGCCTGAGTGGCTGCACGCCCCGGAACTCGTGAACGTCACCGCGTTCCCGCTGCCGCCGCCCGTGGCCGCCACCGTAAAGCTGCTGTTATAAGCCGCGCTCGCCGGCGGGTTGGTTGTGAACGTGATCGTCTGCGCGGCCTGAGTCGCGCTTACAGTTCTGGTAACCTGCGACGCGGCCGCATAAGTAGAGTTGCCCGCCTGGTTGGCGATCACCAAGCAGGTTCCGGAGCCGCTGGTCATCTTATAGTTTGCGCCTATATTGGTACACGCCCCGGAACTCGTGAAGGTGACCGAGTTCCCGCTGCCGCCGCCCGTGGCCGCCACCGTAAAGCTGCTGTTGTATGCGGCGCTCCCCGGAGGGTTGGTAGTGAACGTGATCGTCTGCGGAGTCAGAACCGTCGCAGTCAGCGTCACCGGCTGCGGACTGCCTGGCGCATTGTCCATGATCTCCAGCGTCGCGGTTTGCGGCGTGTAGAACGGGCCCGCCACAAAGGCAATCGTAATCGTGCAGTTATTCCCCGCAGCTAGTGACGACGGGCAAAGACTGACCGCCACGAACTCGTTGGAGTTCCCACCTTGCACGATCGAAATGAGGGGTTGATTGATGGTTACCGGCGCCGTTCCGATGTTGGTCACCGTGATGTTCTTCGTTGTGATGCTTCCCAGTGTCACCGTGCCGAAGGCGATATTGGACGGGGAAACGGTGACCAATGGTCCGTTTGCGTTTACGGTCTGCGTGACCGTCGGCGCAGCGGAGTAGTTCGTGCTCGCCGCCTGGTTGGCGATCACGGAACACGCTCCGGTGCTGTTGGTCATCTTGTAAGTTGCGCCGATATTGCTGCACGCGCCTGAACTTGTGAAGGTCACCGCGTTTCCGCTGGCGCCGCCCGTGGCCGCCACCGTAAAGCTGCTGTTGTAGGCGGCGCTTCCCGGAGCGCTGGTGGTGAACGTGATCGCCTGGCTCGCCGGGCTCAGGCTCACAATGTTGGCAGGTGTGCTGGTAACGGAGTTGTAGTTGCCGTTCCCGGCCCTGGTCGCCGTCACCGTGCAGCTGGTTGCGCCGCTATTGGCCGTCAACTGGTTAAGAAGTGCGCCCGTAATGGCGCAGGGCCCGCCGGTCACGGTGTAAGTTACCGCGCCGTTCGTGCTGCCGCCCGTGACGCTCAAAGGTTCGCTCTGGTTATAAGTCAACGGCGAAGTCGTGTTCAGTGTTAGCGCCGTCTGACTTGCCGGCTGCAGAGTCACAATGTTGGCGGGCGCGCTGGTAACAGCGTTGTAATTGCCGTTCCCTGCCATGGTCGCCGTCACCGTGCAGCTGGTAGTGCCGCTATTGGCCGTCAGTTGGTTATGCTGGGCGCCCGTGATGGTGCATGGGCCGCCGGTCACGTTGTAAGTCACTGCGCCGTTGGTGCTGCCTCCCGTAACGCTCAGAGGCTCGCTCTGGTTGTAGGCCAATGGCGAAGTCGTGATCAGCGTTAGCGCCGTCTGGCTCGCCTGCTGAATGGTCAACGTGCCGCTCACGTAAAGGAAAGAGTAGTTAGCCGCGG
Organism: uncultured Occallatibacter sp.; assembly: GCA_964486495.1. GTDB lineage: Bacteria > Acidobacteriota > Terriglobia > Terriglobales > Acidobacteriaceae > Telmatobacter. The sequence continues at coordinate 7,244 of CAZANC010000038.1, forward strand.
CCAGCGTGCCGGTCGATACCGTGATCGGGTAGTTGCCGGCATTGCTCGCCGTTGTAGCGGTCGTAGACAGCGACGGCGCGCCTGTCACGGCCGAAGGCCCGTCTCCATTCACAAGTGGGCTCGTCGTGAAGGTCAACGCCGACAGGGAAGTCTCTCCATACGTCCCCAAGGCGTTATTTGCCGTCACGGTAAGTACCGCCGGGTAAATGGAGAACGACTGGGACGCCGAAGCGGCGCTAAAAGTGTTGCTTCCAACCGTGCCTGCCGGCACCGACGCCGTGATCGTGCACGGGCCGACCCCGGTCGTGCTGCCGCTTGTCGTGCACGGCCCGGATGCCGTGAAGCTGACCGGCAGCCCCGAGGAGGACGACGCGCTCAATGAGAACGTGCTGCCATATTGCACAGTCGGCAATTGCGGGAAGTTGATGGTTTGCGATTGCGCGGTTGAGCCTTGAGGCAGGATGGTGAATGTTCCCGACACAGAATTCGCGGCGTTGTAGTACGGAGGATTGCCTGGTTGCGACAAATCCGTGCCCGGCTGCGATGCAGTGATGGTGCAGCTCCCCGTGCTGTTGAGAGCAATAGTGGCCGAGGAGACGCCCCCTGTGCCGTTCGATACCGGCTCGACTGACTGGCTGCCGGCGACGATGGAGCAGGCTCCCGTTGTGCTGACCGCACTGAAGCTCACCTGCTGGCCATTCGCGGCGCCGTTCGACTCGGCAGTCGCGGAGACAGTGAGGGTCGAAGTTGAAATCGAGACGGAGCTCGGCAACATGGGAGGGCCGAGAACGATCGTCTGGTTATTCGTAATCACCGCCGGCGGCGAGGGTGCGCTCTGCCCTGGCGACGGATCGATCGGTACCGGAAGCAGAGTGGTCGCTATCGTGTAGACGACGGTGTGCGACGTCAGATCCGGATTCGTGTCGGTGAATGTGGTCGCCGGCGGATTTCCATTCTGCCCGCTGACGCTGCCAATCACAAACGGCGCGTAGAGTTCAGAGCTGCGAGAGATGGTGTAGGTGGCGACGACACCGAAGGTTGGCGCAGTCCAATTGATTACAACAGGCGCACCCGGCGACGCCGATTGCTGCGTCTCTGTGGGTGAAGACGGAGGGCGAACGACAGAGTTGGCGGTGTTGTAATCCAACTCGTTGGTGCTGGCGCCGCCGCTGCCCAGCGTGACCGTGCCGCCGCTGCCGAGCGCAATGGTGCCGCCACTGCCCAGAGCGACAGTACCTCCGCTACCCAGCGCGACTACGCCGCCGCTGCCCAGCGTGACCGTCCCGCCGCTGCCCAGCGCCACCGTGCCGCCGCTTCCCATTGTGATGGTGCCGCCGCTGCCCAAAGCGACAGTACCGCCGCTGCCCAGCGTGACCGTGCCGCCGCTGCCCAACGTAATCGTCCCGCCGCTGCTGTTAATTGTGTAGCTGCCTCCCGGGGGAACCGTTACATTTCCGCCGCTGCCCAGCGCGATGGTGCCGCCGCTGCCCAGCGTGACCGTGCCGCCGCTGCCCAGCGCCACCGTACCGCCGCTTCCGAGAGCAATCGTACCGCCGCTGCTCAAAGTGACGTTGCCGCCGCTGCCCAGCGCCACCGTGCCGCCACTGCCGAGCGCCACTGTCCCGCCACTGCCGAGTGTGACGGTTCCGCCGCTGCCAAGAGACAGGTCGCCGCCGCTGCCCAGCGTCACAGTTCCACCGCTGCCCAGGGTCACAGTACCGCCGCTTCCCAGCGCGACCGTTCCACCGCTGCCCAGCGCGATGGTGCCCCCGCTCCCGAGCGTGACGGTCCCGCCGCTGCCCAGCGCAATGGTGCCGCCGCTCCCCAGCGCGATGGTCCCACCGCTTCCCAGCGCAATAGTCCCGCCGCTGCCCAGCGCGACAGTGCCGCCGCTGCCGAGGGCGATAGTTCCGCCGCTGCCCAGCGTCACTGTGCCGCCGCTCCCCAGCGCAATCGTTCCGCCGCTGCCCAGCGCGATGGTGCCGCCACTATCGGGAAGAGTGTAGCTGCCGCCTGTCGAGGGAATCGTTACTGTGCCGACGCTGCTGGTGATGGTGCCGCCGCTGCCGAGCGCAATGGTGCCGCCGCTGCCTAGCGCAATAGTCCCGCCGCTGCCGAGCGTAATCGTGCCGCCGCTGCCCAGAGTAACCGTGCCGCCGCTGCCCAGCGCGACCGTGCCGCCGCTGCCCAGCGTCACTGTGCCGCCGGCAGGAGGTAGCGTCACGGTGGCTCCGTTGTTCAGCGTTACACTTCCGCCACTGCCTGGCGTGATGGTGCTGCCACTTCCCACGGTTGCGGTTCCGCCGCTGCCCAGGGTCACAGTGCCGCCGCTGCCTAGGGCTACAGTGCCACCGGCTCCTAAAGTCACGCTTCCACCCGCGGCAACATTCAATGGAGCCGAAGAGGAACCAAATGAAAGCACGCTGGCCAGCGATGCGAACTCGCCGCCGGTGGCGCCTACCTGGCGCAGGTCGATGTTGGCCACGTCGTTGTATCCGCGCAACGTCGTATACGGTACGCCATCGAACGCAATGTTCTGCCCGCTCTGCCACGCCGGAGCGATGGGCGCAATGGATCCATTCACGCGATAGCCCGTATCGCCCGTGAGCGGCGTCCCGTCGCAATGCGCCGTCGCTGCCGTGGCTGTCGGGCTCGGTGCGGTTGGGGTGTACCAGGCCGATGTCGAGAAAGTCGCTGGATTGCCGGAGCCGTCGGTAAGGCTCATCACCGGAGCGAACGAACCATCGTTCAAAACGGAGGGTGATCCGCCCTGCGGTTCGCCGTCAAGCTGTTGGTTGCTGAAAGCAACCGTTGCATTGGGTCCCACGCCATCGAGCTGGAACAGGTAATTCATCACGCTCTGATAATTCGGCTTGCAATTTACATCGAAGGTCGGTGTATAGCTACCTGACGGACCGTCATAATAGAGCCCGCCGTGGCTCAAGCCGAGCGTGTGGCCGATCTCATGGAATAACGTGCCTGCGATGACGTTGGCGCGCTTGCTCATGTCCTGGTTCTGGGCTGTCTCCCAAAGACCGAGGGTGACGGCTGAATCGGAGCCGCCCAGATCGGAGTAACCGGAAATGCTTGTCACCTTGCCGGAAGTAATGCCAATCACCGGTTCAGGCAATGTTGTGTTGGGGTAGCTCCAGTTGGGTACGCCAGGTGTTGCCACGGTCATTGTCGACGAGTTGGCGCAGCCTGTCGTGTTGTACACCCCGTTCAGGTTCGGATTTCCCAGCACGCCGGAAATCGTGATTCTGCTTGGGCAATAGTTGATCCCGTTGCCTCGGTCAGTGGTGACGATGGTTGTTACTCCGCTGACAACGTTGATCGACGTCAAGCTTCCGTAGCGGCTGTTCCACGCCGGGATCGCCAGAGAGTGACCAAAGAGAACGTAGTGATAGCTGTCCTTCTGTCCATATGGGAAACGCGGACTGCAATCGCCGCCCGCCGCGCAGGAAGCAAGATTGCGCGGCCATAGCTTGGAGAATTCCAGGCTGTTCTTCCAGCCGATGACTCCCGGCTGGGTCGCTCCCGGCACGCTCGGGAACTGGCATAGTTGCGGCGGTGTGGTGGAAGTGTTATCCACGCAGGTGTCCTCAGGCACCGCGTTTCCAACTTCGAGATGCAGATGGACATGAATCGCAGCGAATGCATTCGTGACCATCGCCAGCGGATCGTTGCCCTTGGCATCAGGCGAGGGGAACAGGTTCTCCTCGCTGGGATCGCACGAGCCATCTTGCAGCACGGCGCCGCACATGTAATCGAGTTGAACGAACAGGTCCTTTTCGCCGTGGACCGCGCCCGGCAAAGGCACCCACGATCCGCTCTTCACGTCGTAGTAACCTGGCTGTCCGGCAAAGAAGTCGCCCGCTGCCGGACCGGCCTTCCACGCGTCCAGAATTCCATCGTTATCGCTATTGCTCACTTGCGTGCTCAAAATCACCGCGGCATAGGCGTTGTTCGCATTCAGCGGCGCGCTGAATTGACTCGCATGCGCAGCCAGCGCGGCGGAACCCGAGCTGTTGTTCCAGCCTCCGCCGGGCAAGTCGTACAGGGCCGTATTCTCCCCCGCTCCGGCCGAGTCATAGAAACCCTGCATGTTCTGCGTCGTCGAGACGGCTGGTACGGCCGCACCGTCATAAATCACGACCGACTTGAGCGGGAAGTTCGGCGACAACACGCGATAGATGACCACCAGGCTCGCGCCTTCCGTGAGCGGGAGCGCGGTTCCGCCATCAGGCAAAGAGACAGTGGACGCGCCCGATGCAAAACGCACCCCATTCGCCCCCACCGGGAAATACGTATTTACGTCGGCGCGATACACGCGCAGCGTCCCGCTGAACGCACCGTCGGTGTAGGGCAGGTCGCTGCCGATCTGCTGTCCGGTGATGGGATAGTTATCGAAGGTTCCACTGCCGCCCGAGGGCGATGGTGTATTTTCGAGCGTCTCCCAATAGAGATATGCGTCAATGATGTCGGCGCCGTCGGGAACACCCTGGCTGGCCCCTGGACTCGTAGTGCTGTCCGGGATGGTGATCGTTCCAGTGGCGATGCCGCCGTGGCCGGTCCCTCGCAGTTGCACTCCCGCGGAGGCAAAATCACCCGTGACGAAGTAGTTGTTCTCGAAAGAGAGCGGGTTTGGCGTCGGCGGTGCTGCCTGTCCGGTCGAAACCAGCAGCCGGACCGCCGATCCGGCACTGACTTGCGCTCCGGCGGCGGGGTTCGAGGCCGCGACACTGCCTTGCGGAACAACGTTGTTCGACGCAGTGCTCACGGTTCCCACCGTCAAACCTGCACTGGTGAGCGCCGTCGTCGCCGCCGCTTGCGTAAGCCCAACCACGTTGGGCACAGCCACGCCGACTGCATGGCCGTTCAAACCGCCGTTGCCGCTCAGATTGACGGTCTGGAGCGAAACAAGAGGAGAAAGATTCATCGTGTTGTCGCTGAAAGCCGCCGTGCCCGTCAGATAGCCGGTCGTCTCCGGCGTAAAGCTGAAGCTCTCAAAACAGCTCGCGCCCGGCCCCAACGAAAATCCGCCGCCGCAAGTCGAGCTTGGGTCCGCGCCGAAATTCCCGCCCAGAGACAAGGCAAGCGAGCCGGTGAGCAATTGGTTGCCGACGTTTTGAATCGAAACCAACTGCGGGCTGTCCGTGCTTGTGCTGCTCACATTCGTAAGCGCAAAGCCCAACGACGGCGGCTGTGAGCGGTTGACCTCCGCAATTTCGCCGTCGTTGGTATCCGTTATGAAGACATCGCCCGCGCCATCCACCGCCACTCCCCATGGATAACCGAATCCGGCGCCCACCGTAGTCTGGCAGGCCGCACTTGTGCAACCGGCCGGAACCTCCACCACTCGGCTGTTGAACGTATCCGCGATGAAGACATCGCCTGCTGCGTCCACCGCCGCGCCTCGCGGGTTACTCAATCCGGTGCCCACCTGTGCTTGGCAACCCGGGCTGGCGCAACCGGCCGGAATCTCCACCAGCTGGCTGTCGCTATCAACGATGAAGAGATCGCCTCCGCTATCCACCACCACAGTGTTGGGGTTATTCAGTCCGCTGGCCACCGTCTTCTGGGGCCCCCCACCGGCCGGAAGCTCCAGCACTTGGTTGTTGTTGGTGTCCGCGATGAAGAGATCCCCCGCGCCATCCACCGTGACTCCCAGGGGGAAATTCAGTCCGCTGGCCACCGTCGCCTGCGGACCCCCACCGGCCGGAACCTTCACCACTTGGTTGTGGCCCGTATCCGCGATGAAGACATCGCCCGCGCCATCCACCGCCACGCCGTAAGGCCCACTCAGTCCGGTGCCCACCGTCGTCTGAGCACCTCCACCAGCCGGAAGCTCCACAACCTGGTTGTTGAGATTTTCCGCGATGAAGAGATCGCCCGCTCCGTCCAGGGCCACCTCTCTCGCTGCGTGCACTCCGTCGATGCCGACCAACGCGGTCTGTGTGCCCGGCCCGAACGTCACCTCTGGTCCCTGACCAATGCCGAAGATCGGCGTGGTCGCCACCAGGTTGCCGCCATTGTCGAAGAGGCGCACCGCCCCCGTGCGCAGTCCAGGCGCTAGTGGGACGAAGTTGACGTTCACCGTGCACGAAGCGCCCTCAGAAATGGTTCCGGTACACGTGCCGCCGCTGCCCAGCGAGAAATCCAGACCGTTGATCCCCTGCGTCACCACCTGCGTCGCGCCGATCGTCGTAGTCGCTGCCAGGTTGTAAGTCAGCGTCAGCGTACCGCTGCACGGCGCAGGAGTGCTTGCCCCCGACGGGCAGACGTTGACGTTGCCGAAACTCTGCTGCACAAAGCTCGCGGTCGCATTCAGCACCGAGACCACGGACACGTTGCACGTCGGGCTGGTTCCCGAGGCCGCGCATGCGCCGCCCCAGCCCAGAAACGTCGACGTCCCGGTCGCCGCAGCCGTCAGCGTCACTGACGTCCCGCTCAGGTAGCTATCGGAACACTGCCCCGTGACGCTTCCGTTGGTCTGCGTGCAGCTAATCGCTCCCACGCTCGACGTTACCGTGCCGCTGCCAGACCCAATCTCCGTCACGCTCAGCCCATAGCTGGGGATGGTTGTGCATGTCACCAGAACGTTGGTGATATTCGCACTCGCGACCGTTCCGCTGCCCTCGGTCACTGCGCAGTTTTGCGCGATGGGCGATGAAAAAACGGTGATACTGTACGGGTTACCCGTAGTGACCGGCGTCGCGAAGGTGAACGGACCATTGCCGCTGATAGACAGGTTGTCGCCGAGATTATCCTGCAATACCAGTCCGCTGCCGACCAAACCGGTCACCGAGCCACCGACCGTGTACGTCGAACTGATGCCCGTGCCGCTGAGACTGATGGTCTGCGCCGTGCCCGGGACGTTCAGGTTGTTATCGGTGATGGTGCCAGTTCCGCCGACCGTGGTCGCGGTAATTGGAGTGAAAGTGGCTCCGACGACGCAACTTGAGCCCGAAGCCAGGGTGCCGGCGTCGTCGCAGGTGTCCTGCGTGCCGCCCGACGCGAACGACGCTGTAGCCGAATAGGCGGTGATGATCAGCTCTGCATTGCCGTCGTTTTCAAAGAGGTCACCCTGCAGCGAACTGCTGGTCGTTCCCACGGCCGTGTTCGCGAAAGTCAACGGTGAGGCCTGGGTACGTGTATAACCCGTGATCGAGGAATCGGTCGCAATCGTATACAGGTTCCCGGCGCTATCCAGCGCGAGTCCGCTCTCGCCGGCTTCGGGCAGAAGCGTCGCGGCATACGTTCCCGCCGCGTAACGAATCACCGAGCCGCCACCGTGGTTGGCTACATAGATGTCGCCCGCTGGGTCGACGGCGACGGCGTCCGGTTCTGAAAGGTATCCGCCTGAGGCTATGGTTTCCAGACTCGTTGTACCGGCGGGAACTTCGTAAAGAACTTCGTGGCTAAAGTCTGCCGCATACAGGTCGCCGGCCCCGTCGATCGCAATCCCAATAAAGCGTTGGCCTGCTACGCCCGTAATGAGCGTCGTTACCTGGGTCGTTCCAGCCGGGATCTCGTAAATCGTACCCGTTTCGTAGCCGGAGAAATAGAGGTTCCCGGCGCCGTCGATCTCCAAATTGTCGTCTGCCGCAGGGATAGTGGTCACCAGCACCGCCGGCCCCTGGCCTACAGCTAGTTTCCAGAGGAGGTCATTGGAGCCATTTATCTTTTGAATAACGTAAAGATTGCCCGCGCCATCCACCGCGGTAGCTCCGGAGTTGTCCCCAACCGGCACGGTGGCAAGCTGGACTTTGGTGCTGGTCCCCGCCGGGAATTCATCGATGGAGCCACTGGTGGTCTCAAAGACATACAGATTGCCGTAGCCGTCAGTGCTGAGGCCGCGAGGCACGCTGAGGTCGGAAATACTGACAGTTTGAGGAGTCGTGTCGAAGAGCCCCTTCGGGCCGGCGCCGATGCCGCTGAGAAGGCTTGTGCCTAGCACGTTGCCGGAACCGTCGGTGAGCAACACCGCGCCATTGCGGCCTCCCGGCGCAATGGGCGTGAAGGTGTAGTTCACTGTGCAGCTCTGGCCTGCGCTATAAGCCGTGCCCACCGCGCAAGTGCCGCCCGCCGCAAAGTTGTAGTCTTTGCCCGTTGCCCCCTGGGTCACCACCGAGATAGCTCCCAGGGTGCCGCCCGTGCTGAAGATGACCGTCGCGGTCTCGACCTCGCTGGTCGTGTTAACCGGCGTTGTAGGTGTGTGCGGGGTGAAACTAAAGCCCATCACCTCATGTTGTTCCCAGTCCCCGCCGTTGGCAGCGGTAAAGCCAACGTAGGCAGTCCCATTGTTCAGGTTGATGGAATTTGTGATGTCGAACGGCCCTGTGAAAAGAGGCGTCGATCCTGCCACCGGCGTGTGTGTCCCCGGATCGTATGCCGCGTCGAGGTACACGGAGATGGTGTTCGCTGGGGAATCGTTCGGGCCGTTGTAGTCGATGACGACCTGATGCGGATTCCCGTCAGCAAGGGTGACAGCGCTGGCAGATGCGGGAGGCACAACAGAAGTACTCAGATTGGTAACCAGCGTACTTGTGCCGCCTAGCGTGATGAGGCAATTGGGCGTGGTGAGGTGGGAGATCGAATTTTGCTTGCCGGGTCCGCAGCTCTGCAGAGCCATGTGGTTGTCGTCGTACATCCAGCCCTGGCTGGCTTGTTCCGGGTCATACGGTTCATCCCAGAACGTATCCATCTCGAGAGCGACGCTATTGTCGATGCCGCCATAGCCGATACAGCCGCCGCCTCCGCCAAGGACGGTAAAGCCCGAACCGGTTTCTGTGCAATTTGAAATCGGGTCCATCGTAAGTGGAGGGGTGCCGGCTGCATTTTGGATCACGAAGGCGAGTCCGTCGGCAGTGAAGTAGTTCGATGGATCATCGGCCACGTGGGAGATCTTGACGGTATACCAGGCGGTGAAGCCATCCCTGACATCCTGTGGAATCGAGAACCACATGCTCGAGGCTTGGCTTTCCGCATTCGCAGTCACCTGCAGCGCGTAGTCAGTGCTGCCCGCGTCGCCGTCGGTGCTTGCGTTGGGATCGATGAACGGTGGGTAGAAATCCTGGAAATAGCTGAGGCCGTCGCTCCCGAGGACGCTATTGAAGCAGAATAGGACGCCGTTTGCGGCGGGTCCGCCGGCGATCGTGCCGCAGCTGGTCGATGTCTGGCCGGAGTTTGCCTGGGGAGTGTTGAAGTCGCTGTATGTGACTTGCGCCGAGCTAGGGTGCGGGAAGAAAGCCCCAAAGGCCGCTCCACACAGAGCTGTGATCAGGTGCCGTTGAATCGCTGCCAAACACCCACTGGAAGTCGAGCCAGCCGACTGGGTCGTCATGTTTTGTGATCTCCTGGGGAATATCGGAGCTGCTGGGGAATAACCCGTACCTTGGCCCTAAGCGAAAACTTCCGCGAAGTACATCACAGTCGTCTAAACCTGGTGGTCCGGACCCGACTGACTTTAGTCGATTTTTTTTATTTTCTCTTTGTTTGCCAGGGAAGCATTTGCCATCGTGGCCGCGGTTTGCTCGGCCAAATTACCTGTCGACCAGGACGGCGTCTCTCAAGCAAAACACCAAATGAGAGTTGAGAGCGTAGTGTAGCGCGTGAATCGCCTTTTGAGAAGATGAAAGTTCTTGCAGTCGGAAGGCGCGAGGTCCGGGGTAACCGGACTATGTTACCGCCGGGGTGACATTGCTTGGGGGGGATGAATTGCGGTTCACAAGCGACCTACCGCCGTCGATGGGGACTTCTTTGATTTCGACCTGCGGCGGCTGGCCGACGCGATCGGTGGCGTCCAAGGTGCTCCCAGTTAACTGCCAGAGCGTCGATGGTCCCGCGATGCGTGTACCACTCACGTTCGGCTCGAACTTCTGCTCGGACTCTGTCGCGCTCACTACGGAAAGGTGAGGACCTCTCTGTCGGCGGATAGCGCGGCGAACATGTCGAGCGGATTACGAAATCGCTTGTGGGGTTAGCCTGTGACAATGTTTTATGAAGATGGAAGGGAATCGGGCGCCTGAATGCCATGACCGGCGCGCATCGGGACACGAAGGAGCATTGGGGTACGAAGGAAGGACCAGCGGAATCACCGCGATGATGACTCGCACAGAACAGTTCGAATCGGATGCGCCGAACTCCGGCGCCGGCCTGCAGATGATGCAAAGCCTCGGGCTCTTCAGCGCCACCACGCTGGTGGTGGGCTCCATGATCGGCAGCGGGATCTTCATCGTTGACTGCGATATCGCGCGGCTCACCGATTCTCCGGCGCTCTTTCTCGCTGCCTGGATCGTGACCGGAACCATGACGTTGATCTGCGCGCTCAGCTATGGCGAGCTCGCCGCCATGATGCCGAAGGCCGGCGGCCAGTATGTCTACCTGCGCGAGTCGCTTGGGCCGCTCTGGGGTTTTCTCTACGGCTGGACCCTCTTTCTTGTTATCCAGACTGGAACGATCGCAGCCGTTTGCGTGGCCTTTGGGAAATTCCTCGGCGTCTTTTTCCCGACGGTCTCAAGCACGCACTGGCTGTGGCATATCGCGCACGTTCCGGCGATCCCGCTGGGCCCGATGGTGCTGGGCAACATGGACATCGGCGTGAACACCGCCAATCTCGCCGGGATTGTTGTGGTGTTCTTCGTTGCGGCGGTCAATATTCGCGGCGTGCGATTTGGCGCGGGATTGCAGAATGTCTTCACTGTGGCCAAGGCTCTGGCGCTGGCGGGGCTGATTCTTTTGGGATTCACCATCGGCCGCAACGGGGGAGCCATCGCGGCAAACATTGGCGCTGATTGGAGCGAGTTCTGGCGCAATGCCGGTTGGCACTCGCTGCATCCCGTGCAGGTGGGCGTGCAGGGGCCCATCGCATTGGTCGGGTCGATCGTGGTTCTGGCGGTGGTGCAGGTGGGATCGCTTTTTTCGTGCGATGCATGGAACAACGTCACCTTCACCGCGGGCGAGATCAAGCACCCGAGGCGCAACGTTCCGCTCTCGCTGGGACTGGGAGTGGGCTTTGTTGTGATCACGTATTTCCTGGCGAGCACGGCATACATGATGGTGCTGCCACTGCATGGCGACCCGCACGGCGCCACCGTTTTTGCGCGGGGCATTCAATTCGCGGCCGAGGATCGGATCGGCGCCGCCGTTCTGCAGCAGATCTTTCCGCACTTTGGCGGCTATCTGATGGCCGCGGCGATCATGGTGTCGACCTTCGGCTGTGCCAACGGGATGACGCTTGCGGGCGCGCGCGTCTACTACGCCATGGCGCAGGACGGCCTGTTCTTCCAATCGGTGGGCAAGCTGCATCCGCGCTACCGCACACCGGCCGCGGGGCTGATCGTGCAGGCGATCTGGACTGTGGTCCTCTGCGTGTCAGGCTCGTATGGCCAGTTGCTCGACTACATCATTTTCGCGGCGCTGGTGTTCTACATACTCACCATCGTTGGGCTTTTCGTGCTTCGTTTCAAGCAGCCTGACGCGCCGCGGCCTTACAAAGCCATCGGCTATCCCTTCCTTCCGGTGCTCTACATCGTGATGGC
>CAZANC010000039.1:0-18738 GCA_964486495.1 uncultured Occallatibacter sp.
GGGCCTGCGTTCCAGGTGAAGGTGGTTGAAGCCGAGGTCAACGTGCTGCCCGGAGTGGGGCTGGAGATTATGGATGCAACTCGCGTGAACTCGGTGTAGGTGTAGTCGTTGTAGAGGTAGGTCGTGCCGTTGAGGATTGTCCAGAGCCGCACATAGATCAGGGTTCCGTTGGTGGGCAGACTCACGGTCACGCTGGTGCCGGACAGAGGACCGATGTTGACCAGATTGGCGCCGCCGAGCGATGTGCCAACGTTGAGGCCGTAGCCCGTCGTTCCAGCAGGGCCCGCGTTCCAGGTGAAGGTGGTCGCTGCCGAGGTCAACGTGCCGCCCGGAGCTGGGCTAGTGATCGCGGATGCAGATTGCGTGAACTCGGTGTAGGTGTAGTCGTTGTAGAGGTAGGTCGGGCCGGCGAACTCTGTCCAGAGCCGCACATAGATTGCGGTTCCGTTGGTGGGCAGCTTTACGGTCACGCTGGTGCCGGACAGAGGACCGATGTTGACCAGATTGGCGCCGCCGAGCGATGTGCCAACGTTGAGGCCGTAGCCCGTCGTTCCAGCAGGGCCCGCGTTCCAGGTGAAAGTGGTCGACGCCGAGGTCAACGTGCTGCCGGGCGCTGGGCTGGCTATGGTTGCCGCGGATAAAGAACCCGCGAGCGCATTGATCAAGCCGCTTCCGTTGGGACTGCCCCAGCCAGTGGCAAGATCGTAGCCGGTTGCAGCCGAGTAGCCGTTGCTTCCGCTGGTGATGTCGTGGAAGTCTGTGGTGTAGCTGGAGCCCGAACCTATTGAATAGAGGCTTGGGTTGATGAAACCCAGCGTCTTTTTGCCGTTGGCCACTGACTGCTGATTGATAAGAGCCATGTAGCCCGCCCACATCGGCGCAGCAAAGCTGGTGCCGCCCCAATGGTTTGCTGTGCACGTTGTTTGGTCGGCGCACACGTAAAAGGTGTAGTTGGCATTCGCCGAAACGTCAGGGCCGTTGCGATAGCTCTGCGAACAGCTTGCGCAACCGGCAGCCGCAGCCGTCTGCCAGGATGGGATGACGAAATTATCCGGCGATATGCCGCCGCCGCTGTTGGCCCATGCGGTCTCTGAGGCCCAGGGTCCGGCTGCGGAACTCGTCGCCAAGTCGGTCCCGCCCACTGAAGTCACATACACATCGTCCGCCGGGTAGACATCGGAAGCCTTGCCCGTCGTCGTCCACATCTTGTTGTCGCCCGCAGCTACGAATAGATTTTGTCCCTGCGCGGCGAACTCCTTGAAGTAAGGATCGTCGGTACTCGGGTCGGCCGGGGTCCATGACCACGATGAGCCCAATTGTGCGTTGAGCGGGTTGGCCGTGGCCATGGCATTGAAGATTGCGACATCGCTCGAGCCTACATACATCACCAGGCTCGATAATCCCGGCGCCATGCCCAGCGCCTGCGTTATATCCAGAGTCTGCTCGGTGTCATCACAGTTGCCGCCGGCCGTGGTGTCAAGACAGCTAGTGCTGGTCCCGTCTGTAGAGAGCAACGTGATGGGAACATTGTTGGTTTGCTTGGCGTTCGTGAAGTATGTAGTCAGGTCGGCGAGGTCGGTGCCATAAAACTCGAGTAAACCAACCGACTGGCCGGCGCCAGTGAGCACCGTGCCGCCGTAATAGGCCGCGCGCATGTCACTGCCCAGGAACGAGGCCGAGGGACCGGAGCCGGTGGTGGCGTTTGAGCTTGAGCCGGCGCCGTCACTCCTCTTGTCCAGACCCGCGGGATGCGGTATCGAATAGTTGTCGAGCCCCGAGACGTGCCACAGGGAAAACGTGAGGTTCGTGGTGGGTTCGCGGTCTGGCGCATAGAACGTGCGGTTCTCGGTGGGGTGCTGATAGACGCCGATGTTCACGTGGAAAGCCGCCTCAACGTTGGCCACACTACCGGAGACTTGCACGGTGAGGCGATTTGAACTCGTGCCTGTGACGGTGAGCCCGTTCTCTTTAGCGAAGTCGAGGGCGGCGGCGTATTCCTGCTGGGTGGGCGAAAACATCTCAGTGAACTGTTCTACCGTCAGGAACTGCCTGTAGCTCGGGCTGGAGGGATCGTAGAGATCTTTCAGAAGCTGGTCCAACTGGTCTTCGTTGCGAAGCGGCAACGCGATCACCAGATTCATGGCCTGGCTTGCGGGAAGGCGGCCCATGGACCGGGCGCTTCTGTCCTGCGTGGCTTGGCGGACGTGGTGCGTCAATAACGACTGTGCATGGCCAACAACGATCGCAACCGACATGCACGCGGCGATTGGGAATACGAATCTCCCCACAATTCGCTTCACGTATTTCTCCTTCTTTATAGATGTAAGAATTCGAGCGCCCCGGCGGACGCGAGACCCTCTGTATCCCTTGAATTCTCTGGCAATGAGATGACGCCTGTCCACGGATTTCATCAATCTAACGAACTAACGAACCGTTCCGCCGTTACTTTTGTGGTAGCGAGGCGAATCCAGGCTCCGCTGTCCCGACAGCGGGAAGCCCCGGAGTTCCAGGCCGATCCCACTGTCTTTCCCGCCCCCCGCGCTGCTACACTCGCCCTTCAGGGTTTTCTCAGGAACTTCGCTTGCCGTCATCCGGAGGCTCTCAGTGGCCGACTTTCAGCCCTTCGTTCCCGACGATCAGCATCCACCGGAGTTCACGCTTCGCGCGATCCTGCTTGGATGCTTCTTCGGGCTTATCTTCGGCGCTGTTACGGTCTATGTGGGCCTGCGCGCCGGGCTCACGGTGGCCGCGTCGATTCCCATTGCAGTGCTCTCGATCAGCATTCTTCGCGCCTTTGGCCGCGCTTCGATTCTCGAGAACAACATTGTTCAGACCACGGGCAACGCCGGGCAGTCGATCGCATCGGGCGTCATCTTCACCTTGCCTGCGCTCGTCTTCCTCGGATTCGATCTCGAGTACTCCCGGATCTTTATCCTGGCGCTGATCGGCGGATGGCTGGGCGTCCTTTTTATGATTCCACTTCGACGCCAGCTTATCGTGCAGGAACACGGTGTGCTGCCCTATCCCGAGGGAACGGCGTGCGCCGACGTGCTGATCGCAGGCGAAAAAGGCGGCTCGCTGGCAAGCCGCGTCTTTCTTGGCCTTGGCCTTGGAGGCGTCTACACGCTGTTTCAGAACAAGAACCTCTTCGGAGCCTGGCCAGATGCGCCGGAGTATCAGCCGGACTTTGGCCCTCAGCACGTGCTCAAGGGAGCGTCGATCAACGCCAATGCCACCTCCGAGTATCTCGGTGTGGGTTACATCATCGGACCACGTGTCGCGGGCATCATTTTCGCCGGCGGCGTCTTGTCCTGGCTCGTCATCATGCCGCTCATGTACTTTTTCGGCAAAGATCTAAGCCATCCCATCTACCCCGGCCTAGTTCCCATCGGCCAGATGGGCCCGTGGGATCTTTGGGCCACCTATATCAAGCCCATGGGCGCCGGAGCTGTGGCAGCGGCCGGCGTCATCACGCTCATCAAGACTCTGCCTACCATCTGGAATGCACTCACGTCTGGAGTAAGTACCATGCGCAAGGGTGCGGGTGCCGTGGTGGCCAAGCCCGCGCGGACCGAGAGCGACCTCCCCATGTCTTTTGTTCTTATCGGCTCACTGCTCATCGTGGTCTGCATGTTCATCTTTCTCGAATTCAAGCCGGTGCCCGGCGCTTTTGTGGGCTGGGCAGCCAATCTCGCGGCTTCGCTGCTCGTTGTCGTCTTCGGATTTCTGTTTGTCACTGTCAGCTCGCGCATCGTTGGCCTCGTGGGATCGTCGGCCAGTCCAGTCTCGGGAATGACGATTGCGACCCTCATGGCTACCGCGGCAATCTTTCTGATGCAAGGCTGGACCGCGCCGGCATTCGGCGCTCTCGCCATCACGATCGGCGGCGTGGTGTGCATCGCCGCATCCAACTCCGGCGACACTTCGCAGGACTTGAAGACCGGCTATATCGTCGGCTCGACGCCCCGGCTGCAGCAGATCGCGCTGATGATCGGCGTGGTCGTGTCCACGGTCGTGATTGGGTTCACGCTCAACCTGATGAACACAGGCCTACAAGAGTTCCACGCCGCGTCGCAGCCATGGAACATAAGCGCACCCCATCCGGGCGTCACCATCCAATCGGACACGCAGCACTTGCCGGACCAGATTCGGGTGGTTGCGCCCAACGGTAAGAGCACGACTACACATGAGAAATCTGAATACATCCTGCTCAATGCGATCGGTTCGACCGAATTGCAGGACGGAAAGTATCTCTACTCGCCAGCGACGGGGCAAATTGAGGTGCACTGGATTCAAGGGATCGGCAGCGCAGCCGCTCCAGCACCACAAGCACGCCTCATGGCGACGGTGATCAACGGAATCCTAAGCCGCAAGCTTCCCTGGGGCCTTGTCCTGATCGGCGTTTCGCTGGTGATTGCCGTTGAACTGTTGGGCATTCGCTCACTGCCATTCGCCGTGGGCGCTTACCTGCCCATCGGGACCACTCTGCCAATCTTTGTGGGTGGCGTGGTGCGCTGGCTGGTTGATCAGGCTGCGAAGCGGCGCGGCGAAGGCGCGGACGCCGAAAGCGAAATCTCGCCCGGCTCTCTTTTTGCCTCCGGACTGATTGCTGCCGGCGGCATTGTGGGCCTGATCGGAGTTGCGCTCAAAGCCTATGAAGCCACTGCGGGCAAAGGCGACATCCTCAACTTCCCGCACACGTTCCTCGATCGTCCCGGCGTTTCTGTTGCATTCTTCCTTGCGTTGGCGCTTTCCCTCTGCTACTTCGCCATCAAGCCTCTGAAAGTGCCCGGCAGCGAAACGCGGCAGAGCGGGGCGTTGGAGAGAGATGTCTTGGCTGGCGGCTTGGTTTGCGTGGCAGGGATCCTTCTAACAAGCATCGGGTTCCACAGTATTTTGGTAAACGTCACCGCGATGGGCGCCATTTTCTTGGGAGCATTTCGCTTCATACGCGGCTTGGGGATTGTTGGCTCGAAGACACTTTCTCGAGGCTGAGCGCCGGGTGTCCCACGTCTCAATTTTGAGACGTGGGATCGCACCAACCCGAATACCGCAATGTCATCCTGAGCGCAGCGGGCCGTCCTACGCGCGGCCTGCGAAGTCGAAGGATCCGCGGTTGCTTCTTCAACCCAGAATGGGTGCACCATGCCTGGAATGATCGTTTGCATCCGGTCCGGATTCTCGAACCTTCGATCGCAGCGCGTCATATGTCACCACCCTCAACCGCACACCCTCCTGCTCCTGCACGCAAGCGGCGATTTGGTCTACCATGAACACATGCCCGATTCGCGCACAAACGAAACCTTGCGAGCCGCGACTGCAAAAGCGGATGGTCAAAGCCGCACTCGAAATGGTGTGCCGCCGCTCCCCGCTCGCCCCGGCGTGCCGCGCGTGACTCCAGAGCTCGTCCGTCAGCTTGAGGAAGAGTTGCGTTAACACCACCGACTGCTTCACGACGATTTCCAGCCTCTGCCCCGCACCTGCCCGCTCCGCTACAATAGTGGGAACCGCCCGCCAATGAAGAGTCCCTGTTCCTCGGGCGCCTCATACCATTATGCTGACCGAAAATCTCTCTGAAGCCCTCACATTCGACGATGTTCTGCTGGTGCCCGCCTTTAGTGAAGTTGTGCCGATGCAGGTGAGCACGCAGACGCATCTGACGCGGGCGATCACGCTGAACACGCCGCTGCTCTCCTCGGCCATGGACACGGTAACGGAGTCGCGCATGGCCATCGCCATGGCGCAGCAGGGCGGCATCGGCATTGTGCACCGCAATCTCTCCATCGCCGACCAGGCCGGCGAGATCGACAAGGTGAAACGCTCAGAGAGCGGCATGATTGTCGATCCGGTGACCATCGGCCCAGAGAAGTTGATCGGCGACGCGCTCGAAGTGATGCGCCGCTACCGCATCAGCGGCGTGCCGGTGACGCAGGGCAAGCGTCTGGTGGGTATCCTGACCAATCGCGATCTGCGTTTCGAGACGCGCACCGATATTCCCGTGGGCGACGTGATGACCAAGGAGGATTTGATCACCGTGCCCGTGGGCACCACGCTCGAAGAGGCCGAGCTGATCCTGCACAAGCACCGCGTGGAAAAGCTGCTGGTGGTGAATGACAAGTACGAGCTGATGGGCCTGATCACCGTCAAAGACATCCAGAAAAAGCTGAAGTATCCCAACGCCAGCAAGGACGACCAGGGCCGGCTGCGCGTGGGCGGGGCGATCGGCGCGACGGGCGATTTTCTTGAGCGCGCGGTAGAGCTGGTGCGCAACCGCGCCGATGCGCTGGCAATTGACTCCGCGCATGGGCACTCGTCTCGCGTGCTCGAGGCGGTGCGCGAGGTAAAGAAGCGCTTCCCCGGCGTGGCATTGCTGGCCGGCAACGTGGCCACGTATGAGGGAGCAATGGCGCTGATCGACGCCGGCGCCGACGCCATCAAAGTGGGCATCGGGCCCGGCTCCATCTGTACCACGCGCATGGTCACCGGCGCCGGCATGCCGCAGATCACCGCCATCGCCGAGGCTTACCGCGCCGCCCAGAAGCATGGGATTCCGGTCATTGCCGACGGCGGCATCAAGTACTCCGGCGAGGTGACCAAGGCCATTGCCGCGGGAGCCAGCTCGGTGATGATCGGCTCGCTCTTTGCCGGCGTGGACGAGAGCCCGGGCGAGACCATCCTCTACCAGGGGCGCAGCTTCAAGAGCTATCGCGGCATGGGCTCGCTGACGGCCATGAGCCAGGGCTCGGGCGAGCGCTACTTCCAGGGGTCGGCCGATCTTGCCGTTGCGGAAAGCGGGCCCGCGGATGTGGTGCAGCGCGAGCGCGCCAATGAAAACCGGCTGGCCAAGTTTGTTCCCGAGGGGATCGAGGGGCGCGTGCCCTATCGCGGGCCGCTGGAAGCGATGGTCTTCCAACTCGTGGGTGGTTTGCGCTCCGGCATGGGCTATCTGGGATGCGCCAATATTGCGGAGCTGCAGGAAAAGGCGAAGTTCGTGCGCATCTCCGGCGCCGGCCTGCGCGAGAGTCACGTGCACGACGTGATCATCACCCGGGAAGCGCCCAACTATCATGTCGAATAGCCGGCGCGGCCTCAGGTTCTCCGCCCCACGGACGGAGACCGGTCCGCGGGGACCCCGATTCTGGATCGGAGCATGGTGGCCTGTGGCCGTGGGAATTGCGATCATCGCGGTGGAGTCGACAAAGTATTTCGGCGCGGACCGAACGTCGCACCCGCTGCGCGTATTGTTTGAGGCACTCTTCGGGCCGGTCGGAGATGCCCGCTGGGCGACGATCCATCACTACATTCGCAAGTCCGGCCACTTTGTTGGCTACGGCGCGCTGGGGCTGGCATGGCTGCGCGCCTTGTGGATGAGTTTGCCTCGCAACCGGTTTCTCTTCGATGCCGGGTTGGCGCTCGTGGGCACGGCTCTTGTGGCCAGCTGGGATGAATGGCACCAGACCCTTCTGCCCAACCGCACCGGATCGCCATGGGATGTCCTGCTGGATTGCTGTGGAGCATTGTTCATGCAGATGGCCGCATTCATGTATCTGCGGCTGCTTCGGCCGGCCCGGTTGCACGATCGGGATTGACAAGTCTCGCCGCCTTGAGACGGTGCCTTTGGTCACCGGCAGAAAGGCGAAATCGACCGTACTTAGCAATGAAGTCAGTCACTTAGATACGTATTCATTTGTCATACGTTTTCCTTGCTTCCCCCCGAAGACGCGTGTTAAGGTAGTCTCGCTCACGAATCCACGCTTTACACAGATGGGCCGCATCTGGCTGCGAGGCACACATCCATCGAGTCGTCGGCCTGACCGTGTGCTGTTTTTTATTGAAGCGAAAATGAGCAGTTCATCAAGCGGCCTGGGACCGAGAGGGGCGAAGCCTGTATCGGAGCCTGTTGTGGTCGCAACCCAATTCCTCACGGAACAAATCCGGGTGTCCAACGTTTGAGTTCAACCCCGCGAATCATCTGACCTCTGCCCACCCCCGCAAGCGGGCATGCTGCGCTGAAATTTTGATCCCCTGCCTGAATTCAATATGAGAGTCCTGAGACCAAGGTCACGGATCGTCAGCATCCGAATGTCTGAAGAGGAGTTCTCCACTCTGCGGCGGCTTTGTGTGGCCACCGGCGCGCGCAGCGTGTCGGACCTGGCGCGCGAAGCCATGCGTGGCCTTTTGAACGGCGCAAACCAGGAGAGTTCCGGCGACGGTTCGCACAACCAATACTCTGCTCAAATGCGCAGCCTGGAACAAAAGGTCGACCAACTCAGTGCCGAAGTCGCCCTGTTCAAAGCGGATCGCAACTTGTGGAGCGGCCCCACGGGACCCGAACACATCCAAACGAACACGGGCACGAATCAAGAACGATATTCCAATGAAAAATAAAATTCTGCTCACCCTTCTCTTTCCCGGCGCCCTTTGCGGCGGGCAAACGACACCTACCGCGCCCGGAGCGCAGACGATTGCTTGTCCAACCGGACCGGGACCTGTTTCCGAAGGCACGGCGGCTCTGTGTCCCCCGACAACGAGCACGGTTCCTTCACCGGAAACGGCGGCGTATCCTCCGGGAACCACGCCCGGCGTAGGCACACTTCCATTCGGGGTCGCTCCAGCTCCGGCGACGAACGTCCCGCCACCGTACAAGCCAATTGGCCCTATTACCACGCAGACGGAATTTCAGATCTTCGCCGAAGATGAGGCCGGGCATCCACTGAAGGTTTTCGGCAGAGAGTTGTTCGATGAATCTCCCACAACCTTCGCGCCGCTTGACCGGATTCCGGTTCCCGCAGATTACGTGATCGGGCCGGGCGACGAGCTGCTCATTCATGTTTGGGGAAAGATTGATTTAGATACGCGCGTGATCGTGGATCGAAACGGGCAAATCTTTGTTCCCACGGTAGGCACCTTGACCGTCGCCGGGCTGCGCTTCGAGCAACTGCAGAGCTTTCTGCACACGGCGATTGCCACGCTCTACAAGGATTTTGACCTGAATGTGACAATGGGCCAGCTTCGCTCCATCCAGGTTTTTGTTTTGGGTAGCGCGCGCCAGCCGGGTGTCTACACCATCAGCTCGCTCAGCACGCTGGTGAACGCTCTGTTTGTATCGGGAGGACCGTCTGCGACCGGCTCGATGCGCCACGTGCAGTTGCGGCGCGGAGATACGGTGGTCACGGACTTTGACGTTTACAATTTGTTGCGCAGAGGCGACAAATCTCACGATGCTCAATTGCTGCCGGGAGATGTGATTTATATTCCTCCGGCGGGGTCGCAAGTGGCGATCATCGGCAGCGTGAACGAGCCGGGGATCTACGAGATCAAGGGTGAAGAGACGGTTGCTTCGGCGCTGGAAGATGCGGGCGGCACGACGAACCTGGCCGACGAGGATCGTGTTCTGCTGGAACGGATCGAGAATCACCAAGGCCGCCAGGCGGATTCGTTCGCGCTCGACGATCTCGGAATGAAGCGCCCGCTTCGCGACGGAGACCTGCTGCGCGTTTATCCGCTCTCGCCGCGCTTCGATAATGCAGTGACTCTTCGCGGCAATGTGGCCCAACCGGGGCGTTATGTGTGGCGCGATGGGATGCGCGTCTCCGACCTGATTCCGACACGCCAGTTCCTCCTTACTCGCGATTACTGGAATCAGCAGAACTTTCTTGTGCCCGAAAGAAACGCTCATCCCTTTGGCCTTTCGCCGAACCAGTTCAATCCCCAAACGGGTACGAATGTGCAGACCGCAATACCCGGACAAACCGAATACGACGCCCAGAACGGATTCAATCCGCAGAACGGAGTGAATCCGCAGAACGGAACCGGCGCACAGCCTCTTCAGGCCGGACAGACCGCAACAAGCTCGCAACAAGGGTTGAGCACGCAGACTGGAATCAATCAGCAGACGGGGCTGAACCCGCAGACTGGACCCAATCAACAAGCGGGGACCAATCCGAAGACGGGGACCATTGCCCAAAACGAAGGCAACCAGCGCGGCGAAACCAGTTTCGAGGCGGCTCGGAACGGCGAAGAGATCAATTGGGACTACGCTGCCGTTGAGCGCCTGGATCAACACGATTTGAGCACCCGCCTGATCGCGTTCAACCTGGCCAACGCCATTGACAACCCGGCGTCGACTGACAACGTTGTTCTCGAGCCCGGAGATGTTGTCACTATCTTTTCTGAAAAGGACATTCCTCTTCCCGTCGATAAGCACGCGGCTTTCGTCCGCGTTGACGGCGAGGTGAATGCGCCGGGCGTTTACCGGATCGGCCCAGGGGAAACGCTCCGCGAGCTGGTGACGCGCGCCGGAGGGCTTACTCCGCACTCCTATCTCTATGCTTCGCAGCTCAACCGCATCTCCACGCGCAAGGCCGAGGAGCTCGAAATCAGGCAATCGACTGCACAAATGCAGAGAGACCTTCTGGCCCGGAATGCAGCCACTTCAACCGTTGGCGCATCCAACGCCCAGGATCAGCAGGCGCAGTTGAGCGCCCAGCAGGCCTTGATTTCGCAGCTCGCCGCTGTTCAACCCACAGGGCGCGTGGTTCTGGCCATGAAGCCCGACGCGAGCAGCGTCGATGACATTCCGGCGTTTCCGCTGGAAGATGGAGACACATTCTACGTTCCGCCGGAGTTCAACACTGTTCAGGTTTCCGGCGCAGTCTACAACGAAAATGCCTTCCGCTATGAGCGGCGGAAGCGGCTCTACGCATACCTGAACGATGCGGGAGGACCCACGCGCCAGGCAGATACGAGGCGCATTTTTCTCATTCGTGCGGACGGCACGGTGATCAGCCGCCAGACTCACGGCGAGCTTTGGCGCTCGGACTTTGACAAGACAACATTGCTGCCAGGAGACGCGATCATCGTTCCACCGAAGTTGAAGGGGCCGAGCACATTCATCCAGCAACTCCCCTATTTCACGCAAATCCTTTCACAAACAGCCTTGACAGGCGCCGTTCTCGGTACGGCCTACTAGCAGATCGGCGAGCCACGATGGAACAGAGTCCAGTGATCAATCATGAAGCTGCCTCTCCGCAAGGAGAGCTCTCATCCGATAAACGCGGAACAGCACCTGCGTTGTCCTTCTATGGCGCTCTGCTGCAGTTGGCGCGCGGCAAACGCCTGGTAGCGCTGGTGACGGGAATTGCAACGCTCGTTGGGATCGTAGTGAGCCTGCTGCTACCGGTGAGTTATACGGCAACAACCAGGATCATGACGCCGCAGCAAACCCAGTCGACCGCGGCCTTCCTGATGAGCCAAATGGCGCTGAATCCAACCGCCGCAAACCCACTGGCAGGTGCAACCGGGGGATCGTTGAATCTAAGAAATCCCAACGAGCTTTATCTGGGACTGCTGGCTTCGCGACCCATTGCGGACGGGATCATCGGAGAATTCGGTCTCGCAGGCGTTTATCACGCGAAAGATATGACGGCCGCTCGAAAGGCGCTGGCTGATCGTACAACTGTCACGTCAGAAAAAAGCACGCTGATCGCAATCTCCGTGATTGATACAGACAAGAAGCGAGCCGCTGACATCGCCAACGCCTACCCCGAGCAACTTCGCGCGCTTACCAAAAATCTGGCGGTGACTGAAGCGTCGCAGAGACGGCTCTTTTACGAACAGCGGTTGAAGGACGCTAAGGAGGACCTGGTTTCAGCCGAGCTTGCGCTGCAGCAAATCCAAAAACAAAAGGGCCTGGTCCAACTGGACGCGCAGACCAAGGCATTGATCACGTCATTGGCCGATCTGCACGCGCAAGTGGCGGCCAAGGAAGTACAGCTTCAGGCGCTGCGCTCCTATTCGACAGAGCAGAATCCCGAGGTGCAGTTGCTTGAGAGCCAACTCTCCTCGCTTCAAGATCAATCAGCCAGACTGGAAGAGCGCAGCGGCTCCCCTGAATCCGGCGGATTGGATCTCGCGGACGTTGCCGGCGCAGGTGCGGAGTATCTGCGCGCAGAGCATGAACTCGAGTACCGCCAGGCGCTCTTCGACCTGCTCCTGAAACAATATGACGCCGCGCGGTGGGATGAGGCCAGGAATGCCGCGGTGATTCAGGTGGTCGAAGAAGCAATTCCTCCGGAACGAAAATCCGCGCCCAGGCGGACATTCATCGTCCTCATCTTCATGGCACTCGGATTGCTTGGTTCGTGGCTTTACATTTTGGGGCGCAGGATCCTCGCCGGAAGCCGTCACATCGCGCAACTGCTGGCCGAGTTCAAATCGGTTACTGTCAACGAGTGACTAGCGATCGAATCATTGAGAACCAAGACGTCCGACCACCGCAAACATCTCATTTGGTCCTATGTCTCGACTTCGGGAGCCAATGTTCTCCGCGTGGGACTTGGCGCCGTTTCGGGCCTGCTGGTCTCTCGTCTATTGATGCCGCGAGGGCGCGGAGAATTGGCGATTCTCCTGTACTTTCCCACGCTGATGGGAGCTTTCTTCAGTTTGGGAACACCCCAGGCGATCACCGCCCTGATCTCCAAAAGCGCAGAGCGCACTGAAGAAATCCTAACGACCGGCTTCCGCCTCGCTATTGTTCAGGTTCTGCTGGCGGTTCCGCTCTTCGTGTTGTGCGCGCCGCTCACACTTACCGGTGACAATCGTCAATTAGCGGTTCCGGTTGAGATCTCCTGCGCATGCGGCGCCTTCATGATCCTTGTGCCGTACTTCAATGCCATGGCCTACGGCTTGAGGCGCTTCACCTGGGTCAATGCTGTAATGCTCGCCGGCCAGGCAGGCTACGTGCTTGCTCTTCTCATCCTTTGGCTCGCTGGCACACTCACGCCGCTCGCCGCCGCGCTCGCCGCGCTAGGCAGCCAATTGCTCCAGTGCCTTCTGCACCTGATTCATATCAAACCTCAGTGGCTGAACCGGAAGCTCCCGCGCGGCGCTTACTCACAGTGTCTCGCGCTGGGGATTCGCTTCGCCGCGCCGAGCCTCGCGGCTGTGGTTCTGCTCAATTCCGATCGAGCCATCCTCATTCGCACAACGACACTAGAGCAGATCGGCTACTTTGCGATTGCCTTCGCGCTAACCATGCCGATCACGATTACTACTGAAGCGTTCACGCAGATTGGATTTGTCGAAGTTTCAAGCGCCGAAAGCTCTGACGCCTCGTTTGCACTTATGCTGCGCCGCTTCCAGATGGCGCAGGTCGTTGCCGGAATGAGCTTTCTTCTCGCCTGCGCTCTTGTCGATCCTGTGATCCGATTCGGCTTTGGCAAAGCATACGTCAATGCGATTCCCGCCGCGTATCCTCTTGCGCTCGCCATGGCGCTGAGAGCCATGACGAGAACGCTGGAAAATAACCTTCGCGGCCTCCGCTTCATCGTTCCGGGCACCGTTGGGGCGGTCATCAATCTGACGGCCCTCATCGTTCTCAGTGTGCTTCTCGTGCCGCGATGGGGAGCCTTCGGATTCTGTTGCGCGAGCCTGATTTCAGAGGCAATTTACTTCACTTGTCTGGCGCTCTATCTCGCCACGCAGCAGGATGTCCGCCTGCAATCGCTCTGGGGCATCCGGCCCAGCATTGTTCGCGCCATGGCTTCGGCGCTGGTGGAACTTTTCCGGGGCCGGTTTCTCGCGGAGAACGAAGAAGAGGTGGCTGAAAGCCCGTGCTGAAAGAAGGACAGAACACGCGGTTCATTCCATGGCGCCGGCTGTTCGCAGCGATCGTCGTCCTTGTCGCTGTCACCTTGCTCGTGCGGCGCGAGCGGGTCGATGCACCGGGCGCCGGGGTGCTCGCCGCAATCCTTCTTGTGATTTCTGCCGCAATGCTGCTTCGCGCCGCAGTGAAGACCGGCAGTTTCTTAAGCAGCTACACTCTGGTGCTCGGCACGTTCTTGCTCACCTACCCGCTGTCGGCGTTCGTCCATCTTACCGGGGCGGATTATGTGTCGCTCGGTTTCTATGAGATCGCCGCGCTTGACACCCACACCCAGTTCCATCACGTGTACTTATCGCTTGCGCTCGTTTTCCTTGCACAATTGGCACTTTGGTGGGGACTAGTCCCTGCGCGTCCGACGCCGCCCGAGAAAGGCCCACACCTTGTTCGTGTGCGTTCCAGATTGTTCGTTCTCGCTGGATTTGTTTTCACGCTCATAGGCATTGCCGGTACAACCATGCTTTTCTCCGGCCCTGGCGAATCATTTGAGAATATCGCAACTGTCGATAGGTCGAGACAACTTGCAGAAGGAACCGCCCGTTTTGTATTCATGTCCGCGTGGCTTTCCTGGGGAATCATCTTCCTGTTAACTGCATTCCTGGTTTCGCGAACCGGCAGGAATTATCCCAGAGTCACTCTTGCAGCGCTTGTTGGCGGTTCGACCTGCATACTCCTGAATCTCTTTTGGACGGGCAGCCGTGCTGAAAATCTGCTCGCGGTCCTGCCCCTGATTTTTGTCGTCAAGAAGATTGCTCCTCGGCATTTTCGCTCCTTCGCTGCTGTCATCGCTGTCGGAGTCATGGGGATCATTGTGTTCGAAACGATCGCGCGAACCACTACATTGCTGAACAGCGGCTTTGACGATCTCGCTCGGAGCGGGATGAGCACCAGCCAATTTGTCGCCAATCAATTGGCCGCTGTCTTCGACTGGCAGATGGGACGATACCCCACGATCAGCCTTGCCTTTGACATGGTGGGCCGATATGGCCATGCGCTCGGTTCGACTCTACTTGCGGGATTGGCCATGACCATTAACGCCCCTGCGACTTTGCTGCACTTACCCCTGAAGGTTCCGGAGCCGCAGGCGATGACGGCGCTTGTGGGACAGTTCATCTATGAAGATCCATCGATCAACGGCGTCGTGCCCGGAACTCTCGCCGAACTTTACTTTAATTTCGGCGTGCTGGGTGTTTTTGGCGGATTCTTCGTCATCGGCAGGATTGCGCGGTACTGCATTGCGGCGACACATTCCGCGATTGACATCGGGACTATACTGCTTGGCTTTTACATTCTCACCCTGTTGTGCGTCTGGACGGTACCCATGACAGCGACGCTGGGTGTTTACCTCCTGGCCACAAGAGGCGTTCCTATTCTGCTGTTCTGCGCCGTCGAGCAGACTTTGAGCAGGTCTGTGAGCTTCGCGCCGCGACCCGTCGCGCAGGCCGCACTCCCTTAAGGGAACAGATCAACAAACTCTCTGGATACCAGAGCGGCGCGCAGAGCCACATGAAGCTGGGAGCGGCCGCTGAACCGGTCTCTTGCGACAAAGATCAGAAAATGACGAAGAGATTCTCGATCTGCATTCCGGCTTTCAACCGCCCCCGAGAACTGTCGGAATTGCTCAAGAGCATTGCATCCGAGGCGCCAGGCAATTGGGAGATCCTGGTTAGCGAGGATTGCTCGCCGAAGCATGCAGAGATTGCGAAAGTGGTTGACCGGTTCTCACGGGAGCACGAGCTCCTGGATGTCCGCTTCCTCACGACCCCGGCGAACCTCGGGTACGATGGCAATCTGCGCTTTCTCCTCGATCATGCAGAAGGGGAATACTCCGTATTCATGGGCGACGATGACCTTTGGTGCTCCGGCGCTTTAAACGAACTAACGAAAGCAACTAATGCTGTGCCCGAGGTCGGCGTCATCCTGCGCGCGTGGCAAACAACCCAAAAGGAAACCGGACAAGCGCTGGACGTGCACCGCTATTTTCCAGGTGATCGTGTGTTCCAGGCGGGACCTGAGACGGTGGCGGCATTTTTTCGCAGATCGGTCTTTATTTCCGGCCTAACCATCCGTACAGACGCGGCGCGCGCCGTACGAACAGACAAATTCGATGGCACTTTGCTCTATCAGCTTTACTTAGTCGGCAACTTACTCATGACATCGCCGGGATATTATATGTCGCGTATAACCGCGATCCGACGGGTCGGCGGCGATCATTACTTCGGGTCGAGCGTAAGTGAACGCGAGCGGTTCGCCCCGCGGCAGTTGACTCCCGAGCACTCGCTGAACTTTGTTCGCGGTCTTCTCGAGATCGCCCAGAGCTTGGAATCCGCGCACGGCCCTGAAGTGGGCCGCTTGATTCGTTCCGATGTCGCCCGTTATTCGTACCCGCTTCTTGCGATTCAGGCACGCGCCTGTTCCAGATCCTCTTTCCAGCATTACGCATCGGCGTTATCTCAACTCGGTCTGGGCAAATACCTCTCGTTTCGCATGTACCGTGCAGCACTTTCGGTCGCCGGGTTTCGCATCTGCGATCTTTTTATTGACGCTGTAAAACGTCTATCCGGTTCGACCCCCGTGATGGGTGGAGCGCGCGGCGTTCGCCCTTCCTGAGTTGGATCTTCCTTGAAGAACTTATGGCGGAGCGTGGCCGGAGAAAAATCGAGTCCGTCCTGATCGTCCGATCTGCCTTCGGGGAAATCCACGAGCTTGCCTGGCTGCGGGCGCTCCGTGATCTTGGGATAAAGACCGAGCTTTTTGACACTCATTCCTATATTCCGCGAACTCTTGTTGGTCGTCTCGAACAGCGCTACTTGCTTGGTCCTCACATCGGCAAAGTGAATCGGATCGTGGCTGAACGTATTAGAGAAATGCGCCCCGACGTGGCGCATTTTTATCAGGGGCACCATTACACTGCAGAAACCGTTACACATGTTGCCAATGTGGCGTTTGCCTCAGGCTCACATTGCGACGATCCATTGGGAAGGCCGGCGCAAAGAGAATACCGGCTGCTGACACAGGCGCTTCCAGAATACGATGGGTATCACGTAAACAGGCAGTGCAATATCAATGAGGCCGCCGCAGCCGGAATCAAGCACGTGCGGGTTCTCATGATGTATTACATTCCCTGGATGCACTACCCAACCCAGCTCAGCAGCCTTGAACAACAAACCTGGGGATCCGACGTTGTTTACGCCGGCCACATGGAGCCCGACCTTCGCGTTGAATGTCTGTCGAGAGTTGTGCGCGACGGCTTGAAGTGCAGGATATGCGGAGGGGATGCGGAATGGAGGTCGGTTCTGCCGCGCGATGTATATCAGTCCGTGCGGCCGATCTCTTACGCCAGGGGAGCAGACTACCGGCTGGCGCTTTGTGCAAGTAAGATTGGCGCCTGCTTCTTCAGCAAATGGAATCGCGACCAGTACACAAATCGATCATGGGAGATCCCAGCCTGCGGCGTTTTCCTTCTCTCCGAGCGAACTCCGGCCATGCAGGAGTTTTACTGCGAAGGAAAAGAAGCAGAGTTTTTCGAGGGCCCCGAAGAGTTTATCGACAAAGTGCAATTCTATCTGCGCGACGAGACCGCCAGAAAGCGGATTGCGGCGGCCGGATATGCACGTGTGATTGCCTCCGGGAACGATATCTACAGCAGAATGCGCCAATGGCTCGCGGATGTTACATGGTGGCGCGATGAGAAGCAGCTTGAGAGTTGACCTGCCGAATCTTTGTCGATGATTCGCCGGACCATCTGGAGAGAGGGATCCCCCGCGGCTCTCTGACGATTCCCGGGAAGTGGCTGTTTCGACATGAAGGGACGGAGATTGAGCTGACGATGCCTGAAAGGGATCCCATTTATGACATGGGATATCATTCTCAAAGACACGCCCACTTGATTGGCGAGGATGAATATTTCTGGGCGCGAGCAGAAGCGTCAGCGCGTCTTTACTTCTCCCCCGAAGAGCGATCCAAGCGAATCTTCGAATATGGCTGCGGAATTGGCCAGGGAATCGCCTCGCTGCCGAATGCCTCCGGATGGGACGTCAGCAGCGAAGCTCGTGAGATTTGCCTGCGGCGGAATATCGCAGTCTATGACGATATCAACATGGTCCCGAGGAAGGCATGGGATATTGTCCTCTGCCGGCATGTGTTGGAGCATTTGGAGAGCCCGCTCGAGCATCTGAAGCTGATGCGGGAACTAATCGCGGAACACGGCGAGCTTCTGATTGTTCTTCCGCGCGAGCAACACGAATCGGCTTCCTTCACGCCCGATCTTAACCAGCATCTGTACTGCTGGAACTTCAGAGCCATCAATAACCTGCTGGGGAGGGCGGGATTGCGTCCTCACACGAACCGTTATGCTTATGTACTGGGTTACCGGGTTCTGCTTCCGGTGAGACGGATCCTGGGGGCTGACGCCTACTTTTATGCCACCCAGATCGTGGGGTATCTCAAGCGCAATGGCGAACTGATCGTGCGTGCCAAAGTAAAGTGAGCTACGCCCGCCAGCAACCCGAAAGAGCGAACGAGATTCTCTGCCGCTGATGTTCCCGGCACACCTTTGTTTTTCGAACTTTGCAAGCGCGGGGGTTTCCTTTTAGTTAGAACGAATCCCAACTTATCTCCACAAACCTTCGCGTGGGCGAGAAAACCATCGATTCGACAACTCGACCATCGGCGGAACTTGCGCATGGCATATTTTCATCCCGTAGAATCGCTGGCTCGAGCTTTTATGAGTCTGACATCGAAGGGAGTGCGGACATCCACTCGAAAAGCGAAGAATCCAAACCTCGGCTGAAAGTCGGTTTCCTGACCTACGATCTGCAACGCGGCACCGAGGACGCGCTCTTCGAGGTTGCCCAATCGGCGTCACTCGCTGTAAAGGCATTTCCGCTGTACGAACATCTGGATCAGGAGCTGTCACGGGTTGCTTTTCGCCCGGCCAGAGCGCACGGCAAGCATTTCGGGGTCAGCGTTAAAGGCAGCACGCCGGAAGGACTCGTCTCCAATCCTGAATGGCATGTAGGCCTGGCATGCGCGCGCGAATCCGATGTCGTCATTCTGAAGGGGCTGTTGGGATT
>CAZANC010000040.1:0-18628 GCA_964486495.1 uncultured Occallatibacter sp.
CGGATCGTTTGGCAAATCCGAGCTTTTGTTAATTCAGAAACATTGTGCGGTAGAGAGTGTCGCGCTGGACGGGCTTGAAGCCGGCGTCGCGAATGATGCGACGCAGCTCTTCTTCAGTGGTGCAGTTCGAGGTGCCGGCCGCGCGAACGACATTTTCCTCAAGCATCACCGAGCCCACGTCGTTGCCACCGAAGTGGAGGCCGAGCTCGAGCACCTTCAATCCCTGCGTGACCCAACTGGCCTGCACGTTCTCGATGTTGTCGAGATAAAGGCGCGCGATGGCGAGGACCTTGAGGTATTCGACGGACGTGGCTTCGTCCCAGCCGCGGCCGCCGAGCGCCGTGTTTCCTGGCTGGAAGCTCCAGGGGATGAAGGCCGTGAATCCGCCGGTCTCTTCCTGAAGGCGGCGGACCGTTTCGAAATGATTAACGCGCTGGTCGAAGGTCTCGCCCACACCGAACATCATCGTGGCCGTGGTGCGCATGCCTAATTGATGCGCCGTCCGGTGCACGCTCACCCAGTCTTCGGTGTCGCATTTGAGGCGCGCGATGCGATGGCGGACCTCGTCGTCGAGGATTTCTGCGCCGCCTCCGGGAATCGAGTCGAGCCCGGCGTCGCGAAGGCGAGCGATCGTGGTGCGCAGGTCGAGCGAGGAGTACTCGGCGATCGCAAGCACTTCAGAAGCGGAGAGACAGTGCAGCCAGATCTGCGGAAAGCGCTCTTTGATGCCGCGGAAGAGGCGTTCGAACCAGTCGATCTTGAGATCGGGATGAATGCCGCCCTGCATCAGCACGCCGGTGCCACCCATCTCCAGGGTCTCGGCGATTTTGTCGTAAATGGTTTCGAGGTCGAGGATGTAGCCCTCGTCAGCGCGCGGATCGGGCTTGCCGGCGCGGGGCAGCGGGCGATAGAAGGCGCAGAAGGTACAGTACTCGGTGCAGTAGTTGGTGTAGTTAATGTTGCGATCGATGATGTAGGTGACCACTCCCTCGGGATGCAGGCGGCGGCGCACAGCGTCAGCCTCGAATCCCAGTCCGATCAGGTCTGGGGATTCGAAGTAATCGAGGGCCTGCTGGCGCGAGATCGGCATGGAATGATTTTACAGAGAACAGAGATCAGAGAACAGGGATCAGAAAGCGGAGATATGGGCGGGGGCAGAAATCTCATTTCCCGCGGAAGAGGAAGATGCCACGCGTGAGAAGTGCGCGGCCCTGCGTGCGCGCGAGGTTTGAGGCGGTTGAAATGCCGCTGAAGAGGACGAAGAAATCGAGAAATGCGCGGAAAAAGCCTTTGTCTCTGTTGTTGGCCATCGGGGAAAACCTCATGCGCCGATTCAGTCTATTGGATTGTTGGGTGTCCTCTGTGGTTGCACGAATTCCACGTCATAGAGCGGTTCCACAACTCACCTGCCCTTTTCCGGCGTCTTGCAGGGTGGCTTTTTCTTGATGAAAAAGCCACTCGGCGGTTACGGGCCCGCGCATAGCAATTGTGGAGCCGCTGTCGCCGGATCTATTTCCAGACGAAGGTGGCTTTGTCTTTGTCCTTGCGGACGCGGCCGACGGGAAAGACCTGGCCGTGCATGACGACGAAGACGCCCGGTGAGAGCAGGCGCGCGGCAAGCAGGCTCTCGGTAAGGTTCTGCAGAGCGTCGCTGCCCTCGAAGCCGAGCGGAGTCATGGCCCCGGTCAGAATGATCGGGACTTTCAGGGCCGAGGAGGGGAGGCCGGCAAAGGCCGATTCAAGGAACAGCCCTGTCTCAACCATCGTGTCGGTGCCGTGAGAGATGACGATGGGAACGCCTTCGTTGAGAAGCTCGGCCACGCGATCGCGGACCTCGGCGCGATCGGCGCCGGTCATTTCGAGCGAGTCTTTGTTCATGAGCTGGATGGAACGAATCTCGGCGTCGGGCAGCCGGAGCGCGCGCAGATAGCGGTCCAGCTTGGCAGCGCGATTCTCTACCGCGCCACTCTGCTCGGAGTAGACCTTCTCGATGGTTCCACCTGTCGAGAGTAAATAGATGCGCTGCATGGCTAACTCCTCCGCCGCGTCCGTACGATCCCAGGTCCCCAAATGCGAGGGACCGGGGCACCCAGTTAGAAATAGCAGCCGTCCCTTCTATGCGGGATAGCGCTTCTGGTGCCAGATCCAGGCCGTGCGGACGATCTCGTCGAGCGCTGTGTAACGCGGCTTCCAGCCCAGTTCGCGGATGGCTTTTGCGGAGCCGGCGACGAGCACGGCGGGATCGCCTGGACGGCGGGGAAGAATCTCCGCTGGGATTGGATGGCCGGTGACGCGGCGGGCCGACTCAATCACGTCTCGCACACTAAAACCGCGACCATTCCCAAGGTTATAGATGAGAGCCGGCTGATTTTCGGGGCCTGAGTCATTTTCGGGGCCGGAGTTTAGGGCGGCGAGCGCAAGAAGGTGCGCGTCGGCCAGGTCGGTGACATGGATGTAGTCGCGGATGCAGGTGCCGTCGTGCGTGGGATAATCGTCGCCGAAGATGTGGATCGAGGGACGGCGTCCGAGCGCGACGTCGAGGACCAGCGGGATCAGGTGGGTCTCGGGCTCGTGCGCTTCGCCGCGGGTGATGCCGGCCGGCCCCTCGTGGGCGCCGGCCACGTTGAAGTAGCGCAGCGAGGCGTAACGCAAGCCGTGGATGCGATTGAGCCAGGCGAGCATCTGCTCAACGAGGAGCTTGGACTGGCCGTAGGGGTTGGAGGGCGCCAAGCGTGCATCTTCTTGAATCGGAATGGATTCCGGCTCGCCATAGACAGCCGCGGTGGAAGAAAAGACCAGGCGTTTGGGACCGCACGCGAGCATCGCCTCAAGGAGCGAAAGAGTGGATGCGGTGTTGTTGCGGAAGAAGATCTCCGGGCGCACCATCGATTCGCCGGCCTCAATGAGGGCGGCGAAGTGGAGGACGGCATCGAAGGGCTGGTTTTGAATCCGGGCCACTCGAAAGATGTCTTCTAGAGCTTGCCGATCGGCCAGCTCGCCCTTGATGAAGTCCACTCCCGCCGGCAGCAAATCGCGCCGGCTGTGACTCAAATTGTCGAAAACGACTGCCTTGTGGCCCTTTTCGGAAAGTAGGCCCGCAACAGTACCTCCGATGTATCCCGCCCCGCCCGTAACAAAAATCTTCACAAAAAGACTACCCTCGCGCGACTTGTTTGGTTTACCTTGAGTCTATAAGAATAGAGCTCGACCGCGCGGCCATCCGACCGTTCGGCCTGAATCTTCCGCTTGTGCCGTTTGCTACGCCGGGAGCTCGAACACGGCGCTATGGGACTACGTTGGTTGGGCCGTTCGTGAGGTTCCGATTTGGTATTCCAGGAGCGCATCTTCAGTCGCGAGATCAGCGGCCGTTTCCTTTTGAAGTGCCTTGGATTGATAAAGTAAAGGAACGGAATGTCCGTGGGCAAACCCGGCTTGGGTGGGTATTCAAGCGGATTCCCCTGTTCCCTTGGTACCAGTACCTACACAATTTGGGTGATCTGCGAGTAACCATCTGCTCCGTATAATGGTAATGAAATCTTTCCATTTTTCGCTCAAGGAATCTGGCCCAGAAAGCGATGGAAGGGTTAGGCGCATCCATATAGAAATATGAGAAGCAGGTGGCGCTGAGCGGCCCATCGTTCTAAGCCGGCGACGGGATCGACTCTTCCGCTGACGACCGGGTGGCAAACGCAGATTGGGTTCTATTGGACGCAGTACGAGTTCGATTGATTGATGAATGAGGAAAGAGAAGTTGAAGGGCGCATAAGCCGAATGGATTGATGGTTTGCGTTCCCCGATACTGCCGTTTTTTTTTGATTTTGCCCTCCGCAGGAGCGGCGGCCGCAAGCGAGGTTTTGAGAGATGCCGACATCGTATACCAGTGGACAGAGCACATTCGGTTTGCTGCCCGAGCCCGAGGGCCGTCCGCTAGCCTTCCTTATGAGCGGTGGCATCAACGTGTTGATCGCCGTGACAGCCATTGTGATTGGCATGACGGCGAAACAGGTGCTTCAACAGCACTACGAGATGACGGAACTCGTGGTCCCCAACAACCCGCCGCCGCCGGTGAAGATCAAGCAGCCACCCCCGCAGGAGCTGCCTCCGCCTCCAGAGCCGCCCAAAGTGGAGCTGCAGCCGCGGCAGATCGAAATGCCCAAGCCAAAGCCCGAGCCGAAGCCGATCCAGATGGAAGCCAAGGTGACGCTGCCGGCGGTGCAACCGAAGCCGCAGACGGTGATCCTGGCGCCGCAGCCCAAGGCAGCTCTGGCGGCCGCAATGCCTGCGCAGAATTCGACGGTCAAGCCGTCAACGGCGCCCGTGCATCTGGGCCAGACCTTTGGTGTAACTCCCAATCCCAACGCAACACGTCCGGCCACGGTGGCCGCCATCGGGAACCCTTATGGCGGCATGAATGGCCCCGCCGTGGCGCCGCATGGAATCGTGGGCTCTACCGGGCTTGGCAATGGAACCAAGTACGGCTCCAGCGCCGGCAACCTGGGTAAAGTGGCCTCGGCCGGCATTCCCGGAGCGTCGGGCAGCGGAACCACGTCTAACTATGGGAAGGTGGCGACGGCCGGGATCCCGGGCATGACGCAGGTGGCCGCGGCGCCAAAGATGAACGCACAGGTGGTTCGCTCGACGGAGGTGGAAGTTCTTTCCAAGCCGCCGGTGCGCTACACAAACGAAGCGCGGCAGTTGCACGTCGAAGGAGATGTGGTCCTGAGCGTGACGTTCCTGGCCAACGGACAGGTGGTCGTGCACAGCGTGCTTCAAGGACTGGGTCACGGGCTTGATGAAGAAGCCAAGCGCGTGGCGGAGCAAATCCGATTCCGCCCGGCAACCAACAATGGCCAGCCCGTGGACGTAACGACGAAGATTACCATTACCTTCCAGTTGGCGTAGCATCGCACCCCAAATGGCGTAGCATCACCATGGTAAGGAAGAAAATGGCCAGATACTCAGTCGCCGCGCCCGGAACGGCGAGCAGGCCGGGAACAAAGCCGGACAAAGTTCAACAGGAGTTACAAATGACGTTTCGGAAGATCCCCCTAACCCTCCTGATTCTGACCATGAGTGTTGCTTGCGCACACGCGAAGAAGGAGCCGAAGTACGAACAGGCGCGCCAGCTCACCGCCGACCAGGCTGCATTGGTGCAAAGGGCCGTCGCGCAGGAAAAGGTGCTCATCAAGAACATCCAATTGCGGACGCCGCTGGTGGAGACCTACATCCAGGACACGCGGCCGGACGTGAAGCTCTACGAAGTGCCGACGGACGACCAATACATGCTCAGCCGTGTGGACTTCAGCAAAGGGTTTTTCGACAAGTCCTATGAGCCGAAGGAAGAGGGCAAGCACGGGTTCTTCAAGGGCTCATTTTTGGCCATGTCGGGACTGAGCAAGGCGCTGGGCCTGGAGAAGTTCACCTACAATCCCAACGGATTTATGGAGATGATGTTCATCGACCCGTCGGGATTCGACCAGCAGCATTATGTTTTCAGCTTCGTGCGCCGCGAGTTTGTGGGCAGCGTGCGCACCTGGGTCTACGACATGCATCCCAAGGCCGACGTCAAGGGCATCGGCCGGTTCTACGGACGCATCTGGATCGAGGATGAGGGCGCCAACGTGGTGCGCTTCAACGGCACCTACACCGGACCCACCTCGGAGGACTCCTCAAAATATTTCTTTCACTTCGATAGCTGGCGCATGAACGTGCAGCCAGGGATTTGGCTGCCCGCTGCCGTTTACGTCGAAGAGACGCAGCGCACCGAGGCCAGCAAGCAAGTGGGCCTGAAGGCGCAGACGCACTTCTGGGGCTACTCGCTGAAGCTGCCCACGCGCGAGAGCGAGAACGTGAGCGTGAAAGTGGACGAAGCCGTGGACAACAGCAACGACTCGCAGGACGTGGGTCCGCTGCAGGCTTCGCGCATGTGGATCACGCAAGCCGAGAACAACGTGATCGATCGCCTGGTGGAAGCGGGCCTTGTGGCGCCCCTCGATCCCGGCGGCTATGAGAACAAGGTTCTGGACCAGATTGTGATCAATCTGGTGGTGCCCAACAACCTGGCCTTCACTGATCAGCTTCACACGCGCGTGCTGCTTACCGATACCGTGGAAGCCACGACCGTGGGCAACACGATCCTGCTGAGCAAGGGGCTGATCGACTCGCTGCCCAGCGAAGAAGCGATCGCCTCGGTGATCTCCATGGAACTGGCACATATCGCCATGGGCCACCACATCGACACGCGCTACGCCTTCAACGACCGTCTGTTGTTCCCCGACGAGTCCACTTTCCGGCGCATCAATATGAATCACTCCGACGTGGACAACGACACCGCGTCAAAGAAGGCGATGGAGTATCTGGAGAACTCCATGTACAAGGACCGGCTGGCTAACGCGGGCCTTTACTTCGAGCAATTGGCGGACCGGTCAAAGGAGTTGAAGGCGCTGAATACGCCGATGCTGGGCGATTCGTTGTTGAAGGCCGATGGCACGCCGTGGATGGCCGCGGTGGAGCACATGGCTCCCAAGCTGAACTGGGACGACCTGGCGCAAACGCCTGCTCTGCCGTTGGGAAGCTGGCTCAAGACCGATCCCTGGGACGACACCGTGCACATGTTGAGCGCCAAGCGGTATGCGCCGATGAACGCACGCGACAAGATGCCGTTCGAGGTGACGCCGATCTTCTACAAGCTGCAGCACTATGAAGAGGCCAACGCGCAACCGCCTGCGTCGGCGCCGGCTGTGGCCGCGCCCGGTGCGCAGCCTGCGAATGACCAGCCGGTCGCCGCACCCGATAATGCCCAGCCTGCTCCACCGGCTCCTTCGAGCAGCTCCGCTGCCACGCCGGATCAGCAGACCGCGGCTGGCGGCACGCCGCCGCCTCCGCAGCAACCAGCTGCAGCACAGAACCCGCAGCCATAGGATAAGATCAGTGCCGTTGGGAACCGGATAGGACGCATCATACGAAACGACGGCGTCCAATCCGGTCCTGAGCGTGGGACTTCAAGCCGTAACCTGGGGTGAAAAATTCACGGGAAGTGGATGTTTTTCAAGCTCATGAATCGATCGATCTTGGCATTCTTTTGCTTCGCGGGTTTTCTCGCCGTTGTTTCAGCCCACGCGCAGGTTGTGCCGTCGGCGACTTCGCGCACGTTCAGTGTTTCCGCTGGCGCGCTGGGTTCGATGTTCCAGCCCGACTACGCCGGCCTGGGCGTTGCGCAAACCAGCCCCAACCGGCTCTATGGCCCGGGCGCATATGTGGACGTCCATTTCACCCGCTGGGTGCAAGTGGAAGCCGAAAGCCGCTGGCTGCGCTACAACCAGTTCTATCAACCAAATTCTACGACGGGCAACGGCGAGAGCACCTACCTGATCGGTCCGCGCGTTCCCATTGTGACCTTCCACCGCGTCACGCCTTATGGCAAGTTTCTCTTTGGCCTGGGCAACGCGCCGTTTCTCAGCGGAAACACGTTCGTCCTCGCCTACGGCGGCGGCGTCGATTACAGGTTGACCCGCCGGTTCTCGCTGCGCGCCATCGACTTCGAGTATCAGCAGTGGCGCGTGAATCCCACAATCTACCCCTACGGCGGCAGCGTGGGAATCAGCTACAAAATCTTCTAAAGACAGGGAACAAGGGACCAAGGGACCGAGGGAACAAGGATTGCCTCGGCTCTTCAGGCCACACTTCGTTTCGCGGGCGATGGACGCCACACTCTTACGGCGCGATGTGAAGCGGCGTTGCCTTTGCCGTGGGCATGGGCACGTGAAGGATTCCGGCCACGGTGGGCGCGATCTGCCGCATATCAACCAGGCCAAGGTCGCGATGATGCGCGATGCCGGCTCCCATGGCGAAAAACGACGAGCGCATCTCGGGATACTCAGGCGAAAACCCGTGCGAACCGCGCGTGCCGGGAACCGGGGTCACCAGGCTGCCGCTGATCGCCGAGCCCGTATAGTAGCCGGGTTCGAGCACCACCAGAAACGCCGCATCGGGGAAGGCCCCGCGCTTTTTGATCGCGTCGCGATCGAGAATTTCCGCGATTCCGTTTGCCGGATCCGCAGCAAGACCGTCAAGCATCGCCTTCACTTGCTGCTCCGTTGCAGGATCGTTCGCGTCGTGCAGCACGATCGCCGCCATTCCACCGGCCATCCACGGTTCGGCCTTCCATGAGCCGACCACCGGAGCCATGGTCGCCGGATCCACGATAGCCTGGATCAGCCCTGCCTGCAAAAACGGGATCGTAAGGTTGACGTAGTGCGAAATGTTCATGAAACCGTGGTCGGAGACGATGACCAGCACTGCCGAGGGATTGTTGGCGAACTCCTGCTGCGCCAGCCGCGCCACCATGCCGTCAATCGCTTCCAGGGTCTCGTTGGCCCGCGCGCTGAATGGCCCGCGCGCGTGCTGCGCATCGTCCAGCGAGCTCAGGTGCAGCGTCATCAACGCGGGCTTGTAGCGGCGCAGAATCTCCAGCGCATAGCGAGTCTTCACCAAATCGCCGCCGATGCTGGTGTCGTTGCCATTCATGTAAGGGCCGGCTTCTGGTTCCAGCTCTTGGATCAGCGAATCAGGCCGCGCCAGCGCCGCTATCAGCAGCCGGT
Source organism: uncultured Occallatibacter sp. (assembly GCA_964486495.1). Lineage (GTDB taxonomy): Bacteria > Acidobacteriota > Terriglobia > Terriglobales > Acidobacteriaceae > Telmatobacter. The sequence continues at coordinate 8,601 of CAZANC010000040.1, forward strand.
CCTCCGGATTCGACGCATCCGAAGGGTCCGCGCTACGCCAGTACTCCGGAATCAGCCAATCGACGTCCGTGGCGCCGACGCTGACAGGCCAGCCGACACTGGCTGTGCGCAGCCCGGCGCGGTGCGCGACCTGCCACAGCGTGGGCACGCGGATCTGCGCCGCATACCAGTTCCAGGCGCTTCCATAGCGCTGCTCGGGATCGAACTGATGGTTGTTTGTGATGCCATGCTCGTCGGGCCAAACTCCGGTGATCAGCGTGGTGTGGCTGGGATAAGTGATGGTGGGCCAGATGCCCACGACGCCGTCCGCGTAGGTTCCCTTGGCAAGGAGCGTGCGCAGGTAGGGAATCTTCATGCCATGCGCGTCAGCTTGCGTGATGTACTCGGGCTTGAGGCCGTCAATCGAGATCATCAGGACGGGCGCGGCGTGGGCGGCCAGCGCGAAGACGACGAAGACAAGCGGCAAAAGCAAGAAAGGGCGGGCGAAACAAACGGGACTGCGAACGGCGGCGTTCATGCGGAGTGCTCCTGTCTGCATTCTTGATGGGAAGCGACGAAGCCGTCCGCACTCTCAAGTTAAATTCTTGAAGCGACCGGGTTTTCGCCTGCGGCTGAATTATATGCGAAGCGCGTGAGGAGGAAGGGGCATTCTACTTTCTGGCGAAAATCCTCGCTGCTTCGGCAACATTGATCATCAGCGTCATACGGTCGGCCGGCGACTGCACAAACCCATGCTTTTCGTAAAAGCTTTTCGCCGCTTCGGAAATCGCGTGTACGAGAATGGCGCGAATGCCGGCGATTTCGGCGGCTCGAAGGGTGCGAAGAACAGCATCCCTCAGAAGCGCCTTCCCGAGTCCATGGCCTTGAAACCTCGATGCGATCGCGAGCCTGCCGATAATGATGACGGGCACGGGATCGGGCATGTTTCGCTTGACCCTTCCCGCCGCGCCCGCGTGCGCTATGGCGCCGGCCGCAAGAGCATAGTATCCGGCGAGCTGATCTCCCGCTAGCACAACATAGGTTCGCGAGGCGGCGCTTTCTTCATTTTGAAGCGCGCGGCGCTTAAGCCAGGTGTCGAGAGCGGGTTCTCCGCATTCAAACTGCGATGGATCGTGAGAGCGGCTTAATTTCTCCGGAGGGGAGAACTGAATGCGATCATGCTCTATTTTTCCCACGGCGCCTTGGTCCTCAACAATCGCTCCAGGCGCGGATTAGGAGCAGCTGGCTTATCCAGCATCGCCATAAATCGCTTGAATTCTTCCTCGGGCAGGGCAAAATAACGCCGATCGAGCAACACCGACTCCGCCTCCAAGCATGCGGCCTCGAGCATGAAATCGGAGCGATTGCGGCCAAGGGCGGAGGCTGCTCGATCGATTAATACCTTTTGGCTCCGAGTCGCCCGAAGGTTAATATTCTCGGCGCGCAGTTTGCGCGTGGCCGTAGCAGTACCCATGGAGGACATCCCTTCTTGTCATCACAACAAGTGTACATGAATGTGCGCACAATGTAAATGCAAGAAGGGCATTCGGAAGCGCAAAAGGGCCGCTCCGAAGAGCAGCCCTTCTGTGAACTATGAACCGCGAACGATGAACTTCCCTTTTACGCAGGCGAAGGCGAGCCCTCGGGTAGGCCGCCGCCAGAACCAGTTCCGCGGCCTTCCGGCTTGAGAACCTGCTGAGGAGTGCCGTCATCGCCCCCTCCGGCCAGCGATGACCGCATCTGCGGCAGCGCCTTGCCCTCGAGTAGAAGCTGCAGTTCCTCAGCGTCGATCGTCTCGCGCTCCAGCAATGCGGCGGCGATGCGGTGCATGGCGTCGGAGTTCGCTTCCACCAGGTTATGCGCCGACTGGTAGGCCTCATCGATGAGGCGGCGAACTTCGAGGTCGATCTGCCGAGCCGTCTCCTCGCTGAAATCGCGATGCTGCGCAATCTCGCGGCCCAGGAAGATCTGCTCTTCCTTCTTGCCGAAGGTGAGCGGGCCCAGGCGGCTCATGCCGTACTCGCAGACCATGGATCGCGCCAGTTCCGTGGCGCGCTCAATGTCGTTGCCCGCGCCGGTGGACATCTGGTTGAGAAAGATCTCCTCGGCCACGCGGCCTCCGTAAAGCATGGCCAGCCGTGTCTCGAGGTATTCGCGCGTATAGTTGTGCCGGTCGTCGGGCAAGTGAACGGTGACGCCCAGCGCCATGCCGCGAGGAATGATGGTGACCTTGTGCACCGGGTCGGAGTTGTCGCGCTTGAGCGAAACCAGCGCGTGGCCGGCCTCGTGATACGCGGTGACGCGCTTCTCCTCATCGCTCAGGATCATGGACTTGCGCTCTGCGCCCATGAGGACTTTGTCCTTGGCCAGCTCAAAGTCGTACATGGTGACTTGCTTGCGGTTCAAGCGCGCCGCATTCAGCGCCGCTTCGTTCACCATGTTGGCCAGATCGGCTCCGGAAAAGCCCGGTGTTCCGCGCGCGAGCACATTCAAATTCGTGTCGTCGGAGACGGGAACTTTCTTGACGTGCACCTTGAGGATTTCCTCGCGCCCGCGAATGTCGGGCAGGCCAACGACTACGCGCCGGTCAAAGCGGCCAGGCCGCAGCAGCGCGGGGTCGAGCACGTCGGGGCGGTTGGTCGCCGCCACCAGGATCACGCCATCGTTCGATTCGAAGCCGTCCATCTCGACGAGCAACTGATTCAGCGTCTGCTCGCGCTCATCGTGTCCGCCGCCCAGGCCTGCGCCGCGATGGCGTCCGACTGCGTCGATTTCGTCGATAAAGATGATGCAGGGCGCGTTCTTCTTGCCCTGCTCAAACAGGTCGCGCACGCGGCTTGCGCCCACGCCGACGAACATCTCAACGAAGTCTGAGCCGGAGATGGAGAAGAAGGGAACGTTGGCCTCGCCGGCCACGGCACGCGCCAGAAGCGTTTTGCCGGTTCCCGGAGGCCCGACGAGCAGCACGCCCTTGGGAATGCGGCCGCCCAGCTTTTGAAACTTCTGCGGCTCGCGCAGGTACTCGATGATCTCCTTCAGCTCTTCCTTGGCCTCATCCACGCCGGCCACGTCTTTGAACGTGACCTTCTTTTGCTGCATGGAGAGCAGGCGCGCGCGGCTCTTGCCGAACGACAATGCCTTGTTGCCGCCCGACTGCATCTGGCGAAGCATAAAGAACCACACGGCAATCAGCAGCACAAACGGGCCCGCGTTAATGAGGAGGGGGATCAGGATGTTGCTCTGCTCGGGCTTGATGTTGCAGACCACCTTGGCCGTTACCATGGCTTTCAGCAGGTCTTCGTAGTTGGGCGGCAGAGTGGTGTGGAACTCGTCTTTGGGCGAGACCTTGAGGTGGCCGTGCAGCTCGTTGCCCTGGATGGCGACGTCGTTTACCTGATTGTTGACCACTTTGTCATAGAGGTCGGAGTAGGAATATTCCGGCTCTTTCGCCATGCCGGTGCTTCTCTCCACCACGCCCCACAACAGCACGAGGCAGATGAGGATAAAAAGCCAAAACATTATGGTTTTAACGCTCGAGTTCACCAACGTCTCCTTTTCGCGGTGAAGCCGAAACAGCTACCGCGACCTCCAACGATCAATCCCTGGCCAAAGACCACTTTCTTAGACGTCCCGCGGCCCAACAAAGTGGCAAAAACTACACAGCGCCTCTGAGGGGACACGCATCGCACGCCGCCTTAGAAGCAGTAATCCGATTGTACTCCCGGGGCAGTGGAAGTTGGAGGTGCATCCATGCTACGAAAGGGGCAGGATTCGGATCGTCAACGGCCTTGCGGCCTTAGCGCCGTGGCGATTCGGGGCTACTGGCGGACCTCAAAAGTCGCCGAAATCACGAACTCCGGGTCCGGCTCCAATTCCACGCCGCGCATCCAGACGATTTGCCCGCCGATTTCGAGGATCGGCCAGACTTCCCGGTCGGTTCCGGTAACCCGCAGACGTTCCAGCACTTCCTTCACTTTGCGCGGGCCGGATGAATGGCGAAGCCTCACGCGATCGCCCGGCTTCCAGTCGCGCAGGATAGCCGTCTTCCCGGCTGGACCACTGCGGCCGTTCGGGGTTCCGCGGGCCGACGCGGCGTTGCGAATCTCGATGCGGAGCCGGAGCCCGAAGGCCGGCGCATCGATCTCACCCGGGATTGCGGCTGTGTAGGGCGCTCCCGCGCTTTTACCTTTTGGAGCAGATTCGAGGTGGGTCGTCAGGCGCAGCTCGCGGGCGGTTCTTTCGGCGCGCAGACCGTGCGGCAGGGCCAGCTTTTGGCCGGCGCGACCGGTGAGCGCGAGCGATCGCAGAGCTTCAGTCGCGGTGAAGTCTAGCGCGGCGCCGAACTTTGCGGCAGCGTAGCGAATGAGCCGCCTTTCGAGCGCGGGAGCGAGCCCGGCCAGACGGGTAACTTCGATTGCCAGGCCGGAATCGAGGCCGGCACCGGCAGCGCGGCCGCCCCCGCGTACCGGACGCCCCGGCAGCAGCAACTGCGGCGCGAGGCGGGCGAGTTCAGCCTGCCACCACGCTTCTTCGTCGAGGGCCAACGCGGCCATCTGAGCCATGTGCTCGCGCAGCCGGGGATTCCAGCTCTCGAGCAGCGGCAGCAGCTCGTGGCGGATGCGATTGCGGGTGAAGGTCAGATTGCGATTCGACGAGTCCTCGCGCCAATCCTGGCCAAGCTCGCGCAGGTAGGTCTCGATCTCAGCGTGGGTAGCGCCCAGTAGCGGGCGAATGATGCTGCCCCCGCCCTCCGGGCCTTCAAGTTTCGGATGGATTCCCGATAAACCTTCCGTCCACGCCCCGCGCAGAAACTTGGCCAGGACCGTTTCGGCCTGGTCGTCGAGCGTGTGCGCTGTCGCGATTGCGTCGAGTTCGCCCGAAGACATGAGCTGCCGGAACCACTGGTAGCGCAGGCGGCGCGCAGCTTCTTCGATGGTCTCGGCGGCTTTGCCGGATTTAAGGTTGGCCTGCGCTTCCTGGTGGGTGTCGACGCGCGCCTCGTGAAACGGAAGGCCCAACTTCGCAGCGAGCGCGCGGCAAAACTCCAGGTCGGCGTCGGCCTCCGCTCCGCGCAGACCGTGGTGCAGATGAGCGGCGTGGAGCGCGAGTCCCAGTTCCCTGCTGCGCGCCGCAAGAATTCGCAGGAGCGCCACCGAATCTGCACCGCCGGAGAGCGCCACGGCCAGGCGCATGCCGGGCTTGAGCAGGGCGGTGTCGAGAGGCAGAGATGGAGGCTTCGTGGAACCCACGCAACGATTTTACGAGGTTGGGATACGGCCCAACGGCGCTGGATTGTGCCGCACAGCGCAAAATTCCGCAACACTCACGATCATTCGCACAGCGACGCGCCTTTATACTGGCTCGATATGGAAATCCGTACGGCTGAATCAAACGATGCCGCTCTCATTGCAGCGCACCGCCGGGCAATGTTCGCAGAGATTGACACGCTTGACGAATCCCTTCTGGATGCGCTGGAGCTTCGCTCGGTTACGTGGACGGAGCGCATGATTCGCGGAGGCAAATACTACGGATGGATCGCGATCGACGCGGGTCGGCCGGTGGCATCGGCCAGTCTTTTGATTCTCGACTGGCCGCCACATCCATTCGATCCGGAAGGCGAGCTGCGCGGGTATCTGCTCAACGTGTATGTCGAACCGGAATACCGAAAGCGCGGACTGGCGCATGAACTCGTTGAGCGGTCGATGGCCGAAGCGCGCCGGCGGGCAATCCGCGTGATCACGCTGCACAGCTCGCAAGCGGGACGGCAAATCTATGAGCGCTTCGGTTTTCGCGCGACGAACGAGATGATGCACACGGAGCCGCCTGAAATCTGAAACCTTGCGCGGTGCTATACTCCCGGAGTTATGCAAGTCTTTGTCATCGTTCCCGCTGCCGGGCTGGGCACGCGGATGGCAGGTCCGCAACCCAGCCCGCAGCCGAAGCAGTTTCTGGCGCTGGGCGGCGTGCCCATCCTGATTCACTCACTGCGTACCTTTGCGGCGGTGCCGCGGGTGACAGCAGTCTACGTGGCTGTGCGCAAGCCGGAGATGGAGCGCGCGGAGGCCCAGGTGGCCGAGTACGGATTCGCCGGACGCGTCCATGTGGTCGAAGGCGGCGAAAAGCGCCAGGAATCGGTGGCGAACGCTCTCGATGCGCTGCCGGCGGAGCCGGATGACATTGTGCTGGTCCACGACGCGGTGCGGCCGCTGATCGACGCAGCTACTATCGAGCGAACCATCGACGCCGTGGCCGAGTACGGCGCGGCCATCGTGGGCATGCCGGCGACTGACACCATCAAGCAGGTGGAACGAACCGCGCACGGAGCGCTGGTGACGGCGACCATTCCGCGCGAATTTGTGGTGCAGGCGCAAACTCCGCAGGGATTTCGCTTTGGACTGCTGCAGCGCGCCTTTGCCGAGGCCAATGCCGACGGATTTGTGGGCACCGACGAGGCTTCGCTGGCCGAGCGCGCGGGAATTCCGGTAGCCGTGGTGCACGGTTCTCAGGTTAATCTGAAGATTACGCAGCCGGGCGACCTGGCGCTGGCCGAGTTCTATCTGCAGCAGCGATCGCACTAAAGCAGGGGGCGTGCGCTAAAGAAGCCCCGATCGAGTCGCCGGATCGCGGCCGCTGCGGCGAAAAGAGCAACTTCGGAGAGCCACGCGCCTGAGGCAGGTACGGAAATGATGGACACACGCATCGGATTTGGCTATGACTCGCACGAATTCAAGCCCGGTGTGCCCTTGCGCCTTGGCGGCATGACGCTCGACCATCCCGAAGGCCTGGCCGGCCACTCCGACGGCGACGTGCTGCTCCACGCCATTACCGATGCGCTGCTGGGCGCCGTGGCCGCCGGCGACATTGGCAGCTATTTCCCGCCGGACGATCCGCGCTGGAAAGACGCCGACTCCGCCATCTTTCTCAACCTGGCTCTGGAAGAGCTGCAGCATGCGGGCTACGGCATCGTCAACATCGACACGACCCTGATCCTGGCCGCGCCCAAAATTTCGCCCATTGCGGCAGAAATGAGCTCGCGGGTCGCCGATCTTCTCGGTGTGAGCATCGATCAGGTGAGCATCAAGGCCAAAACGCCCGAGGGCCTGAACCTGGATCACGTAGCCCAGTGCCACGCCGTGGCGCTTGTGGAGCGCGTGCAGGAACCGGAGGAACTGAAGAGCATGAGCGAAGTGGTCGAAAGCCAGCGCCAGCTTGAGGATGTTGTCGAGGACCTGCTGAGTTCAGTGCACGGCGTGCCCAAGAAGCGCACGATTACACCGGTTTACGACACGGAAGACATTACGTAGAGCGATCGCGTGTCCAGACCGCGCGGCGACTACAAATGCGGAACCTGGTAGCGCAGGATTTGATCGTCAACTGTGAGCAGCGTCAATCCCTCAAGATTCGCCTGCGCCACAAGCAGACGGTCGAAGGGGTCCCGGTGCAGCGCGGGAAGCGAGCCGGCCCACTCGGCGTGTTCCGCTGTGATCGAAAGCGCTGTGAAATTATGTTTCTCAATTGCCTTGACCGCCGAGGCGCGAAAGACCAACTTGCCGGAAGCGCGCTTGATCGCGATCTCCCACACCGAAGCGGCGCTCACATGAACCTGATTCACGGGCGAACAGATCGCAGCATGCAGATGAGCAGGCAGACGACCGTCGTCTGCCTGCCACCAGAGAAATACGCGCGTATCAAGCAGCATTTTCAAAAGCTACAGGCCCCATTCTTTTAGCTCTTCTTCCGAGAGCGGCGCGTCGAAATCTTCCGCGATATACGTGATGCCCATAAAGTTTTTGCCCGGCGTGCGCGGCGACTGGCTCGCTGTCGAAGGCGGCACCAACCGCGCCATCGGCTTGCCGGCTTTGGCAATCACGATCTCCTCGCCCTTGGCGGCCCGCTCCACGAGGCTGGAAAGCTGTGTTTTCGCCTCGTAAAGATTCACCTGCAGCGGCTTCGCCAGCTTCTTCGGCTTCGGAATAGAATTTGCGGCCATTGCCCGGCTCCCTTCAGCTCATTCTGCGCCAAATCGGCCGTGTTGGTCAAGTTGGTCAAGCGCCAGTCCTCCCATTTCATTTTGGCGCCAAATCGCGAGTTGGTCGAGTTGGTCAAGGTCGTGATACTTAGTGCTGGCGCCAACTCAGGAAGGAAGGTCGGCCCCGCGCCGAAGTCCTGGCTTCGCCGATTTTTATTGAAGATTCATGGGTTTAGCGGTACCTTGGCTGCGAACCCAATTCCGCATTGGAGCGTTGCTATGTTCAATCTTGCGTTCATGCTGCAACAGGGAATCGACCCGGATCAGATTCAGCACATCGTCGTGGCCATGATGGCGATCCTGCCGCTCATCATTCTGGTTTGCCTCGCGATCGTCATCGTTCCCTTCTGGTTCATCTGCAAGAAGGCCGGCTTCTCGCCCTGGCTTTCGCTCCTGAACATTGTCCCGATGGGCAATCTGATCCTGATCTACGTGCTGGCCTTTGCACAATGGAAGGTCGTTCCCGTGCCGCAGTTGGGGTATCCGCCGCCGTACCCGCAACCGCCGCTGCCGCCGCAACTGCCGCCGCAGCAGTGAGACGCTGAACACTGCCGGAGACCCTTGCGATAGCATCGTGAAGGTAAACGAAACGACACGATGCCTGATCCCAACTCCTCCGTCGCTGCCACTCCGCGCGTTCGATTTGCGCCTTCGCCCACCGGCTTCCTGCATGTGGGCAGCGCGCGGACGTTTATCTTCAATTGGCTCTACGCGCGCCACAATCACGGCACGATGGTGCTGCGCCTGGACGACACAGACGTCGAGCGCAACACCGACGCCAGCGTGCAGTCGATCTTTGAAGGGCTGCGCTGGCTGGGCCTCGACTGGGACGAAGAGTACAAGCAATCCGAGCGCCTCGACCTTCACCGGCGGCAGGCCGAGGCCATCTTTGCCAAGGGCCTTGCCTATCGCGACTTCACGCCGGCGCATGCGACACCCACGCATTCGGAAATCGACGAGCATTCCTCCTCGCAGGGCGCGTGGCTTTGCAACCCCGGAATGCGCGAATTATCGAGAGAAGCCAGCGACCGGCGGGCCGCCAGCGGTGAGCCGTTCGCGCTGCGCTATCGCGTGCCGCGCGATGAAGGCCGGACGTTGCATTTTGTCGACGGCGTTTACGGCGCACAGCAAAAGCTGGCCGACGAGGTGGAGGACTTTGCCCTACTTCGATCGGATGGCATGCCGACGTACCATCTGGCGTCCTGCGTTGACGACGCCGATCTCCGCATCAGCCACATCATCCGCGGCCAGGATCACCTGACCAACACCTTCAAGCACCTGCTGATCTTTGAAGGCCTCGGCGTCCAGGCGCCGCATTTCGCGCATCTGCCTCTGCTCGTCGCTCCCGATGGCGCCAAACTTTCCAAGCGCAAGCACGGCCCCGTCGTGAGCGTGACCACTTATCGCGATGCGGGCTTTCTGCCGCAGGCTTTCGTCAACTTTCTCTGCCTGCTCGGCTGGTCTCCCAAGAACGACCGCGAGTTTCTGGCATTGGATGAGATTCGTGACCTGTTCACACTTGAGGGCGTCAACCGGGCGAATGCCGTCGTAAATTTCACCGACGACGATCCTTTTGACGCAAAAGCTGTCTGGCTCAACGCCGAGCACATCCGCGCGTTGCCGATGGAGGAGCTCAGCCGCGATCTGCAGCCGTTCTTTAACGCTGCAGGCTATCGTCCAAAACCCGGAAGGCTGGAAGCCGTCACGCCGCTCATTCGCGAGCGCATCAAGCTGCTGCGCGATGCAGTGCCCGCAGCCGACTTTTTCTTCCTCGACAAACTTCCTCCGTACGACCCGGCCGAGCTGATACCGAAAAATGGTGATGCCGCTATGGCGCGCCGAGTTCTCGAAACCGCGCTGGAGGTTTTGTCGGCGACCGCCTTCGACCACGATTCGCTCGACAAGGCTCTCCGTTCTGCCGCAGATCGACTTGGCTTAAAGGCTGGGCAAGCCTTCCAGCCGATTCGCGTGGCCGTTTGTGGACGCAAGAACGCGCCGCCGCTTTTTGAAACCATGGTTG
>CAZANC010000041.1:0-18563 GCA_964486495.1 uncultured Occallatibacter sp.
CCGCCGATGCAAGTACTGCTTCGAATGTTCCCTGCCCTCCGCAAGAAGAGAGCCATTCCGGGAACTTGTCTGGCCGGCTGACTTCACCTGGCCTTGGAAATCTCTCCGTGTGTTCGAACCTGCCCGGAGAATTTCCCTACTCCACCCGAGTTGACACACACGTCAGGCGGTGTTCTTGCGAACCTTTCAAAGATACCAAGAAAGAACCGGAGAGTCAACGCTCGAATGAGGTTGGTAAGGAACTGAGGAGACAGCCTATTGGAGCGCCGCCGGGCTAGTTCCCGCTGCTTCCCCCACGATCTGGCCGTCGCGCATGGTTAAGATTCGACCGGCGATAGCCGCCGCTTCAGGATTGTGCGTAATCATCAGCGTCGTCTGGCCAAGCTCCCGGTTCGACCGTAGCAGCATCTGCAGCACGGCGTCGGAGGTCTTCGTGTCCAGGTTGCCGGTCGGCTCGTCGGCCAGCACAATAGCCGGCCTCGTGATGAGCGCCCGGGCGATGGCCACCCGCTGCTGCTCTCCGCCGCTCAACTCGGAGGGCCGGTGATCGAGCCTCCCCTTGATCGCCAACATGTCGCTCAGGTGGTCCAGATACCGCCGATCCATCGGCATTCCGTTTGGACCCGAGGCGCGCCCGCTCACTTCATAGGCAATCTCGATATTTCCCATCGCCGAAAGGGTCGGCAGCAGGTTGAACTTCTGGAAAACAAAGCCGATACGGTGTTTTCGCAGCCGCGTGCGCTCGGCGTCGCTCAGGGCGGCAAAATCCACGCCGTCAATCACCACACGCCCCTCTGTGGCCCGGGTCAGCCCGCCCAGCAAATAGAAAAGAGTCGACTTGCCCGAGCCCGAAGGCCCGACGATTGCCACAAATTCGCCCGGCTCGACGGCCAGAGAAATCCCCCGCACTGCGGCCACCTGGATGCGGCCCGCCGCGTAAACTTTGGTCAGACTTTCCGCGAGAATGATGTGTTTCGATGTTTCGGAGGGCACGACTGCCATTGTAACCGGGGCGTTTCGGACGCGCTGTGAGCCTGTTGCGCCCGTCCTCGCCCTTCGAGGAACCAGAGTCGTCAGTTCACAAGCGCGCGAGCCAAGAGCCAGCCGCTAGCAGCCAGAAGCTACAATGGTTCTGCATCGATCTCCGACTCAGGATTCCCCGCTCATGACCTCCGATCTCAAAACTTCGCTCGTTCGATCGCTCACCTCAGCCGCTGAAAAGGCTGGCCTGGTTCTCATCTCCGTCAAGCAGGGCGCAGATTTTCACGGCCAACCCACCGCCATCTTCGAGCTCGGCCTTTCCGGCGCGGATTCCATTGGCCGCTTGCTCAAGCTTGAGTTGAGCGATGCCTTCGACTTCGATAAGCCAAATCTGCTCCCCGAGATGACCGCGCACCTGGCCGGAGAAGCCAAGCGGCTGCGCAATCCGCGGCCCGATTGCTACGTCACTCTCGGTGGGCTGCCCCTGGCCTTCGGTCAATTCGAGTGGCCCTTTCACCAATCGACCTCCGGGGCCGATACCCACATCGTTCACGGCGAAATTCATATCGCCGACGGCGGAACGCACAATCTGCACGCCAAAATCTCAGCCTCCGTCACGCTTACCTTTGCCGAAATCGTGCCCGCCATGGAGCAGCCCTACGCAGAGACCTTCGTCTATAACGCCATCCGCAAAACGATCGACATGGGCCAGCTCGAGTTCGTGAAGTCCGGCAACCGCCAGCCCGTTCCCGTTACCACGCGCTATTACAGCCGCTGGCAAAAGAAGTTCATCTTTACCGAGACCGACGACAATGAGAGGCTCCGCTACCTGTTGAGCAAGGTCTACTGGCTCTCCGGCGTGCTCGGCGAGGGCAAGCCGGTTTGGATCGCCGACCCGCGCGATGCGCAGTACTTGAACACCACCGAGGCCGACCTGCTGCGCATGGCAGGTGACGAAGCGGGCCACGGACTGATGTTGCTCGGTGGCGAGTTTGCCGCAGCCACTCCCGCGCTCATGGAGCGCGCCGCCGACTACCAGGAAGCCCTCGAAGCCGCCCTCGACTTCACCAAGCCCAAGTTCAACGAGAGCATGCGCTCTGGCCACGCGAATATGTAGTTCTTCGAATCGGCTTCCGGCCTCGCCCAATCGATTCCATCTGGCATCAGCCGCCGGGGCAGTGGTAGGGTAGTACGCAATCACGGGAGGGTTGCGTGAGCTCCAAAACCTGCCGCCATTCCGCGCTTTTGCCTGCATTCTTGTGCGTTGTTTTTGTCTCGAGCGCTGCCGCGCTCAACTCCCAAGCGGCTCCGCATCCGGCCGCCGGCTCGGCTGCACAACCGTTCGATGCCATCGGCCTTCAGGAGCCGGTCAATATCGGAATCGCCGGACTCGTCCAGGCCGGCGACGATCCCGCTTATGCCGAACCCGGTTTCGACGATTCCAGATGGCTCCCAGTCAACGCGGAATCCCGTCTAGCCGATTACTTCCCGCAAAATCATCCGCCCATTGTCTGGCGCCGCATTCACATCAAGGTCGACCCGAGCCAGAAACAACTGGCGTTGCAGGCGTACTCCATCGCCCGCGCCTTTGAGGTGTACGTAAACGGCCAGAAGCTCATCCAATCTGGCCAGGTCGAGCCCTACGTGGCTGCCATGCGCAGCGCCCGGCTGATCGTCGAAATCCCGGCAGCACAACTCCACACCGGCTCGCTCGTCATCGCCATCCGGGCTCGCGCACCGATCACCTGGTGGACCAGCAACCTGCCGGGATTCAGCGCCGGCATGTTGGCGATGGGCGACGTCATCGCTCTCGAAAACCAGAATCTGCTCATCATGATTGCCGAAAACTCAGCCACCTTCCTCGAAAACCTGCTTGCTCTGGGAGTCGGGCTCGTGGCCCTCGCGCTCTTCATCGCCCAACGGCAACGCATGGAGTATTTCTGGATCTTCGTCCTGGGACTTCTTAACGCCGGCTATCTGCCGCTGCTTTACCTTTCCATCCGCCGCAACATGCCAGTGAGCCTCTGGATTGTCAATGAAGTCGTCCAGATCGCCATCTATTTTGCAATCGTGCTCATGGTTCAGGCCTTTCTGCAAAGGCCGTTGAGGTGGTTCCTTTGGCTGTGCATCTCGATTGCCATCTTGATTTCCGTGGTGAGTAATGTCGGCTTTGACTACGGCGTCTTTCAGGTCGCCTACGCCACCCTCTTCACCATCCCCATTGGAATCGTCTTCGCAGGAGTGATTCCGATTCTGCTTTTCCGCCGTCTGCGCCGCGGCAATCGCGAGGCAGGCATTCTGCTCATCCCCTTCCTTCTGTATTCGCTGTGGATTTACGCCAGTATCGCAATTGGGCTGCTCGCTCTTGTCCCTCCGCTGCGTCGCGCCTCCGTCCATGTCGCGGTAGCGATCAATGCATTTCCCGTCGGCTTTTTCACTGTCGGGCTCTCCGACCTGGGCACGCTCAGCTTCTATTTTTCGCTCGCCATCATTATGGTTTTGCGCGCCACGCGCACCAGCCGCCAGCAGGCGCTGCTCGAAGGCGAACTGGAAGCCGCCCGCGAGATCCAGCAGGTCATTCTCCCCGAGCAGGTCGAATCCGTTCCAGGGTTCACCGTCGAATCCATCTACCAGCCGGCCCAGGAAGTGGGCGGCGACTTTTTCCAGATCATTCCCGATAAGACGGACGGCAGCCTGTTGATTGTCGCGGGCGATGTAGCCGGAAAAGGCTTGCAGGCGGGAATGCTGGTGGCGCTAATGGTGGGAACCATTCGCACTGCGGCCGATAGCGGAACCGACCCGGAGTCAGTTCTGCATGCGCTGAACAAGCGGATGCTCGGGCGCGGTCACTCGCAGGCGACATGTCTCGCGCTGAGAATCGCTCGCGATGGCGCCGTGTTGCTTGCCAACGCGGGACACTTGCCGCCCTATCTCAACAGCGAGCCAGTCGCAATGGAGGGAGCGCTGCCGCTGGGAGTGATTGAAGACGCCGAATTCTCCCTGACTCGCTTCAAGCTGAAGGACGGCGACAAACTGCTCTTCATGTCAGACGGAATCGCCGAGGCGACCGATGCCCACGGCCATCTCTTCGGCTTTGACCGCGTTCTCGAGCTTGTACGGTCTGCGGCCAGCCCGGCTGACCTGGCCGGCGCCGCGCAAAGCTTCGGCCAGCGCGACGACATCAGCGTCATTTCAGTGACTCGGACAGCAGTCCTCGAGTCTGCCGCGTAATTCCTCAACGAGAAATCCGGCGCGGTTGAATCCCGGGCGCCGGACTGCCGTACCTATGTTACGCGACAATTTTTGCAACCAACTCCAGAAACTCATCGGGCGCTTCCAACATCATCATGTGCCCCACTCCTGGTTGTTCCGTCATGCTCGCCGCCCGGCGCAGTACAGGTTCGGGCACGTGCCACCCCTCGCGCGATTTCTCGCCGGCAAATAAGTGCATGGGAATGCCGGAATTCAGCACTGAATTGACGATCTCAAGATAGGACGCCTCGGAGGTTGTCTCAATAACTGCCTGCGCCATCGCTTTGACCGTTGTGGCGGGCTGAGCATGGAGTCCCCGGTCCGCGATGGCCATTCGTGCCGATGTCGGTTCGATCCCGGCGCGGGTCAGCCAGCCAGCGACGTCATTCTGATAGCTTCGCAACAACATGCCAACCTCCGGCAGTGTCATGGCCGCGAGTTTGCCCGTCCAGAATGCATCTTCGAGCGTGAAATTGCCTTCCACGTTAATGATGGACGCCACCATCTCCGGATGCCGATGTGCAAGGAGCAATGCAACGGGCCCTCCAACCGAGTGGCCCAGAATATGGCAACGGGAATAACCCCCTCTGCGAATTTCCTCTGCCAGATGATCCGCCTGTGCCTGGATGGAGATGGTCTCCACTGGAGCGCGCGCGTGCGCGCCGTAGCCGAGCATGTCCGGAATGATTGCTGGTCTTGGCGCAAAGAAACGTGCAGCGGGCAGGTCGCCCAACATCTGAAAAATGCCGTGAATGAAAACAATGGGTTCCATTTGCACAGCGCCGCGCGGTCGTTACGCTTTCCAATCCCTTGTCCCTGCTTTTTACAACGCCGCCCCGCACCCGCTGCAGAACCTCGCTCCTGGCGCGTTGGCGCGCTGGCAGCGCGGGCAGCCTGCGGCTTGAACGGCAGGCGGCGGGTACGTCGCGGCAGCGGCCGGCGCCGGCGGCGGATATGCAGCCGCGCCAACCACCGGCCCCGGCACGGTGCCTTGCGGCGGGACATTCCCCTGTACATTGATCGCCACGTTGACTGGCCCCTGACCCCAACCGGGAACCGGAATCCCCAGCGACGCAGCAATCGCCGCTGCCTGGATGGAGTTGAACTCGCGCACGCGCCCCGGCATGAAGAAGCACTCGATGAAGCCAAGAATCGCCGGAATGCCGATCCAGAAGAAGCAGAGATAAAGTATCCCCAGCCCCGTGCGGCGCATATAAAAATGGTGCGCGCCAAAGCCGCCGAGGAAAAGCGCAAGCAGAATGCCCACGACCTCGTCGCGACGCGCCGCGTTGTATTGCTGGTAAAAAATGGCTTGCGGGTTGGGGTATGCGTACGCGCTCATCTTTTTGGTTCTCCTTGCCTGCCGTGGTTTAAAGTACGCAACCTGCCCCTTGCCGGTTCCGGGTCTCCCTAACACAGGTTGAAAACCCACACATTGTCCCACGGCGCCGCGCGAGCATGCCATCGAAATCGCTAAAATCGAATTCGAATGACTGGCCCGTACCATCCATCTGCGTCTCTCAGCGGCACGTTCCTCATCGGCGGCGACCTGCCCGTCCACCGCCTCGGCTACGGCACCATGCGCCTCGTGGGCGAGGGCGCATGGGGCGAGCCGGCCGATGAAGCCGAGGCGCGCCGAGTGCTGCGCCGCGCCGTCGCACTTGGCGTTACGCTCATTGACACCGCCGACGCCTACGGTCCCGAGATTGCTGAACGGCTCATCGGCGAGACGCTCGCGCCTTATCCGCCCGGCATCGTCATCGCCACCAAGGGTGGCATCACCCGCCAGGGCCCCGCCAAGACTGAATACGTTGGCCGTGCCGGCTACCTCATTCAATGTGTAGAAATGAGCCTGCGCCGGCTCCGCCTCGAGCGCATCGACCTCTATCAATTGCACAGAATCGACCCGCGCACGCCGCTCGAAGAGTCGCTCGGCGCGCTCCGCCGCGTGCAGGAGGCTGGCAAGATTCGCCACATCGGCCTGAGCGAGGTCACTCCTGCCGAGATTGAGGACGCTGAGAAGATTGTCCCCATCGTCTCCATTCAGAATCGCTACTCGCTCGCTGATCGCCGTCACGAGGAAACGCTCGCCTGGTGCGAGCGCCGCGGCATCGCCTTCCTGCCGTGGTATCCATTCGCCGGCGGAAAAATGCTGAAAGCCGGCCATCCCGCCGCGCAAGCCCTTGGCCGTATCGCGGCGCGCCATGGAGTCACGATTCCGCAGCTTTCGCTCGCCTGGCTGCTGCAGCGCTCGCCAGTCCTGTTGCCCATTCCCGGCACATCGAAGGTCGCACACCTGGAAGAGAACGTCGCCGCTGCCGAGATCAATCTCCCGCAAGAAGAGTGGCGCGAGGTGGAAGCCGCGGCAAAATAGATTCGGGTGTGGCGCCCTTCAGAAATGATGCCGCCCGTGCGGCGTTACAAACACAAGCAAGCGCAGCAGCAGAATCACCACGAAGAGGATCGCGGCGAAAGCCACGAGCAAAGTCCCGCCGCCCGGCTTCCTCGCGTTCTGATTTGCTTTGCCCTTCATCGCCGCTCCGCCCGGAATCGGATTTCACGCACCGCCCGACTTCCGATGGCCCAAAATGCGCAGGCCCTCCGATGTGTACCGAAGGGCCGCATCAAGCTAATAGCTAGGAGCCAACAACTGTTTCTTTCGGCTTCGATCCCCACAGCCCGTACCACGCAATGTAGAGATAGCAGAAGAGCGGAATCACGAACGCGATTTGGATGCCATATCTGTCCGCAAGCATCGAGTGGTATGCGATGTTGTGTGCGATAGCGAACTGCACACCGGCGGGATCGTGGGCCTGTCCGTACAAATATGCGGCCTTATCTGCGACCACCCCGAGCAGGAACGGAATCACCGCGCCGCCGACGATCGCCGTCATGATCAGTCCCGAGCCTTTGCTCGTCATCGGTCCCAACCCCGCGATGCCCAGCGTAAAGATGTTAGGGAACATGATCGAGTTGAAGAACCCGCACAGTACCAAGGCCGCGATGGCCACATGGCCCGAGCCGAGCATGGCGATCAACACCAGCGCGACCGCGGCAAACCCGAAGATGCCCAGCAGCTTGCCCGACTTCACCCTGGTTAGAATCCAGGAACCGAGCAGACGGCCCACCAGCGCGCCGGCCCAGTAGAGCGCCGCCACGTCGGACGCCGTCTCGAACGAACTCATGCCTTGCGTCTTGAAGAAGTTCACCGCGATCGACGCCAGTCCGACCTCGACGCCCACATACAGGAAGATTCCCAGCGCCCCCAGCACCGTGTGCCGGTAGCTCCAGACGCTGCGGCTTGCTGCCGGGCCGCCCGCATTCGCCGAATGCGCCCCCTGCGGCTGGTCAATATGCGGCAGGTGAGAAAACGCCACGGCAATCCCGAGCACCAGCAGCGCGCCCGCAATGGCGATGTACGGACCGCGAACCGTGTTGGCGATGGCCGCGGGGGTGGCAAACTTTGTCGGGTCCGTCAGGATAAACGCGCCCGCGAAGAGTGGCGCAACCGTTGTGCCGATTGAGTTGAATGCCTGCGCCAGCGTCAACCGCACCGGAGCGCTCGCCTCCGGACCCAGAATCGCGGCATACGGGTTCACCGATGTCTGCAGCGCCGTCACACCCGCGCCCACAACAAAGCAAGCAGTGAGGAAGAGCGGGAAATTCACCAGCCTGGCCGCCGGAATGAACAGCAGGCAACCCACCACCTGAATAAAGAGCGAGACCACCATCGTCCGCTTGTAGCCAACCCACTCGATCAGCTTTGAGGTCGGCGCGGAAAAAACGAAGTAGGCAAGGAAAAACGCCGACTCCGCCAGCATCGCCGACTTGTAGCCGACGTTGAAGATCGACCGCAGGTGTGGCACCAGCGACATATTCAGCGTGGTGATGAAACCGAATGTCAGGAACAGCGCCGTCACGGTGAGGAACGGAACAAAGTAGCCCGGCGACGTAAGCGGTGCCGAGGTTTTCGAATCAGATGGTCTCGAGCTATCTGCCATAGACGGTGTTTCCTGCTTTCCCTGTATTGGCGATTCTTGATCGGCGAATTCTGATCTGTGATTCTCTCGCTCGTGAGCCGCTTTCAAGTTCGGTGACTGTTCTCCGCCGGCGCGACCTCCTCGGCGGCGACTCGGAAGCTCACCTTCTCCAGCCCACACAACACTATACGAGAGACGGCAGCAGGCTGGCTCAGTGTGCCAGCGCGCCTTGGGATGTTTCTCGGCCTCAGGGCCGCACAATCCGTTATTCTCCAAGTGAGGTACGCCCCATGCCCATTCCCATTCTGAGCGGCGCCAGAAACAAGAAGATCCTTGCCGCCCTTGAGGGCAACTGGCAAGCCGAGATGGAGGGCTACCACACTTACAACACTCTCGCCGACCGCGATTCCGACCCGGTGCGCGCGCAAGTGATGCGCCATCTGGCCCAGGCTGAGATTGAGCACGCCACGCTCTGGGAGGGCCGCATTAAGGAGCTTGGCGGACCTGAGCCGGTCTACTCCGGTGGCCCCGGCGGACAGGCCGACTCGCTCGCCAACCGCGCCGGCGGCATGCGCATGGCCCTGCGGCGTCTCGAAATCGAGGAGAGCCGCGACATCGCCCGCTACGGCGAGCAGCTCAAAGCCCTCGGCGACGAGGGTTCGGTCGCCATCCTCGAGCACGTCATTCAGGACGAAAGGGACCACTACCGCGAGCTGGGCTCGCTCATCCGCGGCCACTACACCGCTCCCGGCGGCGGGCCCAAAATCGAGGCCAAGGCTGTGCTCGAAGAGTTGCTAGCCAAGCGAAGCCAGGGGCGCAAACAACCCGGCGCATGGATCGGCGACGCCATCTACGGCGTCAATGACGGCCTGGGCGCCATCTTCGGCATCGTCTCCGGTGTCTCCGGCGCAACCTCCGGCGACTCCAAATACGTTCTCCTCGCCGGCCTTTCCGGCATGATCGCCTCCGCGCTTTCCATGGGCTCGGGCGCGTACCTCGCCGCCAAGAGCGAACGCGAAATCTACCACGCTGAAATCGCCCGCGAGCGCGAAGCCATCCAGATGAACGGTCCCGAAGCCCGTGAGCTGCTCTCGCTTTACTACCAGGTAAAGGGCCTTCCCGAAGAAGACGCCATTCACATGGTCAACCACATCGCGAGTGACCCCGAGCAATTGCTGCGCGCATTGGCTGCCGAGCGCTTGGGCTCAAACGAGGAGGCGCTTTCGAACCCCCTCGTCTCGGCCACCTCCGGCGCTCTCTCCACGGCCGTCGGCGCCATTATCCCCGTCATCCCCTTCTTCTTCATGCAGGGAATCCCCGCCGTCATCGCCGCGGCCGTTGTCTCGCTGGCCGCACACTTCGCCGTCGGCGCCGCCAAGTCCCTCATCACTGTCCGCTCCTGGTGGTCTTCGGGCCTCGAAATGACCGTCGTCGGCGCTGTCGAAGGCGCAGTC
The DNA here is from genome assembly GCA_964486495.1 of uncultured Occallatibacter sp. Classification (GTDB taxonomy): domain Bacteria; phylum Acidobacteriota; class Terriglobia; order Terriglobales; family Acidobacteriaceae; genus Telmatobacter. The sequence goes on from CAZANC010000041.1 coordinate 9,668, forward strand.
ACCTATGGGATCGGAATACTACTGGGCAAGGGCGGGGTTTAAGTATCTGGTTTTAATGCCTTAAGTGCCCAACCATTCAGCTAGCCTGTGATTCAGTCTATTGACACATATTATGTGCGCACATATACTGTGTTCATGAACATCACCCTCTCCGTAGACGAACAAACTGTGGCCCGCGCCCGCGAACGCCTCCGCGCCGTCGGTCGCAGTGTGAACGAAGAGATTCGTGATCGGCTGCGCTACTTGGCGGGGGAAAAGGACCGCGACAACGAGCGATGGATGGAGGAGTTGCGTAATCTTTCCGGCAAGGGAGACTCCCACGGCTGGCGTTTCAATCGAGACGAGATTTACGAGCGGAGATAGCCGCTGCAAACTTTCTTCGACACCAACGTTCTTGTCTATACAGATGATCGGGCGAACCCCGCGAAACAAATGCGCGCGCTCGACGTTCTGAATGAACACAAACAGTCTGCATCTGGAGTTGTCTCGCTCCAGGTTCTACAGGAATACTTTGTCACCGTCACGCGAAAGTACGGGATCGGCGCGGCCGACGCTCGCCGCAAAGTCGAACTCTTTGCAGCCTTCGACGTGGTCGAGCCAGTGCTTGGTGACGTTCTAGCCGCAATCGATCTGCACCGCCTCCACAACGTCTCTTATTGGGATGCGCTGGTGATCCATTCCGCCCGGAGTGCCGGTTGCAAGCAAGTGTTCTCTGAAGACATGCAACACGGCCAGGTCATCGATGGAGTCAGGATCGTCAACCCGTTTCTTTGAGGGCTATCGCTAGTCGTGTCCGGCGAAAGCGCAAAACCCAAGAATTCAGAGCTCTCTTGTGTTCCAGGCCCGCGTATTCTTCATCTGTGGCGGATACATCACGGAGAGAGCATGTCCATCTTCGATCTGCTTTTGATTCTTCTGGTCCTTGCTACTGCCGTGGCCAGCGTTGTCGGGGTTGTTTTGCTTTTCATGCGGCGCTGGGCCGTCGCCGGGCGGTTCCTCGCGGGCGTCTTTGTGGCTTGGATCGTCTATCTGGGAGCGGGAGCTCTCGTGGCCGTTAGGGCGCCCCAGCACATCTTGGCGCTCGGAGAGGACCGCTGCTTCGATGAGATGTGCTTCGCGGTTATGGGCTGGAATCGGACCCCATCGACAACTACGACAAGCGGTGCGGCGAACGCGCGGAGATCCTTTTACATCGTTCGCATTCGTATCTCCAACCGCTCCCTTGGCAGAGCGCAACGGGAGCGCGGCCGAAAGGGGGTACTCATTGACCGCTCCGGCCAGGTTTATGAGGTGTCCAAGGAGGGAATGCGCGCGCTCACACCAGTGGGAGCCCCGCCTTATCCCGGCCTGGATGCTGAAGTTGGCCCGGGCCAAAGTCTGGAAACAATGCTTGTTTTCGATTTGCCCACGGATGTAGATTACCCAGGCTTCGCGCTCGAGAGTAACTTGGCGATTAATCCGGCACGCATCGTGATTGGCGACGAAGAGAACTTTCTGCACTGGCCCACTGTGTGGACGCTGGACTGACTGGGAGTTTTCGTTTACTGGAGTTACGAATCCTCATGGTTAGTCGCGGGATCCAAGATTCGCGCTAGAATAAGAACTGCAATGACCCTCTACCAGCCCATCCCGGCCCTCCTCTAGCGGCTCCCGCCGCATACGCTTTTTCTGCGCCCATTTTCAAGATTCCCCCCGAATTCCATAAAAACGCACAGGCCCGTGCGTAGTTTTTCGCGCCAATGAGGACCCAATGATTGATCGCCTTGAACAAATGGAGCAGCGCTATAACGAGATGCAGGCGCAGTTCTCTCTGCCCGAGGTCCTGAACGACCACGAAAAGTCTTCGAAGATCGCTAAAGCGCTCCGTGAAATCGAAACTCCCGTTGAGAAGTACCGCGAACTGAAGCAAGTCCGCCAGGGCCTCGCCGACGCGCGCGCCATGCTGGCCGAGAGCGATGCCGATCTGCGCGCGATGGCGCAGGAGGAGATCGCCGCGCTCGAGCCGCGCGCTCTGGCCCTCGAAGATGAGCTCAAAGTTCTGCTGCTGCCCAAAGACCCCAACGACGAGAAGAACGTCATCCTCGAAATCCGCGCCGGCACCGGCGGCGACGAGGCCTCGCTCTTTGCCGCCGAAATCTTCCGCATGTACACGCGCTTTGCCGAGCAGAAGCGCTGGAAGGTCGAGGTCATGTCGATCTCGGAATCCGGCATCGGCGGCTACAAAGAAGTCATCGCCATCATCGAGGGCGAGCGCGTCTACTCGCAGCTCAAGTGGGAGTCGGGTGTCCACCGCGTGCAGCGCGTGCCAGAAACCGAGCAGCAGGGTCGCGTCCACACTTCCGCCGTCACCGTTGCCGTGCTGCCCGAAGCCGAAGAAGTCGACATCAAGATCGAGGCTAAGGACATCCGCATCGATACTTTCTGCTCCTCGGGTCCTGGCGGCCAATCGGTCAACACAACTTATTCGGCCGTGCGCATCACCCACCTGCCCACCAACACCGTGGTCAGTTGCCAGGACGAGAAATCGCAGATCAAGAACCGCGAGAAAGGCATGCGCGTGCTCCGCTCGCGTTTGTACGAGATGGAAATGGAAAAGCAGAACGCCGAGCTGGCACAGGCCCGCAAACAGCAGGTCGGCTCCGGCGATCGCAGCGAGAAAATTCGCACCTACAACTTCCCGCAGAACCGCGTCACCGACCACCGCATCGGCCTCACGCTGCACCAGCTCGACCTGGTAATGCAGGGCCGCCTGCAGCTCATCGTTGATGCGCTCATCGCCCACTACCAGGCCGAACTGTTGAAGGGCGAAACGCAGGCCGCGTAAGTTAAACGAACAGAATCCGCATCGGCGCTTCCACCGCAACGCTGCTCTTCACCTCATCGGCCAACTCGCCCGTGGCGGGATCGCGCGCGAATACGCTGATTAGGTTCGAATCCTGGTTGGCCACCAGCATCCATTGCTCCGTGGGATCGAGCGTGAAGTTGCGCGGCGTCTTTCCTCCGCAATTTGAACGCTTCATCGCCGTGAGGCGGCCAGTCTCTGGGTCCGCGTGGAAGGCATACAGAAAATTATCGTCGCGGTTCGCGAAGTAAACGAACCGCCCGTCGCGGCTGATGACCGTGTCGCAGCCGCGCGTCGGGCCATGATAATCAGCGGGCAGCAAATCAATTCGATCGACCAGCTTCAGGAACCCGTCGGCCTGGTGCCAATCCAGCACATCCACTGTCGACACCAGCTCGTTCATGCAATAGGCGGTGCGGCCATTGGGATGGAAATGCAGCGTGCGCGCACCGGAGCCGGGTGCTCCGTGATAGGTTCCCGCCGCCGCCATCCGCGCCGTTGCCGCATCGGCCTTGTAAATATGAATCGAATCTCCGCCCAGGTCATTGATGTAGGCGAATCGATTATCCGGCGAGAACGACGCGAAGTGTGCGTGGGCGGTCGGCTGCCGGTCAGTGTTCGGGCCGTGCTCTGTGTAGTGCTCGGTCCACACGGCCTCGCTCAGCTTGCCGTCTTCAATGCGAAAGCTGGCCGCACTCGCGCCCGTGTAGTCCGCGGCGAGCAACATGCGGCCGGTCGCATCCACAGCCACGTGGCAGGTGCCCGTGCCGGCTGAGTTGCGCGCCGAAAGCGGTTGGAGCTCTCCGCCGACCACGCGAAAGCTCGACACTTCTCCAGTCGGCTTGCCTTCAAACGTATCCAGCTCCGACGCCGAATAAACGAACCCGCCTGAAAGCGCCAGCCAAGCTACATTCGGAACTTTAGCCGCCACGCCCACTTGCGTCAACGATCCGCTCGCCTCGTCCCAGTCGAACGCCAGAATCCCGTCAGCGGCATGCGACCCAACGAAGACACGCCTTCGCCGTGCGGAAACAGGTCCGGCAGCTCGCATTGCGGCGGGCATGGCAAAAGCTCCAAGAGTTACAGTCGGGGCAAGAATCAGGAAATCGCGGCGCGTGGTCATTGTCATGGCAGAAGCCATTGTCGCCGACGGTGCCCGGCCTGCGCCAGCCACCCTCACCTCAATCCAACGTGAACTGAACGTTCACCGCCGTCTCCACCTCCACCGGCTGGCCGTTCAGCATATACGGCTTGTAGCGCCACTGCTTCACCGCATCGAGCGCCGCCTTTTGCAACATTGCGGGCCCGCTCACCACGCGCAAATTCTCAATGGTCCCCGTGCGCGAGATGGTCGCTTGCAGTACCACCGTCCCCGAGGTGCGCGACGCCTGCGCAACCATCGGATACGTCGGAATCACCTTGAAGATCAGCATTCCCTGCATCACGCCGGAGGAAACGTGCTGCGTCGCAGCAGGCACCGCCGGCCGCACATCGGGATGCGTTCCGCGTCCGTTGAATGGATTGTCCGGGCCGGCCATTCCGTTTGGCCTACCGTCAAGACCAACATAGGTTCCGGGAGCGGGTGGCTCCTGCGTGGTTGGAATCCAGGGCTTGTCCGGGATTTGCCGCGGCGCCTGTATCGGACCGCTCGGCATCTCCGATGGCGTGGCCGGCATCTGCTGCGTCCTCACCACCGGCCTCTGCTCCTCGACCGGCGTCGGCGCTACCATCCGGATTGCGTTGGTGATCTGCGGCAGCATCTCCGGGTGCATGATCGGGATGATTGCCAGCGCGAGCAGAATGGAGCTGTTGAAGGCAAACGTCGCCATCATCCATCCCCGGCTCCGGGTGTGAATTCTGCCCATGGTTTCAAACGTGGAGTCTTCGAACATGGCCGCCTCCCGCACTCGAATTCAGCCGCGCCGGCCGGGAGGTGGAAGCTTGCCGCAGATCGTAGCGGGGCAGCCCGCTCAACGCGCCGAGGCGCGGGGAGCGGGATTCACGGGCTTCCGTTCATCCCATTCGGTACCACTGTGCTTGGATAGACACCACGACCCGATAAACTGTTCCCGCATTGCGCGAGAAAAATCTCTGCACACGTTTGTCGATCGAATGCTCCGCGTTTACTCGCCTCGCCGGCCGTTTGTTCCCGGCTCCAGCCGCGCTTCAACCGGGTGGTTGAAGTGGATCAGCGCGATCCACATTCCGTCGTCGTCGCGCTTCCACACCAGGTCTCCGCCCAAATCCCGGGCGATCACCTCTGGTGTCAGATCGTGGTGCAGGCCGAAGTAGCGTTCGTCGAGCGCCTCGCCGCTCAGCCTCTCCAACGGCGAGTCCGGATCGTATTTGGTTGAGAAGACCAGCGCGGCCGAATACGCTTGTGGCTCCTGGGCGGCGCGGGCAATCTGTCCGGCTGAAAAATCGTCGATCGCGACCACATCCCACGGGTGCTTCACGTAGCCCAGCTCGGGGTGCGTCAACTCATCGGTCGCCGGCCATGCGCTCAGCACCGTGGCGCCGGGGTACTGCTTCGCCAGCTCCGTAATGGCCGATTCATGCATCCGCACCACGCGCGCGTAGGCCAGGTTGTCTTCCGGAGCAAATCCATACGGCGGATTGATAAACAACCCCACGAAAAACGCGGCGGCGGAAATCAGCGCCAGGCCTTGCCAATAGGGTACGCGCCGATAGAAGGTCGTCACGGCCGCCAGCAGCACCAGCGGATACATCGGCAGCAGGTAGCGCGTCAACAGCGCGCCGCCCAGCACACTGAAGAGCACCGCGTTGGCCAGAAGCAGAAAAAAGATCCGCATCTGCACCGCTAGCGCAAATGTCGCGCGGTCTTGGCCGTTGGCGTCAGGCCGAGGGCTCAGCAGCAGAGCGGCAAAAGCCATCCCCACCGGCACAAACAAATTCATGTGCGCAGTCAGGTGCAGAATGCGATGCCCGAAAGCTGCCAGCATGCGCACGGGCGTAAGCGTGGCCTCGGCGTTGTAGCGCAAGTATTCCGGATTGCCAAGCAGAAATCCTGTCTTCGCGTAGTGATAGGCATACCAGCCGGCCAAAGGCAGAACGCAGCTCGAGAGCCACGCCGCTTCGCGCCACAGTTTGCCGCGCGCCGTGCCGCCAGGCCTGAAACCCTCCGCAACGTTCACCGCCGCCAGTGTCAGCGGAATGATGATGGCAGTCTCCTTCGAAAGCGCCGCGCCGGAGAACCACAGCGCTGCAGCCCAAAGCACGCGGCCGCGGCTGGGTAGCGCGTACACCAGTCCCCACAACGAGCACGCGGCGGCAAAAATGTCAGCCTGGGCCAGCGAACTCTGCGCGAACCAGATCGGATAAATTCCCGTCAGCAGCGTCGTCCAGAACGCGACCGAACCCACGCCCACCAGCCGCATCGCCAGCCGCCACACGGCGAGCAGCCCTAGCGAGGCCACCATGAGCACAGCTTCGCGCGTCACCTCGGGGAAATATCCGCACGTCTTCCACCAGAGCGCAAGGTAGATGCTCGGCAGCGGAGGATGAGCGTTGCTCAACGTCGTCGTCGGGATCAGCGAGCCGGTACGGAAGAAATCCCATGCCGCGGGAATGTAGTACCCCGCCTCGTCCCAGTAATAGGGAACACGCAGCAGCGTAATGTGGCTGGAGTACAGCGCCATGAAGATGACCGGAAAAATCATCCAGATGGGCAGCGGTGCGTCCCGCCGTGGGTTCAGAATGCCTTTCAGGCGCAAGGGCTCGCTCCTGCGGTGTGATCGCGCCGCTTAATTCACCGGCCCGCGCGGGAAGTTCTGCGTCTGCGGCTCCAGGTTGAGCGTGCCGAATGCCTGTTCGTATTGCGCAATGTTCTGGCCCAGCACGTTAAACAAGGCCTTGGCCTGCTGCGGGCTCAAAAAGATCGCCTGGTGGTTGCGGATGGTCACCTGGTCCGGGCTCTCGCTGGAGGCAAGGCCGAAGACCAGTTGAAAGTCCCACACGCTCACGCGCACTTGCACGCTGTTGGCGTAGGACTCGCGGTAGTCCGCGGTCTGGGCGAGGTTCAGTTGGGGCTGCTGCGGAGTTGGGCTCATGATGCAACCAGATTACCGCGTTCAGCTCCCAGCCTTCAGCCGCCAGCTTCTCGCGCCTGGCTACAGGCCTGCGGCGTTTTGGGTTTGGATTTTCCAGCTCTTTTGCGAAAAGTTGATGAACCTCGCCCCAGCGCGACGAGCTAGCGGCTGGAAGCCAGCAGCTAGAAGCTGTTTCTCAGATCCGCAGCCAGCGGACAGCTCTCGCACCGCGCCGTCCGCCCGCAGTGCGCCTTGCCCACGGCCACCGTCAGCGCATGGAACTCGTTGAAGAGTTTCGCGCGGCTCTCCACCGGATCGCCCGCAAAGGCCCTCCGCGTGAGCTCCGCGATCGCATCGTACGAAATTCGTTCGCGGCCTTCCGGCGGCGCCAGAAGTCCGTGCCGCTCCGCAATCCGCCGTAGATACTCGTCGGCCACCGGAACCGCGTGCCCGAGCGCGTAAAGCAGGATCGCGTCCGCTGTCTCATCGCCTACGCCGGGCAATTCGAGCAGTCGTTGGCGAAGCGCGGCGGTCGGCATTGCGGCCATCGCCTCCAGCGAACCGCCAAACTCCTTGCCGAGCGTGGCCACAAACGCCTTCAGCGCAGGCGCCTTGCGCGTGATGAATCCCGACGGCCGGATCAGGCGTCGCAATTTGGCCAGCGGAATCCGGCGCAACCCCTCGGGCGTGAGCGCTCTTGCCGCGCGCAGATTCTCGAGTGACCGCTCCACCGCCTTCCACGCTGTGTTTTGCGTCAAGTACGCACCGAGGATCACCTCGAACGGAGTCTTTGCCGGCCACCAGTGTTGCGGTCCATAAGCGCGCAGCAACTCCACATGCATGCGGCGCAGGCGCTTGGCGGCATCGGGTCGGCGGCGTTGGTTCACGGCTCCTTTAGGATAAGGGCGAGAGCGTCGCAGCATTTTCGCCAAGTCCGGCGCCTCCTGGGAGCATTCCATGAAAAGTCACACCGAATATCTGGTCTTTGAAACGCGCCGCCCGCGCGAGATGGTGCACATCACCGACGACGTGGAGAAGATCGTCGCTCGCAGCGGCGTCAAGGACGGCCTGTGCTTTGTCTCGCCCATGCACATCACCGCGGCCGTCTACGTCAACGACCTCGAGAGCGGCCTTATCGAAGATATTGGCAAATGGCTTGAAGAGCTTGCCCCCGCGCGCCCCGACTACAAGCACCACCGCACTGGAGAGGACAACGGCGACGCGCACCTCAAATCATTGTTGCTCCACCACGAAACAACATTGCCCGTCACGAACGGCAAGCTCGACCTGGGCACGTGGCAGCGCGTATTTTATGCTGAGTTCGACGGCCAGCGCCGCAAACGCGTCATCGTGAAGGTCCTTGGCGTCGAGTGAAGCGCAGCGGAGTGAGCGGGGTTAGCCGCGCTTTGCGCGAGTTAGCGGAGCCGGAGTCTTTGTCGTCTCTAACTCCGCCAACGCCGCTAGCTCCGCTACTCCCCGTCGGTCACCTTGCGCCACGGGCCCGAAGGATCACTGCTCGCCGCCGCGAAATTGATCTTGGTTCGCGGCATCACCACCAGATCCACCCGCCGGTTTTGCGCGCGGCCTTCGGGGGTGTCGTTGCTCGCCACAGGATGGAACTCTGCATACCCGGCGGCGGAGAGGCGATCGGCAGGAATGGCCTTCATATCCAAAAACAGCCGCGCGATGTGCGTAGCTCGCGCCGCGGAAAGCTCCCAGTTCGAATCGAACTCCGCATTGTGAATGGGTACATTGTCCGTGTGGCCCTCGATCCGCAGATCGTAGGGCGTGGAGCCGAGCGTGGCCGCAATCTGGCGCAGCGTAGGCAGCGCTTCCGGCTTGGGCACAGCGGAGCCGGATTCAAAGAAACCCGCCTCGCGCAGGCTGATCACCAGTCCATCCCGGCCCATCTCGAGAGAAACAGCGTGCGCGGCAATCTGCGTGGAGAGTGTCGCCGCCAGATCGCGCCGCATGCGATCCAGATCTTCCTTCACTCGCGCCGGAG
>CAZANC010000042.1:0-18249 GCA_964486495.1 uncultured Occallatibacter sp.
GAAAAGGAATACAGATGTCGCGTGTGTATGAAGTGATGTTTATTATCCGTCCCGATGTGGACGACGACGAAGCCGAGAAGCTGATTACGAGCTTCACCACCACGGTTACGGCCGGAGGCGGCGTGGTGAAGTCGGTAGAGAAGCTGGGCCGCCGCAAGCTGGCCTACATGGTGCGCAAGTTCAACGACGGCAACTACGTGCTGCTGACCATTGAGGCCGGTGGCCCCGTGGTTCTTGAGCTTGAGCGCCGGTTGCGCGTTACCGAGCCGGTGATCAAGTTCATCACCGTGCGCATTGATGAGGAAGAGAAGCGCCTGGCGAAGGTGAAGGCTGCTCGCGGCGTGCGCCGCAAGCCAGCCGAAGCGGCGCCCGCGGCTACTGCGACGCCTGCGGCCCCCGCAGCGGCTGAAGCCGCGCCTGCGGAGCCGGCCGAGCCGGTGCAGGCGAACGCGTAAAAACAGGGACCGAGGGACCGAGGGAACAGGGAACAAGAAAGCCTGAATTCGCGGATCGCGAACTTCGTTTTTCTGGCCACCTGAAACCTGACCCCTTCGAAAATCCTCCGGCGATGCCGGATCAAAGAAATGGAATGAGGAAACGAGATGGCTGACGAAACCCAAGCAAGAACGCCCGATGCAGCTCCACAAAGTTCATCCGGGCCAAGCGGCTCATCCGGACCGGGCTCCGGCCCGCGCGGCCCGAGCCGAGGCGCTGGCGGACCCGGTGGACGCGGCAAGTTCTTCCGCCGCAAGAAGGTGTGCAAGTTCTGCACGGAGAAGATCGACGCGATTCCTTACCGCGACGTGCGGCTCCTGCAGCAGTTTGTGGCCGAGCGCGGCAAGATTGTGCCGCGGCGGCTGAACGGCGTTTGCACCACGCACCAGCGCCGCCTGACGAAAGCCATTAAGCAGGCGCGGAACATCGCGCTGCTGCCGTTCGCCACCAGACACTAGAACACGGGTTGACTGCTCGGCTGCATTCATCGATCGTCACCGGTCGTTTCACCTGGGCGGACGAAATAGACTCTGGCACGCGCAGCCGCTACCTGCTCCCATAGGGAGCACGAAGGATCCGCCAGCCCCGTAGGGGCGAAAGAAGCTCGTGACGTGATTCGCGAGAAGAGCCGGACCTTACAAGGAATGGAGAGTTTCCCATGGAAGTGATTCTGAAGGAAGATGTAGCCGACCTGGGCTTTCGCGGAGAAGTGGTGAAAGTGGCCGACGGCTACGCACGCAACTATCTGCTGCCGCGCAAGCTGGCCATGCAGGCCACCGCGGCCAACAAGGCCGTGATTGAACAAATGAAGGCCGCTTCCGCGCGCCGCTCCGCTTCAGAGAAGGCGCAGGCCGAAGAATTGGTCACCCAACTCGAGCCGCTCGTGCTCAGCTTTACTCGCAAAACAGGAGAGGCGGGGCATCTCTTCGGCTCGGTCACCTCGGCCGACATCGCCGCGGAGCTCGCAGCGCAGGGCCATGAGGTCGATCGCCGCAAGATTCAGTTGGGCGATCCGCTCAAGAGCGTCGGCGAATTCAAGGTGGCCATCAGGCTGCACCGCGAAGTCACTGCGCGGGTCACGGTGAAGGTCCAGGCAGAAGTGACTGAAGAAGACAAAGTAGCCGCGGCTAACGCAGCAGCGAACGCTACCGAAACCGCTCCGGTCGAAGCTGCTGCCGAGCCGGTCGCGGAAGACGCAGCGGCCGAGTAGCTCTTTCTGGAAAAAGTCTCGCGCCTCCTGCCGGTTTGCCGCCAGGCGGCGCGCGCCTATCGGCCGATCTCGGGCACCGAAAGTCCTCGACAGATTTTTCGCGCGAGAATGTCGGATACCTCGGTGTGCCGTGGCACTGCCTCAACCTTGCCAGTGTTGGGATTGCACCAGAGCGAGTGTGCGGAACCCTCGCGTTTCAGATAACAGCCATGCAAGCGCAAATGGCGAAGCAACGATTCGCGCTTCATTGCACTGTGACTGTTTCCTGGATGGCCTCGGGAGGAATTCCGCGCAGGCCGTCTTCACGCCGGTCGGCCAGGATCAGCCGAATGGCTTCGCCGAGGCTGGCGCGACACTCCTCCATGGTGCGGCCTTGTCCATTCGCGCCGGGGACTTCGGGCGACCAGGCAATAAACCATTCGCCGTCCCGTTCAATGACCGCAGTGAACTCGTTGCGCATGGGTAAAGTATAGTCCAAATGCCGCGTTCGCATGGCGCGAAGGAGAAGTGCGACACGCATGCGGCCGAGGCGGCTCGCTACGACGGAAAGAGCGACCCGGATGCGGCGCGAATCGGCGCCAGGCGGCTGCGGCGGCGAGACTGCTGTTGCACCGCGGAGCCAAGCAGATTCGCAATCTCGCGCAACTCGGCGCGGGCGTGGCCGATGGCTGCTGCTACCGCATCGAGCTGCTTACTTCCGCCGGCAGCCAGCGGCAATGGGGCCTGCGCATCAGGCTTCTTGCTCCGGTCAGGGCGGCGATTCTCGTGACCAAGAACTGCGCGTGCGCCCGACAGAGTGTAGCCCTCGGCGTGGACCAGGCGCTTGATCTCCATCGCCATTTCAACATCGCGCCGGCGGTAGAGCCGCTGTCCGGTCCCGCTTTTGTTCGGCTTCAGCTGGGGAAACTGCGACTCCCAAAACCGCAGCACGTATGTTTCTACGCCGCAAAGTTCGGCGACATCTCCAATTTTAAAGTAGAGGCGATCCGGGATTGTCGGTGGCTCGTAGGCGCGCTTCCGATTAAGTTGTGTTGCCATATATTCAGGCGAGGAGTACCGCATCGAATGGGGAAAACCCTCGCTCTAGACGCAGTATAGGGCACCTGTTTCGCCAATGGGCAAGCAAAATAGCGCGATGAACCTAACTTGGCAGAGGAAAAACCAGGCGAATTCATGCCGTGGAGTTCGCGGATTCGCCCTCTACACAGGAGCCATTGTGGCCCATGTGACCGAGCCGTGCGGCGCTCCGCGCAAATACTTTTTGGGCCACTCTACTGCTTCTTGAGCACCGCCGCGCCCTTTTCGTCAAACAGGATCGCGCTTTCGAGTTTGCGGAATTCGGCCGCTTTCTCCGGAGGAATCTCAACCTGCCGCACCACATAGTCGCGCTCATAATGAAGCACGTTGCCCTTGGCCGTTGTGGCCGAATGATAGCTGGCGAAGTCCGTGTCTACGTCCACCGGATCTGGCGTTTCGTCGACGACGTAGCCGGGCGGCAGCGTGATATCGAAGCTGTCGCGCCAGTGGCCCGGATAATTTCCCGGACGACCAATTTCGATGGGGTAGGAGCGCGTCTTATTTTCCATCACATCCGGCACGGGTTGCGCGTCATCGCCCACAATCCGGGCACGCAGCAACAGCAGTGGGCCGGCCGCATGCGCATAGCTGGAGTCGCTTACGTGCAGGTCGAGCGTAACCGGCTGATCGAGTGCGTCCGTCTTGTGGAATTCATACCCCTTGAAGTCGACGCTGGGCAGGTCGGAACTCAGTCCCTGCTCCAGCCTGTCATGAACCTCTTTGGCGTCCGCTTCTTTGAGCAGAACGCGCTCGCGCGCTGCGTCCACGCCGGAGAATACGTCGGTGATGTCGCCAGAGAGCGTGCCGTCCGCAGCCAGGGTAAAGGAACCCTTGCGGTCCAGCGAAGCCGAGGCAGGCGGAAGCACCGGCATCTTTAGCACCTGGCTGTCGGGTCCATTTGCGAGGTTGCCGTAGGCGCCTTGCAACTCTCCACGAATCAAACCAAGCGGCGTTTCCTCATCGGTTGGATCGAAGATAAGGAGGGTCTTTCCGTTCGCGGCTTTCACGCGCGCTTGCAGGCGAGGATCGTTTTCGCCATCCGGCAGTTCGATGGCAGTGATCATATGGTTGCCGACCAGCGACGGCGCCACGGGATCGATGACACCGCGTTCGCTGTCAACATGCAGGTAGTAGGCGCGGATGCCAATGGCCTGTAACATCGAAATCACTAAAGTCGTTTTGTCCTTGCAGTCGCCGTAGCGATTGCGATAGATGTCGGCTGCGTAATGTGCCTGCCAACCTCCGATGCCCTTTATGATGACGAAGTAGCGGATGTTGTTCTGGATGTAGCTTGTGATACGGCTCAGCTTGGTGTAGAGATCAGGCGCGCCAGCCACGAGTTGCTGCGCTTCGGCCGTTATCTCCGGAGTCGGATCGGGCCGATGCTCTTCCAACTGATTTGTCCATAGGCCAATCGCCCGCCATTGATTGTCGGCGCCCTTTACCGCTGCGTCCCCCCACATCACGGTCATGCGTGCAGCCAGAGCTTCGGGTGGTGGAATGGCGTGCAGATTCTCCAGATCGAGAGCCGGAACGTTTGCGATCTCCCAACGCAGGTGGTTATCTTGCGTTTCAATGGGCTTAATGGGGTCGAAGTGGCTCCAGGATTCCGCAAAATGGCCGCCAGCGGGCAGTGCCAACTCCAGAGCTTCGTTCACGACGGGAATAGAGTCCTGGATCTGCCAATCCTCCGAACTCATGTAGGGCCGCAGATGAGTCTCGAATTCGCAGACGACCACGGCGCCGGGGTCGCCGCCGGGAGGCTTCAGGATGCGGAAACGATCGGTGGCCTGCATGTCCGCATCCCCATAGGCTCCGACGTCTGTATAGTCGGTGTCCATGGCCTGAAGCTGCCGGCCGTCGGCGGCAATGGTCCAGGAGTGAAAGTAGTCGAGCTTTTCGTCTGCGTCGTACTCTGCGCCACAGTAACCGCGCTCACGTCCCTGTGGCTTGAGGATACGCACGGCAGACCGCTCACGCTCGACGGCGTGATTCTGCGCGTCCACGGTTATTAGGTACTCGTGGAACAAGATGACAGCGGAGGCATCACCCACGTTTGCCGGAGTCGGCGTTTTGGCTGCGTCAACAGCCCAGTCCGGGGCGGGCTGCGATTTTTCTTTGGCCGCGGCAAAATGCCAGCCGGGAAGCACTACGATGCAGGAGCCTGCGACAGCAAGAACGCGGGATAGCGAGATGCGCATTTGCATTAGTGGGACACTCCTACGGGGCCTGCCTGCGTGCCAGACGTGGTCAAAACCAGTGGCTCCTGATCGGCCGCCGCCACCTTCTGGTAGAACCCGCGCAGATCCTGGTACTCTTCCGGCTTGGCTTCAGTAAATGCTCTCGCCAGGGAGTTGGCGATCGTGATCTGGCTGGGCAAAGTCTTGCTCTTCACGATAAAGACTGCGTGGCCAGGCCAGGGGATGTTTGCGTCCGGTGGCGCGCCCTCCACGGTGACTCCGTCAGGGAGGTGATATGCGATCTCATCGGTCACGCGTTCGCCGTATTGCATATCGACCGGCACCAGGCGCTTTTCCTCGCTGACGAAAGGCACCTTACTACGGGTCTCAAAGAACAAGCCGGGCAAAATAAGGCGCTTGGCTGTCGCCATGCCGAGCGATCCCTTGAGGTTGACCACTGCCATCAGGTTTGAGTACGGATCGTTCATTTCCAGGAAGTGGTCGACATGCGCTTCAACGCCCTCGGGCACGGTCCGTTCCAATTCTTCGCGATCGAACTCTTTCTTTAATTCGGTGTCATCTTCCTCAAGGGCCCTCTGCCGCCAGTGGAGCGCACGCTGGCCGGTCATGATGATGTTGATGTGCCCCGTAATCCCGCCTTGCGCGTCGAGGTACACATCCCCGAGACGTTGCGTGACGTTATCCTTGTATTGCTGCATCGGGGTGACGGCGAGGGAGCCGCCCTCCGCGCTCTCGCCGATGCCGGCGGCGCCAGAATGCCGCCAATTCACTGTTTGGAACGGGCACATCTTCTCCCCGGGGTCGAGGACGATCAGCTTGCCGTCGGTGCTCAACGCCACCAACGTGGTGTCAAGCTGATCCAGGCTCATATAGGACGGGTCGAAGTTGGCCCGGTTGCGATCGACGACCTTGATTGCATACGCTTTCAGTCCCGCGGCGCGCAACATGGCCAGGTAGAGCATGGCGATGTCCTCGCTCGATCCGCTCTTCTGCGTCCAGGTGTCCTGGGCGTGCCTGGCTTCTTTGACCTTCAACTCCTTCATCTCCGACGCGCTCTTTGTGCGTGAATAGTCGGTATTGTCCAGGGCTTGGACTGCGTCGTAAAGCTTCTTTGCCTTGTCGAGGTCGCTGTCCGTGGGCGCGATCAGGCTCCTCACTGCGTCTTGAATCGTTTTCGACGGCTCGGCAAACTTGTCCACATCTTTCGACCATAGCTTGGCCTCGCTCGCCCAGAACGCCCCTGGGTCATGAGCGTAGCTGTAGTAGAAGTCCACCTTGTAAAGCAGGCTCTGGATGGGCGGCATGTGCTCCTCGTCGGGAGCGGGAGGAACATCGGTCAGGTCCACACTGTAGCTGCCATTGACGCTGGTCCGAATCTCCACGTCTTTCGGCAGAAGCCGCCACCAGATCAGGCTGCTCATTGTGCGCCCCCGACTGTCGACCAAGTACATGCCGGTGTCGGTGCCAGGTGAACCTGTCGGCATAAATGCCTTGAAGGGTGTGAATTGGAAATGCGCCTTGTGGATAAAATAAGGCCCCTGGATCTCCCACCTTGGCGGAATGAAGTCGTTATCGTCCCATTGATATTGATAGCTGTATTCCAGGATGCTTCCCACTTCCACGCTGGGGAGCGTGAAGACCACGCGTCCAAATTGATTCTTGCCGGTTTTTTCGCTCAACAGATCCTCCGGCTTCACACTGAGCGGGATCACAGTTCCATCCGGGTGGATGGTGCGGCCCTTAATGCCGGTGACCTTTCTATTGCCTTTCGCGTAGGGCACTTCCACGGTGGCCAACTCTTTGCCCTTCTCGGTGAGCACCTTGAGACGGACATAAACACTCTCAAAGTGGATCGGATCGTTGGTGACCTTCTCGATGTCCAGGTACACTGCATCCGCTCCCGGCGCCTTGGGATCGGCAGTCATCTTGAGCTCTTCGTCGGTGGGCTGCTGAAACTGCGCGCAGACGATAACCGGCGACACGGCGGCGAAGATCAAAACTGCGCCGCGCAGCAAAATCGATCTCGACATGGAATTCGGCCCTGGTGTTAAAGTGCGACCATTCTACCCCGGAACAATCTTCGAAGCGGAACAATTCCGGGAATTCATCGCAAGTGAGGACGCGGTGGTACTGTGCAGGAGGTTCAGAACCCTTTCTGATTCGCCGGAACGGTAAAGACAAGCTGGCCCTGGTCGGCGGCAGAAACCTTCTGGTAGAACCCGCGTAAGTCCTGATAATCCAAGGGCCTTGCCAAATCGAAGGCACGGGCGAGCACGCGGGCGACCGTAATCTGCCCAGGGTCCGATTTGGATTTGACGATGTAGACGGCGCGGCCCTCCCAGGAAACTTTCGTGTCTTCGGGCGCGCCCTCCACCGAAGCGCCCGCGGGCAGATCGTAGATCAACTGCTCGGTCACCTGTTCGGCATAATGCATATCGATCGGCTGCTGGCGCGTCTCTTCGTTGACAAAGGGCTCACTCTCCCGGGTCTCAAAGAAGAAACCGGGCAAAATGAGCCGTTTACTCGTTGCCGTACCCAGCGTACCGGTGACCTTGACGACGGCCATCAGCAAGCTGTTGGGGTCATCCAGTCCCAGGAAGTGGTCAACGTGAGCCTCGACGCCTTCGGGCGCAATCTTCTCAAGGTCGCGGTCGAATGCCTTCTTGAGCTCCGCCGCATCGACTTCGAGGGCGGTTTGGCGCCAACGGAGCGCCTCCTGGCCGGTCATCACAATTTGCAGGGTCCCGGTGATGCCGCCGTGCGGATCGACAGTCAGCTCGCCGGAGCGCTTGATGGTATTCGAGCCGAAAACCTGGGTTGGAGTAATCGCCCTGCCCGGCCCGTCCGCGCTCTGCCGCAGGCCCTCGGCGTGAGAGTGTCTCCAATTTACGACCCCGAATGGGCACATCTTTTCGCCGGGATCGAGGAGAATCTCCTTGCCACCTGTATTCAGGATCACCAGCGTGTGATTGAGCTGGTCGAGACTCATGTAGCTGGCGTCGAAGACGCCCGATCCCGATCCACGATGGTAGTGGCATATGCGGTAAGACCGGCAGCGCGCAACATGGATAAGTAGAGAAGGGCGAGGTCATTGCTGTCGCCTCGTTTCTGGGTCCATGTGTCCTCAGCGCGACCGGCCTCTTTCTGCTTCAACTGCTTCAGCTCCGATGTGCCGACTTGACGCGAATAGTCAGCGTTGTCGAGGGCCTCGACGGCGGCGTAGAGCTTTTGCGCCTTCACAAGATCGCTGTCGGAAGGCGCAACCAGGCCGGCAACCGCGTCGCGGATGGTCTTGGTCGGCTCGGCAAAGTGGTCTACGTCTTTGGACCACTCCTTCGCCATGGCTTTCCAATAGTCGTCGACATCGAGGGGATCGTACCGGCTTCTGTAGTAGAAACGCACTTTGTAAAGGAAGCTATCGATCGGCGGCATCCATTCTTCGTCTGGCGTCGGCGGGACGTCAGTGACATCGAGATAGTAACGGCCTCCAACATCGGTCTTGACGCTCGCGCCCTCGGGCAGATGCGGCCACCAGACCAGATCGGCCGCGTCAAAAGGCGTAAACATGAAATGCGCTCTGTGAACGAAGTATTTCCGTTGCACTTCCCAATACGGATCGAGGTGCCAATAGAATTGCTCGTTGAAGCGGAGTTGGAACGAATACTCCAGAATGCTGCCGACCTCCACGCTGGGAAGCGTGAAGACGGTTCGTTCTCTGCGCACTTGCTCGGCATAGGTCTGACGGCCGACCTCAACTTCGTTCGACTTCTGGACGAGGAGATCCTCGGGCTTGACGGTGAGAGGAACGATGGTGCCATCGGAGTGGATGGTCCTGCCGCTGACGCTGCCGATCGAGAACTCTCCTCCCCAGTAGGGAATCTGAATCGTGGCCGCCTCCTTGCCCTTCTCGGTAAGCACCTTGATGCGGGCGTAGTAGTTCTGGTTGTGCTCTTTGTCGTTGTCGGTTTCCTCGAAGTTGAGATACACCGCCGCCGCTCCCGGCGCTTTGGGATCGGAGGTCATCTTGAGCTCCTCGGGATTCGGCGGCTGGAACTGCGCGCAAACAAGCGCCGGGGACATAGCAGCGAAAAACCCGACTGCTCCGCACAGGAAGAGAGAAATTCGCATGAGAGTGGCCCTGTTTTTTAAGTGCACCCATTCTAGCGCTAAAGATGCGCGGTGCAAGTCCGATTGACACTCTTTGTGTCATCGTTCTCGGAACTTCGCAAGCTCAGCCCGCTCACTCCAGGCAGTTGCACGACTCCAGCAGCGACGAAACCAGCGCCAGCGGCAGGCCCATCACGTTGAAATAGCAGCCCTCGATGCGGGGAATCCAGCGGGCGGCGCGGCCCTGGATGGCGTAGGCGCCGGCTTTGTCCATGGGCTCGCCGCCGGCCACATAATCGGCGATCTCCGCATCGGAGAGCGTGAGAAAGCGAACGGCGGTGGCCTCGGCAGCGACCTCAACGCCCTCGGCAGCGACTAGAGCCACGCCGGTGATGACGCGATGCGTGCGGCCTGCCAGCAGGCGCAACATGCGCGCCGCGTCGGCTGCATCTACCGGCTTGCCCAGGATCGTTTGATCCAGAACGACGGTTGTGTCGGCGCCCAGCACGGCGATTTTTTCTGGTTTTGGACTGGCTGTGGTCAGCTCGCGATAGACGGCCTCTGCCTTTTCTCGCGCCAGCCGCGTGACGTAGGCGATCGGGTCCTCGCCCGGCAAAGCATCTTCGGGGATGTGCGCGGGATGCACGCGGAACCGGTAGCCCGCCTGCGTCAGAAGTTCACTGCGGCGCGGCGAGGCGGAAGCGAGAACCAGCATGATGGAATTATGGCAGGCTGCTCCAGTTTCGTTGTTGGGGCTCGCTGCCCGATTAGAATGAATGGGGGCTTGCGGCCGGATCACGCTGCGCCCGGACAAGGTTCAAATGCACTTCAATTTCGATTATTCGGCGTCTCAGATTCTGTGGACGCTCACGTTTGCGGCGCTGCTGGTCTTGCTTGTGGTGCTGCTGGGGCGCGACAGGGCTAAGCGGTTTCCGTGGTTTACCGCAAGCATTGCGACCATGGGACTGCTGTTGTTGACGTCACAGCTCCTGTTCAGCAGGCTTCCACGCATGACGGGGACGGAGATCTTTCTCGGGCTGTCCGACTTGGATATGGTGATCAGCCTGCTTGTCCTGGTGGAGTTGGCGCGCCGGGTCTTTCATGGCGTGGGCCGGCTCGGCTGGATCATTGGCGCGCTTGCAATGCTCGCCGTGGGCGTCGCCGTGCTGGTGATGTGGGGGCACTGGCCTGCGTGGAAAACGCTCACGGCTACTTCGGAACTGGTGGCGATCCGGCTCATGGATCTGACCGTGGACAAAGGCATTTTGTTTTCCAGCGTGCTGACGATCGAACTGGGGCTCCTGATCACTTTGCTGGGACGGCGCTTCGGGGCCGGATGGCACAGCCACGCGCAGCGGATCGCGATCGGTCTCTCGACGGCTGCACTTGCGCAACTGACGCTGCGTGTGGCCTTGCAGGCCATCGGGATGCACACCCACGTGCAAACGCAGTCAGATTATGAACACGTAATGGGTCTCCGTGACAAGCTGATCCACGGCAATAATGTGCTGTTTCTGTGTGTAACGGCGTGGTGGATCACCAGTCTGTGGATCGACGAGCCCGGCGCCGCATCGGATGCGCAGGTGGAAGCAGAAACTGAGCCTGTTGAGGGCGAAGCAGCCCCGCCGGAAGCACAGTCCGATGGGGAGACTGAAGCCGAATCGCTGGAAGCGCCCGAAGCCGTGGAGAATCCAGACCCGCAAGCCGAGAGCAGCGGCACTTACGCTCAGGACTGACAGCTGAAATCTGGCATCTGGCAACTGAGAACCGACACCTGATCCCTGAAACCTGACACCTGTCTTTCAGATGTGGCAGCTCGCCTGGCCGCGCTTTTCCAGGTAGCGCTGGTGGTAGTCTTCGGCGCGCCAGAAGGTCTGCGCCGGCTCAACCTTGGTCACAATCTTGCGCGGCTTGTAGCGGCCATCGGCGTTCAGCTGCTCAATCTTGGCGCGCGCCTGTGCCTCCTGCTCCGGCGAGTGGAAGAAGATGGCGGAGCGATACTGCGCGCCCCAGTCCGGCCCCTGCCGGTTGAGCGTCGTTGGGTCGTGCAGCTCGAAGAACGCGTCGAGCAGCTTTTCGTAGGTGACTTTTTGGGGGTCGAAGTCGAGCTCGACCACCTCGGCGTGGCCTGTCTTGTCGGTACACACATCCTTGTAGGTAGGCCGGTCGAGCGATCCCCCTTCATAGCCGACGGCCGTGGCCGTCACGCCAGGGATCGCTGCAAACGCAGCCTCCACGCCCCAAAAACACCCTGCTCCGAATGTCGCTTTTTCTGTGCTCATATCAATTGAGATGCGAGAAGGCGGCCGTTAGCTTCTAGCTGTTAGCTTCCAGCCTCATTGTGCCAAAGTCACACGCCACGTGTCAGCAATTAAGCTACTTGCCGCCGTCCCCCAGCCGCATTGGGCAAAAAAGCCCAATCGCGATAAGAAAGAGCTAGAGACCAGAAGCTAGAGACTAAACGCTGCTTTTTCACGGCAGCGGCGGCAGGTGCTTGGTGTTCTGGTAGGTGTAGATGATGCGATGAGCGACGGTGATGGTCGAAAGCACAGCCATCAGCCACAGCACCGGAGCCATTACTCCCCAGTGGTTGAACAGCGCGCCCAGCAGGACGAGCACGACGCGCTCGGGACGCTCCATGAAGCCCACTTTGCACGAGCCGATGAGCGCCTCGGCACGGGCGCGCGTGTAGCTGACCATCAGCGAAGTGACCATGACGAACGCCACCAGCACAACGTAGCGCAAGCGATTGATGCGCCCGTAGTAGACCAGAAGGCCGAAGAACAGCACTACGTCGGAGTAGCGGTCGATGACCGAGTCAAAGAACGAGCCGAAGACAGTGACCTTGTTGAGGCGGCGCGCCACGCGGCCGTCGACCATGTCGAAGATGCCAGCGCCGAAGATGACCAGCCCCGCGTAGAAAAACATGAGATCGCCGTTGGTGGCGTTGGCGTGGCCAAACAGGAATGCGGCGACGATGTTGATGACCAGCCCGATGAAGGTAAGCGCGTTGGGCGAGATGCGGGTGAGCGCCAGCCCATGCACGATGCGGTCCAAAAGCCAGCCGCAGGCACGGCCAAAAGCGCTAGTCCAGGTCATTCTTGCTTCCTTGCTACTTTTCAGCGCCGGCGGCTGCTTGGTTCTCGCCAGCTTCGTCGTGGATCGTCGTCAGTTTCAGAATTTCCAGTTCGCGTTTACCGTTGGGCGTCACAATGGTGGCCACGTCGCCTACCTTTTTGCCCACAATCCCCTGGCCAATGGGTGAAGTGGTGGAAATCAAACCCTTGGAGACGTCGGCCTCTTCGCTCGTCACCAGCCGGTAAACCAGCTCTTCGTCCTTGGTCGAGTCGTAAACCACCACCGTCGATCCGAACCCTGCTTTGTCGCGGGGTATGTTCGCGAGATTGACCAGCGAAAGCTCGCCCATGCGTTTCTTGAGCTGGCCCAGCCGGGCATTTACGAACTCCTGCCGCTGCTTGGCCATGTGATACTCGGCGTTTTCCGACAGATCTCCCAGGGCCCGGGCCTTTTTGATCTCGGCGGGCAACTCTGTGGTGAGCTCGTACTCGAGCTGTTGTATCTCCTCGAGGAGCTGCTTTTTGATGTGTTCGGGCATCAGTAATCCGTAGTCCGGTGGCGGCGAAGGGGGCTGCTTCAGCCGCATGAATTCAGCGTTCTTGACTCTTCATTATAAGGCAGGGAGTACAGAGATCAGGGGTCAGAGAGCTGAGAACGGCGAGCGAGCCATCGAATGGGCTTGGCCATTTATCCGCACTTGCAAAGAAAACAGCATGGAATGGGAAAAGAAGAGGCCTCTACCGGGATTCGTCCCGTGATCTCTGATCTCCGGCCTCTCCTCTCTGCTTCTCGTCGAGAAAGGATTGCAGAATCAAGGTGGCCGCCACCTGGTCGACGACTTTCCGGTGCTTTTGCCGCTCATGGCCGGCCTGGTAGAGGATCTCGTGAGCTTCGCGGGTGGTCAGGCGCTCATCCCAAAAGTGAATGGGCAGGCCGGTGAGCTTGCCCAGCTCCGCGGCAAAGGCCTGGGTCTTAGTCGCGCGATCGCCCGGCTCGCCTGAGAGTTGCAGCGGGTTGCCGACCACGATTCCCGCCGCGGAAAACCTCCGGCAGAGCCGCGCCAGGGAACGCAGGTCTTCTCTTCGGTTGGCAGGCCCGCTTCCACGCCGCTCAAGCGTCAGAACCGGCTGCGCCGTGAGGCCGAGCTCGTCCGACACAGCCACGCCGATGCGGCGGCTGCCGACATCAAGGCCGAGATAGCGGGCCGGATACAGTGATCGACCGCCAGATTCCAATTATGCTGCACCTCACACTCAGCTTACGGCCCAGCTCAGCGCCCAGCCTACAGCCTTGGGTCGCCGTCTCGTCCGCAGCGGCCCGCGGCGGGCGCGCGGCAGCGCTTTGATCCCGGTACAATCGGGGGAGGGGGGAACTCAGGCGGCAATCTTCGCGTCCCTATTCTTTTTCAGGGAAGGGTCCAAAACGGCAGGATGGCTCGACGCAGACGGAGTGGCGGCAAAAAGAAGGGTTCCGGCGCGGCAGGCTTCTTGCTGGTATTGCTGCTGTTTGGCGTGCTCGCGGCGGGGGCCGCGGCGTGGTTGATCTTCACCCCTTACGGGCCAGAGACGGAGACGTTCGTCGACATAGCGCCCGGCTCCTCCGCCGTGCGCATTGGGCGTCAACTCGAGGCGGCGGGCGTGGTTCGCACCCGGTACGCATTCGATCTGGTGCGCTGGATGCGGCACGGAACGCTGCACGCCGGAATGTACCGCTTCGACCATCCGGCTCCGGTCGCCGAGGTTTATGGGCGGATTGCCCGTGGCGACGTTTTTACCATTGCTTTGACGGTTCCTGAAGGGACAAACATCTTCGAGATTGCCGCGCGCGTGGAACAGGCAAAGCTGGGTACCCGCCTGAACTTTCTGGATGCGGCAAGAAGCCACACGGATCTGGTGGCCGATATAGATCCGGGCGCGAAGAGTCTGGAGGGTTACCTGTTTCCAGACACCTACCGTTTTTCACCGAACGTGACGGCGACCGAGATGGTAGGCGCCATGGTAAAACGCTTCCGCGTCGTGGCCACGCAATTGGGGTTAGGTGAGAATGTGCATCAGGTGGTTACAATTGCATCGCTTGTAGAGCGCGAAACGGCAGTGGATGCCGAGCGCCCGCTGGTGGCCAGTGTGATCGAGAACCGCCTGGCCAAAAACATGCCGCTCAACGTCGATCCCACGGTCATCTACGGACTTGAGGTGGCAGGGCATTGGCGGGGCGCAATCTACCAGAGCGATCTCACCCACGACACACCCTACAACACGTATCTGCACGCAGGGTTGCCGCCGGGACCTGTGTGCAACCCAGGCCTCCCGTCGTTACGCGCGGCCATGAATCCGCCCAAAACAAACTATTTCTACTTTGTGGCCGCCGGAACCAACGCACAGGGCCATTCGCTTTTCGCCGAAACTCTGGATGAGCACAACCGCAACGTGGCCAACTATCGCAAGGCGCAGAAGAAGGCGGGTGAGCGATGAAGCTTCTTGCTCGAATCGCCTGCGCTGCTGCGCCGGTTGTTCCGCTCCTGCTTTCCGGATGCTCCTACTTCATCCCGACCAAGCGTCATCTCCCCGTTCCCAAGGCTCCGGCTATTGTGCAAACAGCTACGCCGGACCAACTGGTCAAGCAACTGAATGAGCGCTGGGATGCGATCCGGACCCTGACGGCCACTGTAGAGGTTTATGCCACGGAGACGAAATCTTCTGAGGGCCTTGCGAAAGACTTTCCCTCCTGCCGCGGATATATCCTGATGCGCAAGCCGAAGATGCTTCGCGTGCTGGGGACGTATTTCGGCGTGAAGATCTTCGACATGGCCAGCGACGGCAGTGAGTTCACGCTCGTCATCCCGTCGAAGAACCTGGCCATTGAAGGCTCAAACAACGTCACCGAGAAGTCGGCGAATCCACTGGAAAATCTTCGCCCCGACTTTTTCCTTGATGCGATCGCCGTGCGGGGCCTGGACCCGGACGATGAATACATGGTGGCCGGCGATACGGAGACGGTTGAAGACACCGCGAAGAAGCATTTGTACATTGAGCCGGAATACGTTTTGAGCGTCATGCACCGCAAGAACGGCCACGAAAATCTACCCGTCCGTGTGGTGACATTTCATCGCGACGACTTGCTGCCCTACGACCAGGATGTCTACAACGCCGACGGTGAGTTGGAGACGCAAATCTCCTATAGCAACTACGCCACGTTCAGCGCCGGCAAGTACCCCTCCAAGGTTGTCATCAAGCGCCCGCAGGAGGGCATCGAGATCACTCTCTCAGTGGAACGAGTGGAAGAAAATGTCGAACTTCCTCCCAGCCAGTTCGACGTGACCGTTCCCAAGGAAGACACAGTCAAGACTCTCAAATAGCTTTGCCGCCGGCATGGGCAGCGCAAGCAAAGGTCTATTTCGCGCCGTGATCCTCGAGCACCTTTGCCGCGTCGGGGTGCTGCTCGTTGATCGCCCAATGGAGCGCCGTGTTGCCGTCCTTGCCTTTGGCATTGATGTTGGCGCCTTTGGCCAGCAACAACTGCAACACTTCAGGCTGGCCCATATCGCCCGCCTGGATCAGCGGCGTCCATCCATTCTTGTCTTTGGCTTCGATGTTGGCGCCTTTCGCCAGCAGGAGCGTGACAACGTCGGTTTTGCCGCGGCCGGCTGCTTCAATCAGCGCGGTATCCCCTTCGTTGGGATAGGCGCTGGCCTTGGCCTCGATGTTCGCGCCCGCGTCCAAAAGTGCTTCGACCGCATCGGCGTTGCCTTTATAAGCCGCCTCGATCAGCGCAGTAGCGCCATCCTTGTCTTTGGCTTCGATGTCAGCCTTCTTTTCGAGCAGCAGCTTCAACACATCCACCTGTCCGGCGCTGGCCGCGCGGATGAGCGCCGTTTCGCCGTTTTCATCCTTCGCATCGATATTCTCGCCTTTTGCGAGCAGCAACCCGACGGCTCCAAGATTGCCCTGGCTTGCCGCTTCAGGCAGCGCCGGCCAATCGCGCCTGTCTCTGTCGCTGATCTTCGCGCCGATCTCCAGCAGCTGCATCACCAGATCGGTGTGCCCCATGAAGCCGGCTTCGTGCAACGCGGTTTGTCCGCTCTTTCCCTTCGCTTCAAGGTTGGCTCCTTTTTCGAGCAGAAGTGTGACCACGTCGGTGTGGCCCTGGTAAGCAGCCCAGATCAGCGGAGTCCAGCCGAGGTTGTCTTTAGCTTCGATGTTGGCGCCCTTTTTGAGGAGCTGTTCCACGCTGGCCGCGTCTCCGTTGGTAGCCGCGGCAATCAACCGATCGTTCAGGCTAAGAGTTGGCAGGCTTGCGCTTGGCAGGCTTGGACTTAGCGGGCTTGGACTTTGCGGGCTGGCCGTTGCGGCAGCCTGGCCCAGAACAGCGGCGCAGACGACAAAAGTCAGGCCCGAAAATGCGAATGTCCGCAGCGCTCTAGTCAATCTGGCCTCCTATGATCCTCGCCGGGGCTTTTCTTTCGCGTTGCGGCTTCAATGTTCAAGGAATTCTACCCTGGATTGAGGAAGCCGGACGATTGTGGCTGTTGGCGAAGACGGAACTCTGCCCAATTGAATACTCTAGGAACGTCAGAAGCCCCCACTTCGGCCTGGGAGAGAAACATGCGTGCAAGTGCGATCGAGTTTCGCCTGCGGATGATCATTCAAATCGTCATCGTCTTCTTCGGTTTCTGGGCGCCCTGGGCAGGAGGATGGGATTTCGGCTGGCGAATCTCCGCACTGGAATGGCTTCCGCTCGAGCTTAGCAGGCTGGGTGTCGTGAGTTTCGCTGCGGCCTCGCCGATCGTCATCGTCTTGGGTGCGCTCGCTGCGCTCCTGGGCGCGGTGTTGCGCGTATGGGGCACAGCCTACCTGGGATACAGCACGGTTCACCACGGCGACATGCGGGCCGGCGCGGTAATGGCCGACGGCCCTTACCGCTACATGCGTAATCCCCTCTACCTCGGCGGCTGGTTCATGATGATCGCCGTGTCGCTGCTCATGTCTCCCAGCGGCGCTCTCTTCACCGTGGTGCTGCTCACGGTCTTTTACCTGCGTCTGATTCTGGGCGAAGAAGCATTCCTCGCCGGGCAACTCGGCCAGCCCTACCAGGAGTATCTGCGCGCCGTGCCGCGGTTGCTTCCCCGCCTGCGCGCCAGCTTGCCGCCCGCCGGGAACGAGCCGCGCTGGCTGCCCGCGCTCTTCACTGAGGTGATGCCCATCGGGACATTCTTCACCATGGCCGTTCTCGCCTGGTTTTACGACCAGCAACTCATGCTGGAGGGAATCTTCTGGAGCTTTCTGGCTTCGCTCGTGGCGCGTGGCCTGATGAAAGCGTGGATTCCTACCTTGGTGAGCGCGGCGGTTTTCGCCGTCGCATGGGGCGGCTTCCATCTCAACTGGCCACGGTCGATCCTCATCGCCTTCGGCGCTTGGCTGATCGTGCGCGCGCTCGTGCCCCGCAGAGAATCCAAAGTGGACAAGCCCAAACCCGGCGCTGCGTGATCAGGCTCGCGGCTTTCCCACACGACCCAGATGCGTGAATCCGAATCCGTCGGCGTACTTGAGGCCGAAGCCCAGCAGCCGGTCAACGCCGATATGGTTGGCCCAAATCAACGCAATCGGCAAGGCGCCGTGCGTTCCGGGCAGCAGCGAGCAAAGTGCCAGCACTCCCGGCGCTACATACGTATGGAATGCGTTGTAGATGCGCGCGCCCGTGCACGGACCGTCAAGATAGCCGAGCATCGAAAGGTCCGGCACAAGCCACAACGCCGCGAAGAGCCACCAACTCGCGCCCGTGCGCGCATAAAGCACGGCCGCAGCACTAGCTGCCGCCAGCCCTTCCAGGCGCAATAGGAAGATCACCGACGAGTTGCGCGCCGCAGGGATGGAGATTTGCTCAGGGATAGCCGAAGCCGTTGTCATGACTCATTGGATGAGCCAGCAGGCCGGCAGTGTGCGGGAAAATCCATCAACATTTCAGGCGGGGCGACAAATGGGCAAATGAAAAAAGGGAGAGCGCGAGGCTCTCCCCTTCTCATTCGCAGTCTGGGGGAGGAACTACTTCTTCGGAGGCGCGATCACGTCCTTGGCGGACTTGGCC
>CAZANC010000043.1:0-17985 GCA_964486495.1 uncultured Occallatibacter sp.
TAGTGGGTAGTGGGTAGTGGTTAGTGGGTAGTGGGTAGTGGTTAGTGGGTAGTGCGGGTTGAGATTTGTGCTATCCCACGTCCCAAAGGCGGGACGTGGGGCACCCGACCGGGTTGGCGGGGCAAGCTTCCCACCCTTTCCGTCGCGCCGAAGTGCGCCGGAAAAGGTGGGACATCCGAATGAGTGGCGAGCGACAGGAGGAAGTTTATGAGCGCAGAGAATCAGGAATTGACGGAGCGGCTGGAGCTGATTGAGACGATGATCGCGGAGGGAAGGCGGAGCACGACGAGATGGGCATGGACGATTGTGCTGTGGGGAGTGGCATTTTACGTGGCCATCGCATGGTCGTCAGGGTTTTTGGGCGGCCCCATCTGGGGCCAGCATTACATGGCGTGGCCGGTGACGATGATCGGCACATGGTTGCTGACCTGGGGCCTGGCCACGCGGATGCGGCAGAGCGCCAAGGCGCCGATGACCACCGTAGGGCGGGCGATCATGTCGATCTGGACCGCCATGGGTATTTCAATGTTCGCGCTGTTACTGCCGCTGGGATTAAGCGGCCGAGCTGATCAGCAGGTGTGCGTGGCGGCGGTCGTGACCCTGCTGGGGATGGCCAACGCAGCCTCGGGGATTTTGCTGAAGTGGAAAGCGCAAATTGCGTGCGCGGTGGTTTGGTGGGTCGCCGGGTCGGCTTCGTTGTTTGGCAGCGTTACGCAGAGCACGATAGCGTTTCTGGCGGCGATTTTCTTTTGCCAGATTGTGTTTGGGATCTACGCAATGATCTGCGAGTCGCGGGAGCAGCGGAGGCAGGGAGCGGCGAATGCCTGAGATGCCGGAATTGAATCCTGTGATTCACGGGAAGCTGCGGCTGGCGCTGCTCTCGCTGCTCTCTGGAGTGGACGAGGCGGAGTTTACGTGGCTGCGGGAGAAGACGGGCTCGACCGATGGGAACCTGGGGGCGCAGTTGATGAAGCTGGAAGAGGCGGGGTACGTGGCCATGAAGAAGCGGTTTGTGCTGCGCAAGCCGCAGACGCTTTACCGGATGACGGAGAAGGGGCGCGTGGCGCTGACGGAGTATGTATCGGCGCTGAAGGAGCTGTTAGGGAATGCAGTGATTAGTGGTTAGTGGTTAGTGGTTAGTGGTTAGTGGTTGGTGAGTGGTGAATGGGGCGAGAGGGCATGGGGCATTCAATGAGCGATGAGGGCGGAATTCTTGGTCCTGGCGGCCCGGATTTGCTGGTTCGCATGCGAGGCAGAGCGGTTGGCGCCATTGTCTGTGCCGGGTTCGGCGCCTATGCGCTGTATTGGTGGACCGAGGCTGCGATTGAGGGCGAACGAAGACTGTGGTTTGGGGTCATCGCAGCGATAACGGCAACTCTTGTGGTTTGGGGGATTGCGAACCTTGTCACCCTGCGACACGCACCAAGAGTTGCTTTGGATAAGCGACTGGTGAGGAGATACAGAATCGGATACGCGATCATCGTCGCGATAGAAGGCGCTGCGATTTCTGTTGGAGGGCCGATCCTGGGCCACTTCCATCGGCCGGATCTATTCGGGCAATGGGTCGGCGCGGTGGTGGGGATTCACTTTTTCCCTCTCGGCAAACTATTCAAAATACCTCTTTATTATTGGACGGGCGCGGCCATTTCGCTGGCTGCTTTTGGTTCGCTGTTGATTTCTGCGGGTCCCCTTAGCTCCGCACTCTGCGCAGGGGGAACGGGGCTGGCTCTGTGGATCTCGGCGGTGGTGATCCTTAGCAAGAATCTGGCGAGTCTATCGGAGAAGACCTCGTCTGCCGTTTCGCTGGGCGAATGACGGCGATCAACCTTGAAAGTGCGCGGGAGCGGATTCGAGAGACGTGCGGACGCGCTGCATGATGGCGAGGTAGTAGGCGAGATTGTGGATGGAGTTGAGCGTGGCGGAGAGGGGTTCGCCGGCGTTCATGAGATGGCGCAGGTAGGCGCGTGAGTAGCGGCGGCAGACGGGGCACTGGCAGGCGGGGTCGGGCGGGGACTGGTCTTCGGCGAATTGTTTGTTCTTGATGTTGAGGCGGCCCTCGCTGGTGAAGAGCAGAGCGTGGCGGGCAGCGCGAGTGGGAAGAACGCAATCCATCATGTCGACGCCGAGGCGGGCGTACTGCTCGATTTCGTCGGGGTAGCCGACGCCCATGACGTAGCGCGGCTTGTCTTTGGGCAGGAGCGGCAGGACTTCAGAGATCATTTCGAGAGTGAGCTCGCGCGGCTCGCCGACGCTGAGGCCGCCGATGGCGTAACCGTCGAAGTCCATTTCGACGAGGCGCTCGGCGCACTGGCGGCGAAGATCGCGGTGCATGCCGCCCTGGACGATTCCGAAGAGGGATTGGGTGCGGGGGTCCGTGCTATCCCACCCTAAGCGCGAAGTGTCGCGCTTAGGATGGGGCACCCCTGATCCCGCTGAGTCGAGGGTGAGCGATTGGGAGTCGTGCGATCCCACCCAAGCGGAGCTTGGATGGGGCACCGATTGTTCGTGCGGGGTTTGGTCGTGCTCAATTTGATCGCGCCAGAAGACTTCGTCGCGATGAGCGTGGAAATGATCGAGCGAACGCTCGGCCCAGGCCATGGTGAGGCGGAGGCTTTCTTCGGCGCGTTCTCGAGTGGCGGGGTACTCGGTGCACTCGTCGAAGGCCATGATGATGTCTGCGCCGAGAGCGATTTGGACGTCGATGGAGTGCTCGGGGGAGAAGAAATGCGAGCTGCCGTCGAGGTGGGAGCGGAATTGAACGCCGTCGGCGGTGACTTTGCGGAGGGCGTTAAGGGAGAAGACCTGAAAGCCGCCGGAGTCAGTGAGGATGGCGCGCGGCCAACTGATGAAGCGATGCAGGCCGCCCATGCGACGGATGGGCTCGTGGCCGGGACGCAGATAGAGATGGTAAGTGTTGCCGAGGATGATTTCGACGCCGAGGGATTCGAGCGTGTCCTGAGGGACGGCTTTGACGGTGCCCTGCGTGCCGACGGGCATGAAGACGGGGGTTTCGACGGTTTGATGGGGCAGGAGGAGACGGCCGCGACGGCCACCAGGGGCGGATGCGGCGAGGAGTTGGTAGAGCGGAGGCACGGAGTCATTCTAGTTGACAGTTGTCAGTGGGCAGCGGGCGGTGGGCAATGCAAAGTTCACAGCTCGTAGTTCACAGTTCTCAGATACCGTGTTGCTGTCACGCGATTGACGTCG
The DNA here is from genome assembly GCA_964486495.1 of uncultured Occallatibacter sp. Lineage (GTDB taxonomy): Bacteria > Acidobacteriota > Terriglobia > Terriglobales > Acidobacteriaceae > Telmatobacter. The sequence goes on from CAZANC010000043.1 coordinate 3,208, forward strand.
CCGAGCTCTTCATTTTCCTGTCTCTCGATCAGGTCGAATATAAGCTGAAAGACATAGCTTTCTTTCAGCGTGGTATCCCAACGAGCAGCAAGCGCCGCCTTCTCACGGGTAGTCAACGTTGGGGCCTGGAACTCCCTGACCAGGAATTCACATACGTACCGGCGCAGCGCTATTTGCGCCTTTAGGTTTTGGACTCTGAGCTTGCGGATGATGAATTCCAAGTTTCGACCTCAACGATCTGGGACGAAACCTCTCGGAAACGAGGGGTCTGTGCCTGTTTCTATTCGAATTCGCGGCTTCGTTGCGGGATTGCCGTTGCGGAGGAACGCTCCGGGCGGTGATCCTGGGCGATCCACTTGCGCTCAACGTGAGACTCAAAGCGGATATTTCCGACCAGGTTGAAGCACTTTTCTCTCGGCGTGGCTCCGCAAGCAGGACAATCGAAATCGAGCGAAGGATCATTGGCCATTTCGGGTTTTTACCGCATTTCGGCCCGCGATGATGGTCAGTTTTGAACACCTCCGCCGCATAACACTCTTCGGGCGCGACTCCAGGTGCGGCCAATTATCCACCGGATATCCACCGGACAAAACGGAAGATGGTCAAAATTGAACATCTTTCATTGCTGGAGGTTTGTAGGGTGGTTGCAAGCACCAGTTCCCGCAATCTATCCGCACAGCGACAATTCAAACCGCGCCCTCCAAACTATCTGCATTAAGTCCCTTCCCCTGATCTGCTGGTAAGAGTCGGGAGGAATCCCGACTCGCGTCTGCCTGGGGAAGTGCGCAAGTTGGCGGAAGTGCGGGCGGGGACGCGCTCAAGCGGAAGCGTGATGCCGGGCGGCGACTGGGCTATTTGGCTGCGCCGCCGAGGTGGATAAGGAATCCGGCGCGGGCGGTACGCGGCTGACCGAGCGTGGTCGTCGGGGTCTTGGACACTTCGATGGAACGGTTGAAGAGATTTTCGCCGGCGGCGAAAAGTTCGATTTGCGAGCCGAATGGGCGCTTGCCGAATTTGTGCGAGGCGTAGGCGTCCAAGCGAAAGTAGCCGTGGAGGAGATTGGCGTTGGCGTCGTCGTCAAACTGGCGGCCGCTGAGACGGCTTTCGAGGCTGATAGTTCCGAGAGACGGGCGGGATGCACGCAGGTTGAGCGTAGCCATGTTGCGGGCGACCTCGGGAATCCAATTGCCCAGATCCTGAGTGCCGCGCGAGACCACAGCGTGGGCGTACTGGTAACCGCCGTCGGCCACCAACCAAGAGCGCGGCGCAAGTTCGAAATCGAGAGAGACGCCGCGGCTTTCGATCTGGCCGAGGTTTTCGCGCATGAGCCGGATGGGCGAACAGGTGGCACAGGTGGTGAGGGCGGCGATGGGGCGATTGACCTGGGTGAGGAAGTAGCTGGTGCGAATGCTGCCCCAGGAGCGCTCGGCGGCCAGGCCTGCTTCCCATCCCGTGGCGCGCTCGCTGAGGAGATTGCCGTTGGGAAGAGTGAGCTGGTTGCCGACTTGCGTGGAACGGTAAAGCTCGCTGGGCGTGGGAGCGCGGAAGGCGCGAAATCCAGAAGCCGTGAGGGCCCAGTGCGGCGACAACTTGCGCGAGAGGCCGAGGCGCGGGTCAAATATGCGCTCATCTCGCTGCGGCGGCTGAGCGGCGGTCGGCAACCAGGCGGACCCGTTCCATTGCGTTTCGTGGCCATCGTAGTTTTGAAACCAGTCGATGCGGGCTGAGGCGACGAGCGTCCAGGCTTTGTGCTCCCACATCGCCTCAACGTAGGCGGCCGAATCGCGCTGATGGTCGGCGAGGTTGGTGAGGGCGGCGGAGCTGCCGTAGGATTGCTCGCGATCCCAGACGCGGACGTCGTGCGCGTCGGCTCCAACTACGAGCAACAGGCTTACGCCGAAGGGCCGGCTCCAATGCGCTGCCGCGCCAAGCTCGTTGTCGGGGACGTAGGAGAAGCGCGAGGGAATTTCGCCGCAGCGGTAGGTGCACGCCGCGTCCCCGAAGTTGGGGAGATTCGAAATGCTCGAAAAGGTTTGGCGATAGCGTTCGTCCGATCCGTAAAGGCGCAGAGCGAGCGCGGTGCTGCGCGCATTTTGCCAATCGGCGCCGGTCGAGTAGCGGATGAGGCGAGTGGAGTTCCGCTGGTAGGGAGTTCCGTTGTGGCGCGAATCGTTGAAGCCGGTGGCGCGCGCGAAGAGCTTGAGATCGCCGAATTCGCGGCCGGCCGTGAGCAGTGCGTTCTGGCTGTGAACGTTGCTGGCGACGTCGACCGGGCCGCGCTGGTATGGAGCTTCCTGAATGTAGCCGTCGGTGCCGATAAGGCCACCGGCGGCGAGGAGATTCCACGGGCCGACGTGAGCCGTGGTCAGCAGGCTGTTGTCGTACGTGCCTTCGCCGCCTGCGCTGGTGCTGAGCTCGGCCTGGTTGGAGGCAGGGCGGACGGGAATGATGTTGACGACGCCGCCGATGGCGCTCGAACCATAGAGATCGCTGGCGCCGCCGCGGACGAGTTCGACGTCTTTGATGGACAGCTCGGGCTGCTCCTGCCAGTGAATCCAACCACCGAGCGGATCGTTGAGAGGGACATCGTCCTCGGTGACCAGAGTGCGGCTGGCGGAGGTGGAACCAAGGGCGCGAAGGCTGATTCCCTGCGATGAGGGATTGGCGACGAGCGAGCTGGAACGGCGAAAAAGCTCGACGCCGGGAAGCGTGCGCAACTGATCATCGAAGGTGAAGGCGGCGGTCGAGCGCAGGGCCTCGCTGGTGAGCAGGCGCGTAGTGACGGGGCTTTCCAAAACGCCGAGGGGGGCGCGATAGGCGGTGACGGTGACCTGCTCGGGTTTGGCAATTGGAGCGGGTTTGGCGATGGGGGCGGGCGGGGGCGCCTGGGATGCGGGCGGGGGCTGGGGCGGGGATTGGGCGGCGAGGGCCTGCGAAAAGCAGGCGACAGTGACCACGACCAGCGCGCGAAAAATCGGTTTGAATTCGGACTGTCGCATGAATTGGAGTCTCGGGACAGGGAAACAAGTTCTTCATCCATTGTGCGACAACGGCGTGCGATCCCACCCTTCGCCAGAAAAAAGGCGAAGGATGGGGCACCCACATCTGTGGGGAATGAAGAAAGAAGAACACGAGGTTCGTGCTATTCCACCCTTCCGGCAAAGTATGCCGGGCCCAGAGGGCGCCCCGATGGGGTTCCACTTTTGTCGGCGGTTCATTTCGAGAGATTGAGTGGGAAAGCTCGGAAAGAAGCGGGTGAGGCGAGGGCGAGGGGTGGTATATTCCGTTGCAGCCAAGTGGCGAGATGAGGATCGAGGACGTGGATAGCGCGTTCGAAACGAGGAGGGATGCGAGATGAGTTCGCGAGGATATCCCCCGAAGGGCGCGGAGACAAAGCGAAAGACAGACGGGCTGGCGGGAAAAGTGTTTGTGAGCAGCCCAAGGAGGGACCTGGTGGCGGTGCGCTGGAGAGGCGAGGAGGGGACGGGGACTCTGCTTTATAACGCCGAGCAGTTTGCGCGCGACTGGGAGTTGAGGGATGCGAGCGGCGCGAAATGGGGAATGCGCGCAGGAGCCATCGCTTTGGCGGTGATGGCGGGAATCGGGCTCTATTGCGCGGTGAGAGAGTGGGAATCGATCGCGGCCAGCCGAAGCCAGGCTGCAACCGGGCAACAGAGGAGCGCGGGGGCAGGTGCGGACAAGAGAACGTTGCACGACAACGATGGAGCGCTGGCAGCGCGGGCCTGTTCGACGGGTGCGGATGCATATGTAAGGTCGATTGCTGGCGCCGGATTCAGATGGATTGGCGCCGATACGCCCGATGAAAGGTTCAATGGGGAGGTGGCGGTTACCGTAGCCCCGGGGATTACGACGAGCGTGTCGGACAAGCTGCTGCTCGAAGACAGGACGGGAGCGTTCAAGCGCGTGGAGCTGGTCTGCAGCTACAACAGCGAGGAGAACGAAGTTCTGAAATATTGGGTCGCGAACGGCGGCGAGTAGAGCGCGAGGGCGGATTTGAGTACGGGCTCAAACCCCGATCGATTAAGCCGCCGTCCCTACGGGACTCCGAGAATCAATCTCCCGTCACTTTCCCCACGCTCAACCACCCCAACGACGAAGACCTGTCTGCGGGGACCCCGGGGCGATGAAAATGCCACTTTGCTGAGTGCATTCGGTCTACACCAATTCCGAAACTGCTGTAACGTCCTTTGCGCCTACGGCGCAAGATGACGCCGACGCCGCGCAGGGAGGCGCGGCGAGCGAGAACCCGAGAAAATCAAGAGACGAAAATCAGGGAGCGATCGGAGGCAGCGCGGGACGGACGCTGGGCAAGGCAGACGGCTGCGCGGCGACCGGGGCGTTTGACGTGAGCGCGGCGCGGACCTGCTTTGGCGCGGTGGCAGCAGGCGCTGCCGGAGTTGAGCTGTGCTGCGCGGCCGGGGTTACAACGGGCTGCGCGACTGCAGAGGGCATGGGAATGGAAACGCTGCGCTCGGTCGAATTTGAAGCAGAGGGCTCCTTTGAGGCTAAGGGCTCCTTCGCAGTTGAGGCGCTGGGATGAATGATGGCTGCAGCGGGTTTGGGGTTGGAGGCATTGGCATGGAGCGGCCTGGAAGTGGAGGCTGGCGACGCGATAGCCGGGGAGGGCTTGGGAATGGAGGCGCTGGCCTGCAAATGCCTGGTGGACGCGGCGGGCGCGGAAACAGGTTTGTCGACAGGAGATCCGGGATCGGATGGAGAGGCGGATTCAGTAGCGGCGGGTTCGTCGGTGTCTGGCGCCGGAGCTGGGGGCGGAGCATCCAAGACCGTTGACTGGTCGATAGCGGTCGAGTGAGGGCTGGTCAAGTAAGTCTGGGGGGCCCAGAGCTCAGTGAGGCGAAGCACGCCGAGGAAAGTGGCGACGAGGATGATTGCGGCTGAAGGAACCCAAAGCATGACGCTGCCGGCGGTGGCCGGAAGCAAGTGCATGAGACGCAGTTTGGTCCGGACCCAAAACTTAGGTTCTGCGGGCTGGTCGGGCGCTTCGCTGGATGCTACCGCGAAAGGAGCGTCAGCAGGTGCGGCCGATTGGCGGGATGACGGAATCAGTCGCAGGCCGATGTAAGCGTTGCTGTCGCTGGGCCGCTCGGGTGCGGCGACGATGGGAACGGCCGGGACAGCTGCGATGGTTGCGCTCGATTGCGGAATCAATTGCAGGCCGGCAATGGCTTTAGCGACCATGGCAGCGTCAACCTGGCGGAGCTTCATTTTGCAGCACAGAGCCAGCGCGTTAAAGCAAAGGTTGTTGATGGTGCGGGGAGTGCCATGGCTGGCCTCGGCGATCAGCTTGACTGCGCCTGCAGTGAACAGGGGCTGGCCAAGATAGCCCGCCATTCTGACCCTGTAGTCGATGTAGCCGACGGTCTCTTCGGCGGAGAGGGATTGGATGTGGCAGACGGTGGAGATGCGCTGGCGAAGCTGGACGAGAGAAGCCTGGAGCAACTTTTCAGAGAGCTGCGTCTGGCCGGAGAGAACGATTTGAATCAGCTTGCCGCGCGAGGTTTCGAAGTTGGTGAGGAGGCGAATGCGCTCAAGGACGGCATCAGAGAGGTTCTGCGCCTCGTCGATGACGACGACGAACTTGCGGCCGGCGCGATTTTCCTTGATGACGGCGTTGCTTAGTTGCTCGTGCATCTCGGCGCTGCCATGCGCGGGAACGATGCCAAGGTCGCGGAGGATGTAGGCGACAAATTCGCGCGGCTCGCATTGGGGGTCGAGATCGAAGAGAAAGACGACGCGGGCGGAGTCGCGGATGTCCTCGAGGAAGCGGAAGAGCAGGGTCGTTTTGCCCATTCCGGGGGGCGCAATCATGGCGGTGAAACAACGGTTGCTGGAGAAGCCGAACTGAAGCGCTTCCAGAGCCTCCTGGTGCGTGCGACTGAGATACAAGCAACGCGGATCGGGGTTAACTCCGAACGGTTCTTCCTTGAATCCGAAGTACTGCAACAGCATGATGAAAACCTCCAACCTGCGGCGGTGCAGCGAGCACCGGCGTGTGCGCGGAGCCCGGAAGCTCGTGCGGCACGCAGAACGTTGGACTCATCTTATCTGGAATCTTCCAACTACTAATGGGGTTCGAACCAATCCGGTTACCTGCGGTGGGGGCTTTGGTGCGGTTGTGGGAGTGAGAGCTAGTCGCTGGGCCAGTAGGTGCTTGCGATGCGGACGACCGCGCCCGGATCGGCGGGAGCGAGATTGGCGAGGAGTTGAGAGGCGGTGAGACCGGAGCGGGGATCGACGGTATTGGGGGCGATTTCGACAAGGGGGACGAGGACGAAGGCGCGCTGGGCGAGACGGGGATGAGGGATTTCGAGATCGAACTCCGAAAGGACGAGGTCGCCGTAGAGGAGGAGGTCGAGGTCGAGGGTGCGAGGGCCGTTGGGGAGGGCGGCGGAGCGGTCGCGGCCGAAGTGGCGCTCGATGGAGAGGAGCGCGTCGAGGAGGATGCGCGGGGGGAGATCGGTTGAAAGGGCGACGACGGCGTTGAGGAAGCGGGGCTGGGCGGCAAAGCCGACGGGCGCAGTGGAGTAGAGCGCGGAACGGGCGGCGATGTGCCCGTTAGAAGCGAGGAACGGGAGGACGGCGGCGAGCGTGGCGTCGGGGGGACCGGCGGGGCGGGGCAGGTTGGCGCCGAGGGCGATGGTTGCGAGGGGCATTGAAACAAGGGTAGCAAGTCAGCGGAGTTCAGCAAGCTGGCGGCGCTGTGCTAACACTGGCAAATTTGCCGATTGGTTGCGACCAAAGGCGGCCAGGAGAAGAAGGCGGCGAGGAGAAATGGCTACGGAGGATTTCCACATCAGAATCTGAATGGCTTGGAGCGTCGATGTCATCTGAAGATGTGCGGTGGATAGATTCCAAGATTGCGGAGGCGACGATGTTTGCAGTTACGGGAATAACGGGCAACGTGGGTGGGGCAGTAGCGAACAGTTTGTTGGCGGCAGGACGAAAGGTGCGCGCGGTGGTGCGCGACGAGCGAAAAGGCGAAGAGTGGAAGCGGAGGGGGTGCGAGATTGCGGTGGCCGATATTCACGACGCGGAGTCGCTGAAGAAAGCGTTCGCGGGAGCTGAGGGCGTGTTTGTGATGGCGCCGCCTGTGTTCGATCCAAAGCCAGGGTTCCCAGAGGCGAGATCGGTGGCTGCTGCGGTGCGGGCGGCGCTGGAGGCGGCGCGGCCTGGGCGAGTGGTGTATCTGTCGACCATCGGCGCGCAGGCCATAAAGGAGAGTTTGCTGACGCAGCACACGATGATCGAAAAGGAGCTGAAAGGAACGGGAGTTCCGATCACGTTTCTGCGGCCGGGATGGTTTATGGAGAACTTTTCGTGGGATGTGGCGCCGGCGCGCGAGAAGGGCGTGATTCCGAGCTTCCTGTACCCGCTGGATAAGGTTTTTCCGATGGTGGCGACTGAAGATATTGGGCGCGTGGCGGCAGAGTTGCTTGAGGAGAAGTGGACGGGAGTGAGAGTAGTAGAACTGGAGGGTCCGCTGCGCGTGAGCCCGAATGACGTGGCGGCGACGTTCAGCAAATTGCTAGGCAAGCCGGTGCGGGTGGAGCTGGCGCCGCACGAAAAGTGGGAGGAGATGTTCCGCGCGCAGGGGATGACGAATCCTTTGCCGCGGGTGCAGATGCTGGTTGGATTCAACGAGGGATGGATCGATTACGAAAGCGGTGCGGCGGGAACCCGCAAAGGGAAGGTGGAACTGGAGACGGTGCTGAAGAAGTTATTTGAGAGGAAGTGAGCGGAGCAGACGGAACTCAGTGGTGGCCAATCTGGTAGCATCGGTGTTCGGAGAAATGCTTATGGATGCATTGAATGGCGCGGGACTCGGAGCCCGGCGCAATGAAGATATCGCGCTGGACTTGCTGAAGTTTGTGGCGGGAACGGCGGGAGTGGGCAAGACCGCAGTGCCTTCGACGGGATTTACCGGAGCGGGTGGGGCGAAGCCCGAGGAGCACGTGAACCAACTGCTGGCGCTCTATAGCCGCTGCCTGAAGGCAGTTGAAGGAAAAGGGCCAGAAAAAGAGGCAGCAAAATAGCGGGCGAAAGACAGTTGCGCGTGGCGGTGGCGGGCGCGGGGGCGTTCGGGCGCAACCACTTGAGGGTGGTGCGCGAGCTTGAGGCGGCTGGTGTTGACGCGGCGGGCCGTGGCGTGGCCCTGGTTGCGGCGGTCGATCCAGACGCAGCGCGGGCGGAAGAGGCCAGGAAGCAGTACGGGATCAAGGTGTACGCGACCATCGATGAACTGCTGAGGGCGGACCTGAAGCTGGATGCGGCGTGTGTGGCCGTGCCTACGGTGAAACATCACGAGGTGGCTGCGGCGCTGCTCGATGCGCGGGCCGGGGCAGGCCTGGACCTCCTGGTGGAGAAGCCGCTGGCGGCGACACTCGCTGAGGCTGACGACCTGATTGAGCGAGCGGAGCGGGGTGGAAAGATTCTGCAGCCGGGACATCTGGAGCGGTTTAACCCTGCAGTGCTGGCGGTGGAACCGAATCTGAAGAGGCCGATGTTCTTTGAGGCGCACCGGCTGAGCGTGTTTACGCCGCGGGCGCTGGACGTTGACGTTGTGCTGGACCTGATGATCCACGATCTGGACATCGTGCTGACGTTTGCGAAGTCGGCGGTGCGCGAGGTGCGCGCGGTGGGGCTGCCGATTCTGTCGCCCAAAGTGGACATTGCAAATGTGCGGGTGGAGTTCGAGTCGGGGTGCGTGGCGAACTTTACGGCGTCGCGCGTGTCGACGGAGCGGGTGAGGAAGCTGAGATTTTTTGAGCCGAGACAGTACGTGTCGATTGATTATGCGAGACGGGATGTGCTGGTGATTCGAATCGAGGACAGCGGGGTTAGCTTCCCACCCAAGCAGAGCTTGGGTGGGGCACCCCAGTCATTGGGAGATTCTGCACCCCAAATGCCGACGGACCTAGTCGCGGCGGCGGGCGAGTTTTTGTCGACGGGGAAACTCGATTCGGCGGTGATCCAGAAACTGATGGCATCAGGTGAGATTCCTGCCACGCTGGTGATGAAGATTGCTGCCGCGAAGAACGATCCCGAAAAGCTGAAGGAGATTGCGAAGGGACTGGCCGGGCCACAGGCTGTGCCCGAGAATGGGCCGGCGCCGGGGTTGAGCTTCGTGAAGCCCGAGGTGAAGGAAGGCGAGCCGTTGAAGCTGGAGATTCTTTCGTTCCTTGAGGCGGTGCGGACCCGGCGCGAGCCGAAGGTGACGGCGCGGCAGGGACGCGCGGCTCTGGAGCTGGCGCTGACGATTCAGGCGACGATGGCGGCCCATGCGGAGCGGGCCGGGCTGGGGGATTTCTTCAGGAACAGTGATTAGTGATTAGTGGTTAGTGGTTAGTGGTTAGTGGTTAGTTCGCGATTCACCGTTGCCGAGCGGTGAGCGGGATGAGAGCGGAGGGCAGCCAGCGGTGCACGCGCCGGCAGTAGTCCTGGTAGTCCGGTCCGAAGAGGCGGCGAAGGGTTGGCTCCTCGTAGAGCACGACGAAGAGGTGCGTGACCAGGAGGAACCCGGCCACGAAGGCGAGAAGCTGGATGGACTGATAGAAGAGGGCGGCGCCGGCGACAGCCAGAGCGGCACCGGAATACATGGGGTTGCGGACGAAATGATAAGGTCCGCGGACGACGAGGCGGCGGGGTGGATCGAAGGGCGCGGGGGTGCCTTTGCCGATGAAGGCGAAGGCACAAACGCAGGAGAGAGCCACGGCGGCGCCGGCAGTGCCAATGACGAGGCCGGCGATCTGCGGCCAGCCCATGGCGGCGGGGCGCACGATGCCCGACCAGGCGAGGATGCGCGCGGGGAGATAGACCAGCAGCAGGCCGACGAACAAAGAGGCATAGGTGATGGTGCGAACGATCACGAACATGGTGCTCCTCCTTTGATCAGGCAATGCCGAGGGTGCGGTTGAGGAAGCCGACGATGTACTTCCAGACGAGGTAGTAGGCGGCGACGCCGGCCGCGAAGCCAACGGCGATGAAGGCGTAGGGGAACGAAAAGGCATTGAACCAGGTGGCACTGGTGGGTCCCAGAGTGAGGACGCCGAAGCAGCGGGCGACGACGGTTCCCGTGGGCAGCAACAGAAAAGGCAGGACGGCGCCGTGCACGCCGACGGCGAGATGCGTGCGCTCGTGCGAGGCGAGCCAGAGCATGTTCCACAGGCCCCAGACTGCGGGGACGAGGGACATGGGAAAGATGAGGCCGCGCTCGATGGGCACCGGCACCTGAAGGACGATGCGAATGACGATGAACGCCGTAAGCATGACCGGCAGGATGAGCGTGGTGACGAAGACTCCGGCGAGGTAAGCGCGAAGGTAAGGATGCGGGTTCATGGGTGGTCTCCTTTCAGTCGACCAGTGGACAGTTCATAGGTAGTAGAGAAAGACCGGGATCGTGGCCGGGAACGAGAAGGCGAAGACGACGAGGCCGGCGAGGAGCGCCCAGTCAAACCAGTTCTGGCGAAGCAGGCCGGGAGCCGTGGCGGAGCGAACAGGCTCGGCGTCGAGGCGGCGAAGGACCGCGGGCCAGAGGTCGCGGGACGGCTCGGCTGCGGGATCAACGGGCGGCAGCGATTGCTGCAAGAGCTGCTTGATGCGATCGTCATCGTGTGTGTTCATGGCGTAATTCCCTGCTCGAGCAGGTCCTTTCTCAACAATCGAATGGCGCGAAAGACGCGCAGTTTGACGGCGCCGACGGAGATGCCGAGGGCGGCGGCGACTTCTCGTTGCGGCTGTTCCTCAATGAGGGAAAGAACAGCCGCGATGCGCAGGCCGGGCGGTAAACGGGCGAAGGCCTGCGAAGTTTTCAAGCGGATCTCGGCGGCGATGCCTGGATCGGCGGCTGACTTCGAGGGCAGATCGGCGACGTCCTGATCGGTTAGCTCCGATTCGGGACGGCGCGCGCGGAGCCAGTCGAGTGCGGCACGAGTGGCGATGCGCCGCGCCCAGGGCTCAAAGGGACGCGCGGACTCAAAGCGGTCGTGAGCGCGATGGATACGCCAGAATGTCTCGACCGTAAGGTCTTCAGCGGCTGCGGGATCGCGGACGATGCGGAGGATCCAGCCGTAGACGGAACGCTGATGCAAGCGGAAGAGAGATTCGAAGGCATCGAGATCGCCACGTCGGAACCGGACAAGAACGCTGTCCGATGGTTCGGGAACGCTGTCCGATCGTTCGATTTCTGATCGCGCGGGCATCTGACTTCCCTTTCTGAACGGGAATACGGGGGTGACGGCAGAAAGGTTACAACAGCAGGGGTCAGGTTTCAGGTGTCAGGGGTCAGGGACCGGCAAGCGAGTGAGCGATAGGGGCGGATTGTATCGATCAAAAAACCGGGGTTCGATGAGCGATAGAAAGTTCTGCTCTCGCTGAGAGGTAATTGGGCGGAGTGGAAAACACACGGAAAATGCGGGCGTGGACGCCCGCACGACAGCCGGTCTAGAGACCGGCGCTACATCCAAAATTCAATGGGACGCAGGCTGACGGTTCGCGGATGAGAAAATGACTTTGTAAAACGGGTTTTTGGCTGCGAGGGCGTGTTGACAGCGGTTCCTGCGCTGATTAGAGTTGGCCGCTGGCGAGCTTCGAACGATAGCCGAGAGCGTGATGGGAAAAGTTTAGCGAGAAAGGTTTACTGGAAAATGAATTCGATGCGTGGAATGCGGGTGGTGGCGGGAGCGTTGCTGGGAGTTGCGGCGATTGGGGCACTGTGGGCGCAGGAAGCAGAGAAGCCGGCGTACCTGAATCCGAATTTGCCGGCCGAGCAACGCGCGGCCGACCTGGTGAAGCGGATGAAGCTCGAAGAAAAAGCGAGCCAACTGGTGAACCAGGCGCGCCCGATTCCGCGGCTGGGGGTAAAGGGGTACGACTGGTGGAGTGAGGCGCTGCATGGCATGGCAAACACCGAGGGCGTGACGTCATTTCCCGAGCCGATCGGCCTGGCGGCGACCTTTGACGCGCCGGGAATTCACACGATGGCGGTGGACATCAGCACGGAAGCGCGGGTGGTCCATGACAAGTCGGTGGCTGAGACCGGCGGTGACAGCCCCATCTTCAGGGGGCTGGATTTCTGGGCGCCGAACCTGAATATCTTTCGCGATCCGCGGTGGGGGCGTGGGCAGGAGACGTACGGAGAGGATCCATTTCTAACGGGGCGAATGGGTGTGGCGTTTGTCACGGGAATGCAGGGGGACGATCCGCATTATTACCGAGTGATTTCGACGCCGAAACATTTTGCCGTGCACTCGGGACCGGAGCCGACGCGGCACTTTGCCGACGTGGACGTGAACAGGCACGACGAGCTGGACACGTATCTGCCGGCGTTTCGCGCGGCGGTGACGGAGGGCAAGGCGGACAGCGTGATGTGCGCGTACAACGGGATCAAAGGACAGCCGGCATGCGCCAACGAATTTCTGCTTCAAGACCAACTGCGCGGGAAGTGGGGATTCGAGGGATACGTTGTGTCAGACTGCGGAGCCGTTCGCGACATTTTTGAAGGCCACCGCTTCGAGCCGACGCAGGCGCAGGCCTCGGCGATCAGCCTCGAGCGCGGGATGGACAACGAGTGCGTCGACTTCAGGGCGAAGGTGACCGACGACCACGATTACAAGCCGTATGTCGACGCGGTGAAGGCGGGCTACCTGAAGGAGAGCGACATTGACACCGCGGTGACGAGGCTGTTTACGGCGCGCATGAAGCTGGGAATGTTCGATCCGCCGGAGCTGGTGCCGTACGCGAAGATCGACGCGAGCGAGCTGGACAGTGCGGCGCACCGGGCGCTGGCGCTGAAGCTGGCGAACGAGTCGATGGTGTTGCTGAAGAACGATGGCGTGCTGCCGCTGAAAACGACGGGCGAGAAGATTCTGGTGGTGGGACCGCTGGCGGAGCAGACGCTCGTGCTGTTGGGGAATTACAACGGAATTCCGTCGCACACGGTTTCGATTTTGGAAGGACTGAAGAAGGAGTTTGCGGGCGACACGATCACTTTCATGACGGGGACGGGATTCCTAAGCAAAGAAGCCACCTCGCCCGTGCCGGATGAGTTTTTGAGCGTGGATGGAAAGCCGGGAGTGAAGGCGACGTATCTGAATGAAAACATCGTGAGCTTTGCGAGTGCGCAGTCTTATGCGACGCAAGGGCTGGCGACACGCATTGAGCCGGGAATCGACATTGAGGCGCAACCAGTGCCCGAGGTGGCAAGTCACGTTGATCCGCTGACGGTAAAGTGGGAGACGGCGCTGACGGCGAAGGAGACGGGCGACTACAACCTGGGCGTTGAGACGGACGGATTCTTCCGCGTGTTTCTGGATGGCAGACCAGTGGTGATGGCGAACTATCCGCACGGCGTGGAGACGATGACGGGAAAGGTGCACCTGGAAGCGGGAAGGCCTTACCCGCTGCGGGTGGAGTACCAGAGGACGGGCAAATCGCCGCTGCACCTGAGGCTGATGTGGGGCAAGATCGACCAGAGCCTTGATCCGGCGGTGGCGACGGCGGCGAAGGACGCGGACGTAGTGGTGGCCGTGGTGGGCATTACGAGCCAACTTGAAGGCGAAGAGATGAATGTGAGCGAGCCGGGGTTTCAAGGAGGCGACCGGACGAGCCTGGATTTGCCGCAACCGGAAGAGGATTTGCTGAAAAGCGCGGCGTCGGCAGGCAAGCCGCTGGTGGTGGTGCTGACGAATGGAAGCGCGTTGGCGGTGAACTGGGCGAACGAGCATGCGAATGCGATTTTGGACGCGTGGTATCCCGGCGAAGAGGGCGGGACCGCAGTGGCGGAGACACTGTCGGGCGCGAACAATCCGGCGGGACGACTGCCGGTGACTTTTTACACGGGCGTTGACCAATTGCCGCATTTTGAGGACTACTCGATGAAGGCGCGGACCTACCGGTACTTCACGGGGAAGCCGCTGTATCCGTTCGGGTATGGGCTGAGCTACACGAAGTTCGCGTACAGCGGGCTGACGGTTCCGCCAGGGACAGTGAACGCGGGAAGCCCGGCGGTGGTGGAAGCGACGGTGACAAATACTGGAGCGGTCGCGGGCGATGAGGTGGCGGAGCTTTATTTGAAATTTCCGAGTGTGGCGGGCGCGCCACGGCTCGCTTTGCGAGGGTTCCAGCGGGTGCATCTGGAGCCGGGGGCATCGACGAAGGTGCACTTCGATTTGAAGCCGCGCGACCTGAGCATGGTGACGGACCTTGGCCAGCTGATTGAAGCGGAGGGCGCGTACACGGTGAGCGTGGGCGGAGGCCAGCCGGATACCGGAGCGCCGGTTGTGGCGGGGACGCTGACGGTAAAGGGAACGGTGGCGATCCCGGAGTAGCAGCCACAGATGCGGCGCTTGCATCGGATGCAGAGGGAACCACGGCAACGCAATACGCGTATCCTTTAGGAAATGCCCAAGCAAAACGAGTTGGCTGGTCAGAACGCCGACTTCAAGGGAGCCGACTTCCTGGCGGACCGGCTTTTCGATCTCACGCGCCGGATCAAGGGAATTGACCCGCAGTTAACGCGGGTTTTGGTTCCGTGGGTCATGCGGCATCGACGCTACCTGCCCGGATTTATGCGCCTCGCCCGAACGGTTGCGCTATCGAGCCGGGTTCGAGCGCGCTCGCTGGCTCGCGGGGTTCGCGTTCCTCCTTTTCTGGTTCTGAGCGTGACATCGAAATGCAATTTGCGCTGCGCCGGCTGCTATGCGGGCGCGGTGGGAACGGTGACGAACGCACCGGTGCAGC
>CAZANC010000044.1:0-17933 GCA_964486495.1 uncultured Occallatibacter sp.
GCGGCAGTTTCCAGACCAGTCCGAATTTCTATCTCGATCCGCGCAACGGAGTTTCTTACAATATTGCGATTCAGGCTCCGCAGTACAACCTGGACACAATGGCTGCCTTTGAAAGCCTGCCCATCACCAGCTCGACAACCACTGCGGACATGACGCAACCTTCTACCACTACTTCGACCGGTGCCCCTGGCGCGTCGCCGCTGGGCAGCGTCGCTCCTGCTCAGTCTTCCGGGGCCACAACGGCCGCACCCGGCGTCCCACGGCCCGTGCAGGTGTTGAGCAATGTTGCTACCATCGTCCCCGGCGCCGAGCTGGGCACGATCAGCCACTATGACGTGCAGCCCGTGATCGACATTTACACCAACGTCGAAGGCACCGACTTGGGCAGCGTGACCCGGGCCATGCAAAAGATCGTCGACGCCCATCAGAAGGACCTGCCCCGCGGCTCGCAGTTCATCCTCCGCGGCCAGAGCCAGACGATGTACAGTTCTTATTTCGCTCTCCTCAGCGGCCTGGCCTTCTCCATCCTGCTCGTCTACCTGCTCATCGTGGTCAACTTCCAGTCGTGGCTCGATCCATTTCTGATCATTGCGGCGCTGCCGGCCGCCTTGGCTGGAATCGTCTGGTTTCTGTTCCTCACCGGGACGCGGCTCAGCGTGCCCGCGCTCACCGGCGCCATTATGTGCATGGGCGTTGCCACCGCCAACTCCATTCTGGTGGTGAGCTTTGCACGTGAGCAGATGGAGATTCTTGTTGGCGATGCCCGTCGCGCCGCGCTGAATGCGGGCTTTGTCCGCCTGCGCCCGGTGCTGATGACTGCGCTGGCCATGATCATCGGCATGGTGCCCATGGCGCTCGGCCTCGGCGACGGCGGCGAGCAGAACGCCCCGCTCGGCCGCGCCGTCATCGGCGGTCTGCTGCTGGCCACGGTGGCCACGCTTTTTTTTGTGCCGGCTTTCTTCTCTTTCATTCACGGCCGCATTGAGCGGCAGCGCGAGCGGGACGACGAATCCGATGCCGCGCGATTCGACGAGTTCGACGCCAGACCGGAGTAGGTGCTCATGAACCAGGAACCGAATCCACATTCTCAACCCGCCGCGGCCAGCCACGAAACCGCTCCGGAAGCAACTCCTCTCTCGCCGCGCAAGGCTATGGCTGGCGTGGCCGTGGTTCTGCTCATCCTGGTGGTGCTCGCGGCTGTAGGCATCCTCCGCCGCATTCATGCCGGCGACGTTCTTGCCGCGCGCACCAACTCTATGGCCGCGCCCACGGTCTCAGTAGCGACCGCAAAGGCCGGCGCGCCCGTTGAAACGCTCATCCTTCCCGGCAATGTGACTGCGTTTACCGACTCGCCCATCTACGCCCGCACCGATGGCTACCTGGACCACTGGTACTTCGACATCGGCGCCAGGGTGAAAAAGGGTGCGCTGCTGGCCGTGATCTCCACGCCCGAACTCGACAGACAGGTTTCGCAGGCCGAGTCGGATCTGGCAACGGCTGAGGCCACCGCCAACAATGCGCGCATCCAGGCGGAGCGGTACTCGGGACTGGTCAAATCCAACGCCGTCTCGCAGCAGGACACCGACACCTTCGTGAACCAGGCCGCCGCCACCGCGGCAGCGGTCAAGTCCGCCCAAGCCAACCTGCAGCGCCTGGTTGAATTGCAATCGTTCGAGAAAGTCTATGCGCCATTCGATGGCGTGGTGACGGCCCGTGAAGTCGATACCGGCCAATTAATCAGTTCAGGTTCCGGCCAGGGCGCCGGCACCGAGCTCTTCCACATGCAGGCGTTGCAAACACTGCGCGTCTACACCAACGTGCCGCAGCTTTTCTCGCAAACCATGAAACGCGGAATGAAAGTCGGACTTACTTTTCCCGAGTACCCAGGCAAGACCTTCGAGGGTACCCTCGTCCGCACCGCCGACGCCATCGATCCCGTCAGCCGCACGCTGCTGGTGGAGGTGGACGTGGACAACCGTTCCGGCACGCTGATGCCCGGCTCGCTGGCGCAGGTTCATTTCAAGACTCCTTCTGCCGGGCCGGCGTACATCGTGCCTGCATCGGCGCTGATCTTTCGCCGCGAGGGGATTCAATTATCGATTGTGACCAGCAGTGGCGCTGGGACGGTCGCCCATCTGATTCCTGTCACCATCGGCGAGGACGACGGCGCCACGGTCCAGATTGTCAGCGGCCTCACTCCAAATGACAAAGTCATCCAGGATCCGCCCGACTCGCTGATCGACAACGAAAAAGTGACGGTGGAATCGTCCCAGAGCAGTGCGTTTGGCGCGGGAGGTCTCTAACCATGGCGGAACCGTCGCCAAAGAATCGTGCACCGTCGCTGCACACCCGTATCGGTGAATACACCCTTGTGTGCGCATCGTTGGCGCTGATTCTTGTCTCCGGCTGCAAACCTGTCGGTCCCAACTACAGTCGCCCAGACTACAGCGCCCCGCCAGCTTATAAAGAATCCGGCGCAACAACCGTAGTCCTTCCTCCGCCCAATCCGCAGGGCGGCGCATGGCAGCCCGCGAATCCCTCTGACGGAATGTTGAAGGGGAAGTGGTGGGAGATCTACCAGGACCCGCAGTTGAACAAACTTGAAGAGCGCATCGACTCCAGCAATGTGCGGCTCCGCCAGGCAATGGAGCTTTATCTGGCCGCGGAAGCCCAGGTTCGCGCCGCACGCGCCAATCTCTATCCCACGCTGTCCGCCGGCCCTTCGATCAGTCGAGACCGCGTCTCGGCCAACCGCCCTCTGGCCGTGCCCGGAGGCGCTACCACCTACGGCGACTTCGTCATTGCCGGCCAAGCCAGTTGGGAGCCGGACTTCTGGGGCCGCATCCGCCGCACCGTGGAGCAGGCGCGCGAGAACGCGCAAGCCAGCGCCGCCGACGAGGCCAATGTGGCTCTCACGCTCCATGCGGAGATGGCCACCGACTATTTCGCTCTCCGCGGGCTCGATTCCGAAACCCAGCTGCTGACCGACACGGTGACCACTCTCGAGCACCAGCTCGACCTGACGAAGCGGCTCTTTGCCGGCGGCGTGGACACCGAGGTGGACGTCGCTGAGGCGCAAACACAGCTTGAGACGGTTCGCGCACAGCTCGTTGACCTTGGCGTGGCCCGCGCGCAGTACGAACACGCCATCGGCACTCTCGCCAATGACAGCCTGCCCAGCTTCAGCATTCCGCCGTCGCCGCTCGACCTGGCGCTCCCGAAGGTCCCGCTGGGCGTGCCCTCGCAACTGCTCGAGCGGCGTCCCGACATCGCCGCAGCCGAGCGCCTTGCCGCCGCTTCCAACGAGCAGATCGGCATCAACATCGCCGCGTTTTATCCGACGATTACGCTGAGCGGGACGGGGGGCTTTGAAAGCACGAACCCCGGCACGTGGATTCAGGGCCCCAGCTCGTTCTGGAGTTTGGGCGCGCAGGCCACGGAGTTGCTCTTCGATGCCGGCCAGCGCCACGCGCTCACCGATGTGGCTCGCCACAATTACGAGGCTCAGGCCGATGCCTATCGCAATACCGTCTTCCAGGCATTCGACGATGTGGAAGACCAGCTCGCCGCGCTGCGCATTCTGGAGCAGGAAGCGGCCACGGAGCAGCGTGCTGTCGATTCCGCGCGGCACTCCTTCGACCTCTCCAACACGCGCTACAAAGGCGGAGTCACCAGCTATCTCGAGGTGCTCACAGCCGAGCAGACCCTGCTGCAGGACCAGGTGACCTCCATCAATATCGTGAGCCGGCAATTCGCTGCCAGCGTCAGCCTGGTGCGCGCGCTCGGCGGCGGCTGGGACGCGACGCAACTGCCGTAAGAGCAGGGAACACGCTACAGTTAACTTGATGGCGGAACTAACGTGGAGCGCTAGCTGGTTGCCCGTCTGGACTCCCCATGCTCTTGACAATAATGTCCAATTCAGCGTCGAGGGCCTCGAGTTTGTCTTGCTCGTTTCGCAACTTCTGCTCGTAATCGATTTCCGCTTGTTGATCTTGGTCGATCCTTTTTGTCGAAGCTTCGAGTTCGGCTCCTAACCCGTCTGCCTGATCCTGAAGCACCTTCTGCTGCTCGGGGATCTGCTCGGCGCTCAGCTCTTCTTCCACACGTTTGGATTCAAGGGCTGTGCTCCTCTGATGGTCTTGTTCGCCTGCCAACTTTGTGCGAGCGTCCTCCAGGCGTTGTGACGCGTGTTCCACGGCCGATTGCTGTGTTTGCCAGCGAAAGAGCAGGATCTGGCCTTTCTGCATTCTTGCCAGCGAGGTTTGCAATTCCTGATGCAGCTCGCGCACCTCGCTTAGCAGTGACTGGAGCGTCTGCGAGTCGGATGGGGTTGCCTGGCTGAGAGCGGCTGCCGGGACTGCGAAACACAAGAGCATGATGAGAAGTCTTCGCTGCATTTCCTACCTCCTAAATCTGAGTCTGGCGGCCACTCGGGGCCGTGTTCCACAATTTCAATTCGGGCGATCCGCCCGGCAATTCAGCCTGCTACACATCTTCTGACAGACTTCGTTGTATGTCCTGAGCGACTTCATCGATTGAGGTATTCTGGCTGAGCTGTTCGATCTCCTTGCTGTTTTCCATATCCGATAATCCCACCTTATTCGCAATCTGTTGGTTCATGCTGATCACCGCCGTCACCTCTTTTTCCGTGAGGAGAAGGATCTGGAGCACGAGATGTTCTCGTTCATCGGCGCGGCGGGCCAGTCGTGATTGCCTCATGAGAATAAGACTGGCCAGAAGGATAGCCTCCATGGCAACAATGGTTCCGAGAAGCGAAAAGGGCATCGGATCAAAATGCGGAATTCGCGGCAAATGCAAGGTATTTACCAGAATCCAGAAAAAGAAGAGACAGATATGAGCGGCTACGTATCCGAGATTGCCGACGATTGCCGCCGTTAAATCTCCCAGTCGTTCCGCCGGCGACCTTCGCGCCAGAAACTCCTGTTCATGTTTGGCGATTGTGTCTATGTGTTCTTGCACCTGATTCTGCATGATTTGTCCTCGTACGAAGTTTCGTACTCAAAGATTGCATGACTTGCTGATTGGAAGATTCATTTGTAGGCAGGGAAGGAAGTGGAGACGCAAGCTGAGTCGCGGATGTTTGTTCCAGACCAACGCTTATCCTCTGTATATCACCGGCGGCTCGCCGAATCGCCGAGAAAAAGTCAAGCCCGCGGCACCATAGATTAACCCGTAAATATTTGAAAACAAGGCGTAAAAATCGCACGCCAAGTTTGCCGATAATTTCGCGCTCTTCCCGCATAATTGCTTCATGAATCCAAATCCAGGCTTTCACGTTTGGCGTTGGCTGAAACTGCCGCCAGACGCCTCGAACCGCCCGGAAAATGGACGGAACTCCAATGATATGACGTCTTTACAAAACGCGGCTCTTTAGAATGAAAGACTTAGGGAGATCCCCCACCTCCTAACTCTTTTTCCATGAAGTAGTTGGCTTCAAAGATGGGGGGGGAGTGGGGATGGGTAACCCAAAGGTAAACATTGTCCGGCTCACCGCGGTCTAGCGGCGAGAAACATTGGGTGGGGGAATTGGGAGCAGCATTCTGCATTATCGGAAGTTTACTAGGGATTATGCGAGAATGCTCCCGCAGGTACATCCGCGAGCGTCAGTCCCGGTCCCTCCCACAGAAGCCGCGGAGCGCCTTCGGTCGCTGTGTTCAGAGCCTCAACGTGGATCGCATGAAGACCGGCTCGCAGTCCGATCGATCCGCGGTCGTAACGCAACGCATTACCGGGTGAGCCGCAGACCAGCCCGAAGGGAGGTCCGGTCTTGGCGACTTCCATTCCATCGATCGTCACGCGCGCGCCATCGCGGTCGATGAGGTGAAAGGTGTAGCCGCCGTCGGCGGGAATGTTGATCCATCCGTCCCACACCGTTGCGCGCTGCGTCAATCCGAGAGGTCCGGCCCCCTGAATACCGACCCCCTGAGCTCCGGCCTCTGGAACTTCGGCCGTGAGGTTCGGCGCCTGACCGGTGAGCGCCGGTTGCAGCCTGGAAAAATCGGGCAGCTCGGTCCACGCGCCCGGATAGATCTTCCAAATCAATCCCGGCGCCGTTGGCCCCGCCGTCTTGATCCCATCGTGAAATTGCCCGACGGCAACAATTCCCTGCGCGGCCCAATCCTGATGGCCGGTCTTGTCCGTCACGTGCAACAGCACGCGGAATCGCCCCGCGCCATTTTTTCCATCGAGTTCTGTCCCCAGCGCGTCCGGAAAACGATGCTGCACGCGGCGGCCGTGCGCCGAGGTTCCATCGCCAAAGAGCCACGTGTACTGCGCTCCAGGCGCTTCGTTGGCGGTGAGCGTCACTTTCTGTCGAGGCGCGATCACCGCCAATCCCTTTCGATCGACGCTGAAAGCCGCCGCCAGCGCGGGTGCGGGCGCGTACGCAGGCTGAGCCGCGCCGCCCGAAATTACAAGCGGCATCTCGGCGTTGTTGGTCACGCGCGTTTGCCCGTATTTCACGTTGTCGAAGGTCACATCGCTCACGTCGCCGGTAATAGTCGATTCGGCGAGAGGCGGCTGATCGAGTGCCCAGATGTTTTGGAAGGTGAATCCGTGCAGGCTGGGCTTCTCCTGCTCCATCTGCACCAGCGAATACCAGTTGTCGAGAAGCAGATTCTCGAATGTCACGCCGGAGTGGTCGCCGCTGGCGCCGTTCGCGCCCCAGAAGCCGAGCAGGCCAAACGTTTGCCCGCACGAGCCGATGCCCCCGTGCAGAATGTCAGAGTCGCGCAGAGTAAAGTTCCGCAGGTTATAAGTCTTCTGCGGCCATCCCAACCGCACCACATTGGAAATGCTGGTGGAGAATTCGGTGTTCTCCACCAGAATGTTTTCGACGTCGGCGCCGGGCGCGACCATCGCAGCCTCCGTATAGCCGTCCCAATTGCCCAGCGCCGCCAAGTCGTCATCGGAGGCGCGGAAAAAGGAATGATTCACAATGCTGTCGCCGCCGCCGAGCCAATCCATTCCGTCCTGGTTGGCGTTGCCCTGGTCGCCGCCGATCACGCGCAGATCGTCGATGCGGAATCCCGTCGAATCCTTCATCTGAATCGACCAGGTCCTCGAACGGATGATGCAGGTCAGGCCGTCGATCTCAATGTTGTGCGCATGGTCAGCGACGATGCAATGCCAGTCGGGCTGGTGCAACCAGCCCGTGTCGCCGTTCGGATCCTGCGGACCGTCGTACACAATCGTTCCCCGGCCCAGTACCTTCACGTTGTCCACCTGCCACAGATTCAGGCTGCCAAACACAAATGCGCCCGGCTCAAGGTAAATCGTGTCGCCGCTTCTGGGATTCAGGCTCTCCTTGTGCACTCCCGCGGGCACGATAGTCACGTTGGGCCCGCTCGGCGCAGGTTGAGGCGGCGAACCGGCAAAGAGAAACAGCATCCGCGCCTGATTCAGAAAGTCGCCGGGCCGCGAGATGGAGAGCTTGGCCGGACCGGGGAGGCGAAAGCGGATGGTCTGCGGCTCGCCTTCCGGTCGCGAGGCCCGCAAGCCGAGCCGCCACGGCTCAATGTCGACGCCGCTATCCCAAAAATGCGAGTCGGCGGCAGTAATCGAAATATCTACGGGTCCGGTCACGTCAAAGCTGGCGAATTCGTAATTTGAAGCGGCGTGTGCCACATCCACCTGCTGGCTGTTCACCGTGACCGCAAAAAAGCTGTTGCGCATCTGGTCGGGGACGGGCGCGGCGTGAACAAGCGCAGTCTCGACCTGCGCGGCCCCGCAGGAAGCGCTTGTTAGCACGAGAAGGAAGACGAACAACGCGAGAAAACGCGGCAAGAGGCAAAACCCTCAGAAAAGATTCTGGAATCCAGACCAATGTAGCACCCGGACTTGCCCAGCCGCAGTAAGGTGACATTCCGTGCAAAGCGGTCCCGAAACTGACGCGCGCGCAGTTTCCAAATATAATCTCTTCAGGTCCCCTTTCATTCCGACGCGCTCAGTGCCTTGCGCCGGTCTGCAAGTGAGCCGCGCACGGGTGCTGACCACCTTATGAATCAAGACGACTTGATCCTGGTGACTGGCGCGACGGGCTTTCTGGGCACGCAAGTGGTCCGGGAGCTGTTGCAACGCGAGCCACGTGCCAGACTTGCCCTGCTCATTCGCCCGCGTCCGGGGCAAACTTCTGCTAAACGCGCCGAATCGATTCTTGACTCCGCGGATTCGTCGCGCGTGCAGGTTTATGCCGGAGATGTAAGCGAGATCAACTGCGGGCTGGATGCTACGACCCGGCAGCTTCTCTGCGCTGAGGCCACGCGCGTCATTCATTGCGCAGCTACCGTGCGCTTCGATCACTCTCTGGCGCAGGCCCGGCAAATGAACGTGGAGGGCACGCGGAAGATGCTCGACTTCGCAGCCGCCATGCGCTCTCTCAGGAGCTTTGTCTACGTCGGCACTGCATATGTGGCGGGCGAGCGTGAAGGACTGATTCGCGAGAATGAGCTCGACGTGGGCCAGCGTTTCCGCAACACCTACGAGCAAACCAAGGCCGAGGCCGAGGCATTGGTGCGTCCAAGACTGGGCTCACTTCCCGGTGTCATTTTGCGTCCAAGCATCATTGTGGGAGATTCGCGAACGGGCGTCACCTCGAGCTTCAAGATGCTGTACTGGCCGCTCAAGATCTACTCGAGAAGACTTTGGCGCACTGTGCCGGGATACCCCGATGCCGTACTGGATATTGTTCCCGTGGATTACGTGGCAAGAGCCGTAGCACAGCTTGCTTCCGATGAGAGCGCCTTGGGAAGCACCGTTCACTTATGCGCCGGGCCTCGCGGCAGCGCGACAATCGAGCGTGTCGCGAGGCGCGCGGCGGAATACTTCAAAGTGCGCGAGCCGCGTTATGTCGATCCGAAAATCTTCTTCGCTGCCGTGCGGCCTCTGCTGTCTCTTGCGCTGTGGGGGAAAAAGCGGCGCGTGCTGATTGACGGCGCCGCCTACCGCGACTACTTCACCATGCGCATGCAGTTCGACACCACTAACGCCGAGCGGCTGCTCGCGCCTGCGGGAATCTTTCCGCCACCCGTGATGGAGTATCTTGACCGCCTGCTTCACTATTGCGTGGCCAGCGATTGGGGCCGCAAGGAAATTCCGGCACTATGAGTCTAATTCGCCGCATTCAGCTCGCCCGAGACCGCAACATCACCATGGCCAACCTGGTGGACGAATTGCTGCGCCGGAAGGGAGATTGCGAGGTCGCAGTCGGCGAAGATGGGCCATTTTATCTTTCTGACCTGCATGCGGCAATTTGCCGGATCGACGGATTCCTGCGCCATTCCATCGGCCTGCGCCCCGGAGAGCCGGTTGCCATTTATTGCGCGAACGACCGCAATTGCTTCCACTGGTTCCTCGGCATCATTCGCGCCGGCGGTGTTGCAGTCCCGCTCAATCCTCAACTTTCTCTCAGTGAGGTGCGGCGCATACTTGGCGATAGCGGCACACAGGTTCTGGTTGTTGATAAATGCGTATTTGAACGCAGCATCGTGGACCGCGGCGCGCTGAACGTCCGCGCCTGGATTCAGGATGACGAAGATGCGGAGACCATGGACGGATTTGTGCACATCGGCGATTGCGGTACACCGCTCCCGCCGGCCGCTATCGATCCCGCGGCAACCGTAGCGGTCTTCCACACCTCCGGGACCACCGGATTTCCCAAGGGGGCGGCGCTTTCAAGCCGTGCTCTGCTCGGCGCGCGCTCGTCGACGGTATTTGCGGGTCTTTTTCTCGGTCCAAAAGACCTCGCTCTCGTCGCATTGCCCTGGTCACACATTATGGCGGTCAGCATTGCCGTCTACGGTTTGATGGCCGGAGTGCGCGGATGCTTTCTCGAGCGCTTCGACGTGGAAAACGCGCTCGATCTGGTTGAGCGATACCGGGTCACTGCCTTTGTAGGCGTGCCTGCAATGCTTGCCCGGCTGGTCAATAGCAATCCCGATCCCCGCCGTCTGGCGAGTCTGCGCGTCTGGCTATCCGCCAGCGACTACTTGCCTTCTGAGGTTCGCCTGCGCCTGAGCGAATTTGGCGCTATTGTTCGCCTCCCCGGCGGCCGGCGCATCCCTCCAATTTTGCTCAATGGCTACGGCATGGTCGAATTAGGTGGACTCGCCATGATGGGCATCGAACTGTCCGTCTTCCCAGGCAGCGCCCAACTGTATTTTCCTGTCCCGCCCTTCCGCGTTCGCATCGCCGATGAGAACGGCCGGAGCGTCCGGGCAGGCGCCCCAGGCGAGTGCCAGGTTCGTCGCCGCGGAATGAATCCCCACTACTGGAAGGATAAGGACAACAGCAACGGCCTTTTGACCCGCGATGGCTGGCTGCGCACCGGCGACCTGGCGACGCGCAACCGGCTTGGCCTGATCCGCATCGTAGGGCGCATCAAGGACGTCATCAAGTCTGGGGGATACTCGGTTTATGTCCGCGAACTGGAAGAAACCGTACTGGCTCATCCTGGGGTTGTGCGGGCCGTCGCCTTCGGTTTACCGCACACAGAAAAGGGTGAAGTTCCGGTTGCCGCGGTCGAGCTGCATCCTGGCGCCCGAGCCACCGAAGATGTTCTGCTTGCGTGGTGCCGCCAGCGCCTTGCCGCCTACAAAGCGCCACGGCGCATCTGGATTGTTGATCCTGGAGGCTTGCCTCAGAATCACAACGGCAAGGTTCTCAGGCAGGTCCTGCGCGAACGATTCTCTGCAGAGACCGCTTAGTCGTGGCGGAGCGCATCTACCGGAGAAAGCTGCCCGGCACGCCAGGCCGGAACTGCGCCGGCAATTAGCCCCGCCACGAGTGCGATCACCATCGCCTGCACAAGCAGCGGCCACTCGATGGATGCTGAGACGAAGGTCGCGGTCTGTGGCAGGCTTGCCAGCACTCGCAGAGATCCCCATCCCAGCAGGAGTCCAAATACTCCACCGCCCAGGCCGAGAATGGCCGCCTCGAACTCGATGAGGAGCAGCACCTGCCGCCGATTCCATCCCATGGAGCGCAACGTGCCGATCTCCTGCGTGCGCTCGAAGACGCTCATCACCATGGTGTTCGCAATCCCCAGAATTCCGATCACGAGTGCAAGCATGGAGGTGCCCCAGGCGGATGCCTGCGCAAGTCTCACGAATTGATTGTCGCTGGCGCGCTCGGCCGCGGGAATTGCTTTCAGGCCAGGCAGCGCAGCCTCGATCTCCGCTTGCGCGCGTTTTACATAGTGATCCCACGCCTCGCCCTGCGGAGCCGGGCGAAGCCGCACGTCAATCGTCGACACTTTACCTTCGACACTGCTCAGCCGCTGCAGCTCATCGAGCGGCATGGCCACAGCATCGGCTTCCAGCGCCGACGCGCCGTGATAGACGCCCGTCACCGTAAACGGCGTCCCTTCTATCTCCAGAGTGTCGCCGGGCTTGTTCTTCAACCCCTGTGCCAGAACATCGCCCAGCATCACTTCCGGCTGGCCGTCGCGAAATCGCCTTCCTGAGAGGATCTGCAACGAGTCGAGTTGGTATCCGTTCGCCTTCCAGCCGTAAACCAGGGCATTCTCATCAGAGCTCAGGTCCATCTCGTTGATGATCGCGGGCGATGCCTGAGCCACAACAGGAATGGCTTTCAGCTTGTCGGTCACGGATTCATCCAGGGAGGTGTTCAGAAACGTGCCGCGAATGACTGCAATGTCCGTGCGGCTGCTGGAGTAGATCTGCATCCATTGCTGTTCGAAGGACCGCGAGAAGCCCACGAGGCCTACGAATGCGCCCACCGCCATGCTGATTCCGCCGAGAGTCAGCAAGGTTCTCAGCCTTCGGCGCCGTAGATTCTTCCCGACAAATCCCGTAAACGAGAGTGAGGAGGCCATCAACCCGGAGCGGTTCCTGTGGAGCAGAGATGAGCAAAGAAAGAACGCCCAGAGAACCCGGCAGCGTTCACTTCACCCGTCCACAAGAATATGAGGTCGAAGCGCTTCTGGCAATGTGTTGCCCGATGGGCTTCAGATGCCTTCACCCATGGTGACGTACACCTTCATCCGCTCGAGCTCGACGCGATAGGCGCTCCGCTCCGCCTCTTCGGCTGCAAACGGATCGGGTGGGCACGGCTCGGCGCCAAGCCGCTCTTCCAGTTCCTCCACGCGGGCTGACAGCGCGATCAGAGCGTCCGAGAGCGGGTCCTTGATGTCGTGGGGATCGGTGAGGAGCACGCGCTCGCCGTTGCGGTAGACGATATGGGCGGGAACGCCGACCACCGTCGAATTCGGCGGCACATCGGAAAGAACCACGGAGCCGGCTCCGACGCGCGAATTTTCGCCCACGGTCAGATCGCCCAGAATGTTGGCGTTGTTGCCGATGAAGACGCGATCGCAAATCGTAGGATGGCGCTTGCCATGCTGCTTGCCTGTCCCGCCAAGCGTCACGCCCTGGTACATGGTCACGTCGCTGCCCACGATGGCCGTCTCGCCGACGACCACGCCAGTCCCATGGTCGATAAACAGGCGCTGCCCGATCAGCGCGCCGGGATGAATGTCGACGCCGGTGTAGAAGCGGCCCACCTGCGAGAGCACGCGCGCAAGCAAACGCAAGTGGTGACGCCAAAGCCAGTGCGACACACGATGAATCCACACCGCCCAAAGCCCCGGATAGCAAAGCAGGACCTCCAAGCGGGTGCGCGCAGCCGGATCGCGCTCCATGATGGAGTTGATGTCGCCGCGTATTCGGCCAAAGATCGACATGACTTTCAACGGACAAAGAGACTCGGGACGTAGCGACCAAGAGCCGGACGGGTGTATGCAGATTTGCCCAGTCCCTCAGTCCCTATGTCCCTACGTCTCTGCCTTTCTTACGCGGGCACCGCGATCGGCTCGGCCTGCAACGCCAACGCCTGCTGGCGCAGCGGCTCAAAGAGCACACTCGACAGATAGCGCTCGCCGAAGTCGGGTAGTACAACAACGATCAGCTTGCCTGCATTCTCGGGCCGTGCAGCCACCTTCAGCGCCGCTGCGGCCGCCGCACCGGAGCTGATGCCGACAAAAAGACCCTCTTCCTTCGCAAGCCGGCGCGCCATCTCCACTGACTCGTCGTTGGTCACCTGAACCACTTCGTCGATGAGCTTGGTGTCGAGAATGCTGGGGACAAATCCCGCGCCAATTCCCTGGATCTTGTGCGGGCCGGGTTTGCCGCCGGAGAGTACTGAGCTGTCAGTCGGTTCCACTGCGACAGCCTTGAACGTGGGCTTCTTGGGTTTGATATAGTTCGCCACGCCGGTGATGGTGCCGCCGGTGCCGACACCGGAGATCAGAATGTCGATTTTGCCATCGGTGTCGTCCCAGATCTCGGGTCCAGTCGTCTTCAGATGGATGGCCGGGTTGGCGGGATTATCGAACTGCTGCAGGATGTAGCCGTTCGGAGTCTTCTCGAGGATCTCGCTGGCCTTGGCGATCGCGCCCTTCATGCCGTTCGGGCCCGGGGTAAGCACAATCTCGGCGCCGTAAGCCAGCAGCGTCACGCGACGCTCCAGGCTCATGGTTTCGGGCATCGTCAGGATGATCTTGTAGCCCTTGACCGCAGCCACAAACGCCAGCGCGATGCCGGTATTGCCGCTGGTGGGCTCAATCAGAATCGTCTTGCCGGGTGCGATCTTGCCGGCCTTTTCGGCGGCGTCGATCATGGCGAAGCCGATGCGGTCCTTCACGCTCGATGCGGGGTTCTGGCTTTCCAGCTTGGCGACGACGGTAGCGGGCAATCCCGCTGCCACACGGTTCAGCCGCACCAGGGGAGTGCGGCCAATCAATTCAGTTACATTCGCGGCAATGCGCGCCATGATGTTCTCCTTTTTCCAGGGCCATGGGCCCGGATCGCTTGTGGAACGGATTCTAAGGAATGGTGCAGCTTGTCAGTAGGAAAAACGCGCACAATCGAGCGCACGAGGGCATCGGAGCTGGCACCAGGACGGTGTTAGCGACATCGATGCATACAAACAGCGTAGACCCAACGCCCCGGCGATGGCAAGCGCTTTTGTTTCTCGCCGGATGCGTGGCGGGAAACCCGGCCTACTCACTCTCCAATTAGCTTGCAGGAGATAGGGATACTTTGGCCTTGAATAGCCGCAAGCGGGCCTTCATAAATCCCGCAATCGAGCAAGTTATTCGGCGAAGACTTGCGGCCGGAATAGACGTTGATCAGGAGCTGTGGCCCCTGTTTGTCAACCCATTTCAGCATTGCCTGATCGAGCTTGACATCGCCGAAAGCGGCGGTCGCGCCGGGAGCGATCTCCTGATTGACCTGACCCAATCCAAGCTCGCCCATATCGTCCACAAATTTCTTTGGAGTGCCTGGCGTTGGGAATCCACTCAGATAGCCCGCCACGATCACAGTCTCTTTACTTGCAACCAGCTTGTCCATCGCCTTTTGAGAATACGTGACCTTCACAGTGAAGCCGGCGGACGCAGCGGGCGCCTCCGCCGCAGACTTCGTGGTGTGCTGCTGCGCAAAAGCCGGGCCGAGAACCGCACCGACCGCGAGAGAGATGAGCAAGACCAACATCGCCCGCGCTGAAGAAAAGAAGCAGCTGAACATGGATGCAATCGTACCCCAAGACCCGCAGGGATGGGAGGCAATATGCCGATCCGGGTGGGATGGTCGTCCGCCCGGCGAACGCAACCGCGGATTCAGCCTGTATTGCGCAGCCCCGCCGAAATCCCGTTGATCGTCGCGGCGATAGCTCGGTTCACTTCGGGAGTGTCTTCGCCAGCGCGCTTGCGGCGCAGCATATCTACCTGGATCAAATGCATGGGATCGACGTAGGGATTGCGCAGCTTGATCGAATGAGCCAGCACCTGGTTCGTCTGGAGCAGCTCCTTCTGGCGAGTGACCGCGAGAACCGCACGCACCGTGCGATGGAACTCCGATTCGAACATGTCGTAAATCCGCTCGCGCAGTTTCGCATCGTTTACCAGCGTTGAATAAAGCCGCGCCGTGCCCAGGTCGGCTTTGCCCAGAGCCATCTCCACGTTGCGTAGGAGATCGATGAAGAGCGGAAACTCCTTGGCCATGGTTTGCAGCAGGGCAAGACTTGCTCCTGGGGGCGCGCCCGGCCGCGCAAGAAACTGGTCGATCGCAAATCCCACGCCGAACCATGCGGGCACAAGCAGCCGCGATTGCGTCCAGCCAAAGACCCAGGGAATGGCACGCAAATCGGAAAGCTTGGGCGAATCGCTGCGGCGCGCGGGGCGCGAACCAATCTTGGCGTTCTCCAGCTCGCCAACCGGCGTGCTCTGCTCAAAATATGTGATCACGCCGGGGTCTTCGAGAATGTGCTTGCGGTACGAGTCATATGCCAGGCTCGACAGCTCATCGAGCGCAGCTTCCCACTCCGGCTTGAGCACGCCGGTGAAGTGGCCCTCCGGATCGCGCGCGTTGGGCCGCGCCAGCGCATCGAGCGAAGCTGCAATCATGAGCTCGAGATTGCGCTCGGCCAACACTTCGTCGGCGTACTTGAAGTTGAGAACCTCGCCCTGTTCTGTGATGCGCAACTGCCCGTCGAAGGAGTCGAAGGGCTGGGCGAAGATGGCGCGATGCGTTGGTCCTCCGCCGCGGCCCACTGTGCCGCCGCGACCATGGAAGATGCGCAGCTTGAGACCGGCCTCGCGTGCCACCACATGCAGGTCGCGATGCGCGCGGAAGATTTCCCACGTCGAGGTCAGCATTCCGCCGTCCTTGTTCGAGTCGGAATAGCCAAGCATGATCTCCTGCCAGCTGCCCCACGACGCGAGCAGCCGGCGGTAGTCGGCTCGGCCCCAAAGCTCGCGGCAAATCGACGGTGCGTTGCGCAGATCTTCGATGGACTCGAACAGCGGCACCGGCATCAGGCCGGGATCGCGGCCCGGCTCCTCGCCCGCACCCTCCACCGCTACGCCGCCCAGCCGCGCCAGGCGAATCACGGCGAGCACATCTTCAACGGAAGATGCGCCGCTGATCACATACTGGCGAACCGCCTCCGGCGAGCAGCCCCCCTTCACCTCGGCCACTACACGGAATGTCTCCAACACGCTCGCCGTTTCCAGGGAGAGCCCGCTCTGCAGCGCAGGCGCGATGGTGTCGCTGATGGCCTCGCGCAACGCAGCAGCATGAATGCGCGCGTGCTGGCGGATATCAAGCGTATGAAGATGCAGGCCGAAGGTGCGCACCTGGAGGATGAGCGGATCGATGAGTGTGCGCGCGATGCGGATGCCGCCATTGCCGGCCAGCGATGCGCGCAACGTCTCCAGGTCATCGATAAAATCCTGAACCGAGCAATAGGCGGGGAGCACCTGGGTGAGTTTGTCGTGGCTGCGTGCCAGCGTGTAAGGCGTCACGGGCAGCCCTCCGCTCATGCTGGTCCCTTCACTTGCCCGCACCAGCGTCCGCTGGATGCGCGCCTTGAGGCAGATGACGAAGCGCCGATAGTACTCGAACTCGTATTGCGTTCCGAAGACTTGTGCCTCCGGCGTATGCACTTGCGCCACGTAAGCCCGCAGACGCTCGAGCAATGCATCGCTGACAGTGCGCTGTTGCGCACTCGTGGTCAGCAGGTCGATGATGCAGTCGAGCTGGCGCTGGTAGTAAAGCAGCAAATGTCCGCGCGCTAACTGCAGAGCCGCACGCGTCACCTCAGGCGTGACAAAAGGATTGCCGTCGCGGTCGCCGCCAATCCACGAGCCGAAGCGCAATACCGGCGGCAATTCCAGCGGCTCGATCTCGAGATCGTACGCTTCTTTCAATGCCGCCGAAATCTCGCGGTAGAGCTCCGGCAGCGTTTCGAAGATGGAGACATCGTAATAGTCGAGGCCCATCTTCACTTCGTCGTAGACTGTCGGCCTGCGCGAGCGCACCTCGTCGGTCTGCCACAATCCGGTGATTTCGGCTAGCACGAGCTCTTCGAGCCGCGCCATGTCCTGCTCGGGAAGAGGAATGCGATCGAGCGCCTCGAGAAACTCGCCGATACGCCGGCGCTTGAACATCACCGTGCGCCGCGCCGCCTCTGTGGGATGCGCTGTGAACACAGGAACGATGAGCACGCGGCGCAACCAGTTCAGCGCCTCCTCGGCGCCGATGCCTACGCGCCGCATTTCGCTTAGCGTGCCTGCGAGCGACCCGCGCTGCCGGCCAGCCTGGCCGCTGAGGCGCAGCGCCACACGGCGCCGCTTGCGATGGTTGGTTTCAGCTAGGTTAATGAGCTCGAAGTAGAAGGCAAACGCCCGCGTGAGCAGGATGGCCCGCTCCACGGGCAGCGAGTGCACCAGCTCCATCGCTGCGGAGTCCTGGCGTGCGGCCTCCTCGGCTTTTCCGTGCGCGTCGGCGTCGCGGCGGCGAATGGTGCCCTGCCGCAGCGCTTCGACCTGCGCAAAGAGCTCGTCGCCGGCCTGCTCGCGCAGCACCACGCCCAGCAGCGTGCCCAGGGAGCGCACGTCGCGGCGCAGTGGCGCTTCCTTTAGTTCGCCGCTCTGCGCCTCAAGCTCAGCCAGCCGCTGCGACCAGCTCACGGGATTCCACAAAAGAGCCATCGTATTTCGATTATGCACGACGGAAACAGGACCGGGCCCTCTCGAAGATTATGCTTCCGCCATCCTGAGCCGATGGGGCACAATGGCTACATGCCATTTGCCGGTCGCGTCTTCTCGATTGCCATTGCCTGCCTTGTGTCTGTTGCCACATTGCAATCCGTGTATGGTCAGAACACTGGTGCGCCGCCATCCGCGCCGTCATCCGCGCCGACTGCTCCGCGAGCCGTGCGACCGCCGATGCCCACGCGCGATCCGCACACACCAGCGTACGTCACGGCAACCGAGTTGCCGGACGGCGCTGTTCCTGATCCGAACCAAAGCGGCAACTTCATCATCGGTCCAACCCACACTCCCGCGCCCGAGCTCGCCGATCCGGCTCGCCCGCTCGACGGAACGGTCGTGG
>CAZANC010000045.1:0-17830 GCA_964486495.1 uncultured Occallatibacter sp.
GATGTCCGCCAGAACCCGCTTCGTCGCCAGTGACTTTTCTATCCGCAAGTTCCGGCGACGAGTTGCTGGCGTGGTAGCGCAGTTTTGTCAGAGCCCATCGATTCGGGCCATCGCGGAGCGGGTTTGGCCGTTGCGGGGACGGCGGACGAAAAAGATTGGGAAACGCCCGCTTCGGCCTATCTGTCGCATCCAATCGTCTCGGCTGCGGGTTCCAGAAACTCCTGAAAAACCTCGTTTGAAAGGAGCCGTCCGCGCGCAGTGAGGCAAACGCGTGCACCATCGGCGACCAACAGGCCATCTTCGACTAGCGACTCAACTGCTTCCACTGACGGCGCGACCAACTCGGGGCCGAATTCCTGTCTGAGCGCCTCGACGTTAACACCGTCATTCCTGCGCAAACCGAGAAACCATGCTTCCTCGTGCTGGCGCGCCGGCGGGAGCCATACGGTTTCAGGCGTTGTTGGGCCTGCGAGATACTCCTTCAGGTCGTCGGTCGTCGTGGAGCGGAGGACTCGAGCAGGAGCTAAAGCCCCCATCGAATTTGCGCTGTTCGCGGCACGACTCAAGCCACCCCTGCGACGAAGACCTGTCGCAGGGGACCCCGGCACGTCGTGCTCTGATACAAGGGCCGCCTCGCGCGACTCGGCTGAAGCTCTCAACATCGACGACGCATCCAGGCCGACGCCCAGATACGGCCGCCGCTGCCAATAGCGGAGGTTGTGCCTCGACTCGAATCCGGGGCGAGCGAAATTCGAAATCTCGTACTGCATGAGGCCGGCTTCTTCCAGCCGCTCGATCGCCGACTCGTACATCCTGGCGATCGCATCGTCGCAGGGCACCAGATCGGCGCGATAGCGCGCGCCGCGTTTGAGCACTTCGCGGCCGAGGCGCGAATCCTCGTCCACCTCAAGCATGTATACGCTGGCGTGAGGAACGCCGGCATCCACGAGCGCCTTCAACGATTCATGCCACGAGGCAAACGTCTGTACGGCCAGCCCAGCGATCAGATCCACATTCAGGTTCGCAATTCCGGCCGCGCGAAGACGTTGCAGATCCTGCTCAACTTTCGTGCGGTTGTGCAATCGTCCACTCGCGTGCGCCTCGCTGTCGACAAACGATTGCACGCCGAGGCTCGCGCGGTTGACACCCGAGGCCACGATCGCGTCCAGGGTCGCGTCCGCAAGCTGCCCTGGCGCGCACTCCATGGTGATCTCGGCGTCGGCGTCGAGATCGAATTCCGCTCGCATCGCGACAAAGAGTCGAGTGAGCAGATCCGGCTCGAGGAGCGATGGTGTTCCCCCGCCCAGGTACACCGTGTCCACGCGCTGCGGGAGCTCCGCTCTTACTCTTTTGGCCCAGGCTTTCGCCCCGGAAAGATCCTCGATCAGCCGGTCGACATAGGGCTCGTGATCCGCCGCCGGATAAACTCCGGAAGCAAAGTTGCAATAGGTGCACTTCGACCGGCAAAAGGGGATGGATATGTAGATTCCGAGCGCGTTGGCGCCGTTGCCGGTCATAGAAGGATTGTTTCACGTGCGTCGGCCATCCACCGGCTTCGGAAAAGCCCTACCGTGTCTCATGCAATCATGAATGAAGGGAGATCCGGATTTGAAAGCCTGGCCTGTCTTTGCCATCCTAGTCATCCAAGTCCTCCTCTTTCTTGCCCATTGGTTTGTTTACTCCACCTGCATCGCGTTTTGGCCCGGAATCACCCCCACAGCGGCCGCCGATCTGCGCGTCGCGATGCTGGTTCTGGCATTCAGCTTCGTCACCGCTTCGCTACTCTCCTTCCGTTTTTCTAATGTTGCCGTTCGGCTGTTCTACTGGGCCGCAGCAGTTTGGCTCGGCTTCCTCAACTTCTTTTTCTTTGCGTCGGTCTTGATTCGGCTGGCGTGGGATTCGCTGCGAATTTCTCACCTGGCGGCGAACTCCGCCGCAATCCGCGCGCCGCTGGCGGCCGCGATTTACACGCTCGCTGCGCTGGCCGGAATATATGGTCTCATCAACGCCCGCATCATTCGCGTTCGCCGCGTCGAAGTGCGTATCCCCGACCTGCCCCCGGCATGGCGCGGACGCACGGGCGTCTTGCTGAGCGATTTGCACCTTGGACCCATCAACGGCGTCCATTTTTGCCGGCGTCTGGTTGCGCTGGTTTCGAGTTTTCGTCCCGACGTGGTTTTTCTTCCCG
The DNA here is from genome assembly GCA_964486495.1 of uncultured Occallatibacter sp. Classification (GTDB taxonomy): domain Bacteria; phylum Acidobacteriota; class Terriglobia; order Terriglobales; family Acidobacteriaceae; genus Telmatobacter. The sequence continues at coordinate 2,189 of CAZANC010000045.1, forward strand.
GCGACCTCTTCGACGGCACAAAGGGCGATCTCGATCGACTGGTCTCGCCCTTCAAAGGGATTTCGCCACCGCTGGGCACCTACTTCTCAACCGGCAACCACGAGGAGTTCACCTCGCCCGCGCACTACATCGAAGCCATCAAGCGGGTGGGAATTCGTGTACTGGCCAGCGAACAGGTTGTCATTGACGGGCTGCGGATCGGCGGTGTTTTTTATCACGACTCGTCTTCGCCGCTGCACATGAAAGCCGCACTGAGCAGTATGCGCTCAAACGATCCTGAATCTGAGCGCACCCAGCCCGGAATCCTGCTGAACCATGCGCCCACGCGCTTGCCCATCGTGGAGCAAGCCGGCTTCAGCCTGCAACTCTCCGGCCACACCCACGGCGGGCAGTTCGTGCCCTACACCTGGATCACGCGCCGCATCTATGGCCGCTTCACGAGCGGTCTGCATCGTTTTGGCTCGCTCCAGGTCTACACTTCAACGGGCGCGGGAACCTGGGGCCCTCCGATGCGGGTCGGTACACGGCCGGAGATTGTTTTGCTCGATTTCAAATAGCGGCTTTTATTCGTTTGGGAGTCCTAGCGAACGCATGGAGAATAATGCTTTGAAGCGAGAATCCTTCGCGCCAGACCAGCCCGTTATTCGTACCAGCCTTCACGGGCTCGATCTGCTCATGAATCCGCGCCTTAACAAGGGGACCGCGTTTACCGAGGCGGAACGCGACGCATTCGATCTGCATGGCCTGCTGCCTCCTCACATCGGAACCCTCGAAAGCCAGAGCGAGCGCCGCAAGCGTGCGCTCGACTGCCAGCCCACAACGTTTGATAGGTACAGTTTCATGCGTGACCTGCAGGACAACAATGAGACGCTCTTCTACTCCCTCATTGCCCAACACACCGAGGAGTTGCTGCCCGTTGTCTACACGCCGGCAGTGGGGGAGGGTTGCCAGCGCTTCTCCGAGATCTGGCGTAAGCCTCGCGGCGTGTTCCTAAGCTATCCCGACAAGGACCGCATCGGACAGATTCTTTCGAGCTCACGCTACGACGCCGTGCGCTGCATCGTGGTGAGTGACGGAGAGCGCATTCTCGGCCTCGGCGATCAAGGGACCGGCGGCATGGGCATCCCAATCGGCAAAATGGCGCTCTACACCGCGCTGGGCGGCATCCCGCCCGAGCATTGCCTGCCCGTGCTGCTCGACGTGGGCACCGACAACCAAAAGCTGCTTGGCGATCCGATTTACATCGGCTGGGAACACGAGCGTGTACGCGGGCAGGAGTACGACGACTTTGTCGAAACCTTCGTGACGGCAGTCGAGCGACGCTGGCCACACATTCTCTTGCAGTGGGAGGATTTTGCCGGCACCAACGCGGCCCGCCTCCTCGAGCGTTACCGCGACCGGCTCTGCACTTTCAACGACGACATTCAGGGAACCGCGGCTGTGACGACCGCGACATTGCTAGCAGCCGTCTACGCCACCGGCATTCCGCTTCGACAGCAGACCATCGCGATGTTCGGCACGGGATCGGCAGGCGCAGGCATTCTCGAGCTTCTCATTGCCGAAATGAAGGAACAGGGCCTGAACGACGAACAGGCACGCAAACGCATTTACGCCTTTAACCATTTAGGCCTGCTCGTCGAGGGCTGCCAGGGCGTAAAGCCCGGGCAGGAGGCATTCCTGCGCAAGCGCGAGGACGTTGCCCCGTGGAAGCTCTCGGCATCAGATTCCGGCGCAATCTCGCTGCTCGATGTGGTGCGCAATGTAGGCATCACGGTGCTGGCCGGCGTGAGCGCGCAAGCGGGAGCGTTTACTGAGGAGATTGTGCGCGAGATGGCGCGCCACACTGCGCATCCGGTGATTTTTCCGCTGTCGAATCCGACATCGCAAGCAGAGGCAACGCCCGCCGATTTGCTCCGATGGACGGATGGCCGCGCGCTGGTGGGCACGGGCAGCCCATTTGCGCCGGTTGAAGTGAACGGAGAGCTCGTCCGTATCGCGCAGGTCAACAACTCCTACATCTTTCCCGGCCTGGCTCTGGGCATCCTCGTGTCGCGCGCCACGCGGGTCACCGACGGCATGATTATGGCCGCCGCCAAAGCGCTGGCATCGCTGTCGCCGGCGCACGCTGATAAGAACGCTCCGTTATTGCCGCCCATCGCCGATGCCCGCAGGACAAGCGCGGCAGTCGCCGAAGCAGTCTTTCTGCAAGCAATTGCGGATGGCGTTGCCGAACCGGCGGATGAAGACGCTATCGCGGCAGATTTGCGTGCGTATATGTGGGAGCCCGTGTACCAGAACTACGAACGCATCAATAGTGCGAAATGAGGAGTGCGAGCTGAGGATTGTTAATGGCCGGCTGGCACTTCCTCCAGCAGCCGCTTCCACGTCTTCTGGTTTTTGCGGAAGCTCTTCTTCAGATCTTCGAGCGTCCGCTCGAAGTCCGAATTGGTGCGCAGGTTGTTCCACGCCGGATTCTTCTGGAACCAGGGATAGTTCTCATTGCCGAGATAGATGGCACGCCGCAGCCAGTGTAGGGCTTCGCTGGAGTCGCCGTCGACGGCGAAGTAGGTGGCCAGGCGGTACGCCATTTCGCTGTCGGCTTCAGCAGCAGCCAGCGTGTCGTCCTTGAGCAGTGCGGCGCCGCGATCCCGCGCGCCTGCCTGCACATAGCAGATGGCCAGCGTGGGCACGGCAATGCGCAGTGAAGCATCGTCGGCGATCACGGCCTCCAGAGTCTCAATTGCTTTATCAAGATTTCCCAGGCGCATCTGCTGATAGCCCGACGAAGTGCGCAGCAGCGGATGGCGCGGCTCCAGTGCCAGGCCTTTCTCCAGTTCGTCGCCGGCCAGCTCGATCTGGTTCTGGTAGTGGTACACGCGGGCGCGATGGTTGTAGAGAATGGCCGCGTTGGCCGGATTCAGTTTGAGCGCGCGGCTGAATTCACTCAGCGCCTCGTCGTACATGCCGTCGCCGCGCAGCGCCAGGCCGGCAACCATGTGCACGTTCCAGTCATTCGCAGCGCCGGCGAGCAAGTTGGCAATACCGTGCCGCGCCGACTCTTTTTCGCCGCGCGACAGCAACATATAGATGCGGTAAAGATTCGTTTCACTGGACGCCGGATCAAGCTTCAGCGCCTCTTCGAAGGCGCGCCGCGCGCGCATCACGTGGATCTGACCGCCGAAACCGTGCCGCGCATACTGCAACTCGGCGATGCCCAACCCGCTCCATCCCGCGGCGAATCCGGAGTCGGCCTCGGTGACGCGGGTAAACAACGCGTGCGCTCGATCCAGATCGGCGCGCGAACCGGTGCGCACCATGAACGAACTCAGGAGCGCCCGCGCTTGCAAGTATCTCTCGCTCACTGGCCCGGGCAGCGATCCATCACGCGCCGAGGCCCGAGCAGAAGCGCGCGCCGCATCTGTGCTTTGCCCGGTGCGCGACGCTTCGATTCCTTCCGCGGCCCCCATTCCCTGCAGGGTTGCGAACACTTCGTTTGAGATTTCCGACTGTACCGCGATCAGATCCAGTGACGCGACGCGAATCGATCCGCCGGTGCGCACGCTCTGTGAAGCCACGTCGAGTAATTGCCAGTTCAAGTCGAATCCGCTTTCTGAGCGCACAAAGTTCCCGGCCAGGACAAACTTCACCAGCAGCTTCTGCCCCACAGCCAGCGGGTCCATCTGCGCCCAGGGCCGCGCGCCGGCCAGCGGCATCAGCGTGCTCGATGGCCGCACTACCAGCGACGGAATCCGCGCCAGCCGGGCCGCAATCGCATCGGCAAGAGCATAGCCGTAAAGCGGCGCCGCCTCCGACTCACCCAGGTTGGCGAAGGGCAACACCACCAGCGAATTCTGCGCCTTCTGTTCGCCAACCGATTCGCGAAACCGCTCGGCCAGCATGGAAAGCAAACCTGTCGTACGCTTCTCTGCCTCAGCGCCCGTCACCGGCAGGTTAGCAACCGCGTCGCCGGGAATGATCCCCGTCTCGATGCGCAGCGCCTTCATGATGGTCTTCAGTCCCTCGCGCACGTCGGCTGCCGATGCCGTGCGTGCGCCCGGATTTTTCTCGAGACAAGCGGCAATCACGCTCTTGAGCTCCGGAGAAATCTCCTGAACGGTCGCGCTCAGGTCTTCCGGTTCGAGAAACTGAATGGCTCGAATGGCCTGAGAGTCCTCGGCGTCAGGACGAGCGAAAGGGTGGCGCCCGCTCGCCAGTTCGTAGAGAATCACGCCCAGCGCCCACACGTCTGACTGCATGCTCGAGTGCCCGGTGACAAACTGCTCGGGTGCCATGTAACGGATGGTCCCGCCACGCGCCGTGAACGTTGACGCGACGGATTTGTCTTTAGCCAGCGCCGGCGTCGCCGGGTCGAAGCGCGCATCTTCGGGAGTGAGCCGCCGTGCCAGCCCGAAATCCAGAATCTTGACCAGGCCTCCGTCGGTCAACATCACGTTTTGCGGCTTCAGATCGCGATGAAAAATTCCCAGAGCATGCGCCGCCTGCAATCCGTCGGCAATCTGGATTCCCACCGAGAGCACAAGCTGCAGGTTGGCCGGCCCGGCCGCGATCAACTCGTCCAGCGGCTGGCCGGGCACAAACTGCATGGCGATGTAAGCCTCCTCGCCGCTCTCACCCACTTCGTAAATCGCGCACACATTAGGATGTTCGATGGCCGAAGCGAGCCGCGCCTCGCGGAGCACGGTCGACCGCATCTGCTCGGCGGTCAGGAGCCCGGTGTGCAGCATCTTCAGCACCACGGGCCGCTGCAGCAGGGTGTCGTTGGCCGCGTACACCACGCCGCTGCCGCCAGCGCCCAGACGCCGCAGAATCTCGTAATGGGCTATCGTCTTTCGCTTCATCGCTCAACTCAAGTCTAGCTGCCATTGCGTGAGGACCGTCTCAAGAAGAGGCTATCGCGGCACCGCCGTCTATCTGTTAACGTCGATGTGGACATGGACGGCAAGAGTGGATTTGCGGCAGAAAGCAACCGACACCAGGCGCATGAGTCGTCTGCGGCACGGCTGTTCCTCGTCTTGGCGCTCGCCATGCCGTTGTATCCTTTGGCCGCGCAACAAAGTGCGGAGCCTCCGTCGCAGCAAACAACGCCGCGGCCGGGTGTTGGCGCGCAACTTCACACCGGGACGGGCAGTGGACTTGATACCGACGCCCGCTTGCAGAACTTGCTCGCCGATCACCAATACCTTCGCATCCAGGCGCTGCTCAGCCAGTTGTCGCCGGATCAGGCGCAGTTCTATCGCGGCATTCTCGCTAACCGGTCAAATCAGCTCGATCAATCGGTCCAGCTTTTGGAGCCACTTATCGATCAGGTGTCTGGGAGCGGAGATGCCGCTCGCGAAAAGCTGGTCCGCATGACACTGGCCGAAGACTATCTCCGCCTGGGCGATTGGGCGAAAGCCGGCCACGCATACCAGACTCTTGATGCGCGGCTTGGCGCCAAGCTCACCCAAAGCGAGCAGGATGAAATTGAGATGCCGCTCAAAATGCTGCCGCTGGCCAAGGACAACCCGCCCATCACGGTCGATCCCTGCGAGTCTTTCAGGCTTCAGGTCAGCAACGATCCTCTCGGCCTAATCGATGTTCCCGTTTTTATCGCCGCGCGCTCTCACAGTTGGATGCTTGATCCCACCGCACCCTTCAACCTCATTTCCCGATCGACCGCGCAGGATGTTGGGCTCACCATCTCAAAGGAATCCGCCACCATTCACACCCTCACTGGACGACCCATTCAGGTTCATGTCACGGTGATTCCCCGCTTCACCATCGGCGGCCGCCTTACGCTGCACGATGTTACCGCATTCGTTTTCGACGACGTGGATTATTCCTTCCCGCACTCCGGCTATCGGGTCGAGGGCGTTCTCGGATATTCGGCGCTCGCCGCCATGGGCCGGCTCACCGTTTCCGATAACACCATCCTGGTGGATCCCGCGAAAGAAATCGATCCACAGGAAGACAAGGATCGCCTCACCGCGGGCGCACGCTTCTATCTCGACGGAGATCAGGTCATCGTCGCGCTCGGCCGGTCGCTCGACCCGACTACTGATTCGTCTTCGCAAGGAGTCGCAGCGGGCAGCCGCGGCGACGCTGGTGAAAACGATGACCGGATGTTCGCCATCGATGCCGGAGGCCAGCAAACGTACCTGACCTCGCGCTGGTTCGACGAGCATGCTGCCGAGTTCAATGGCCAGAAGATGGAACCCTTCTCGATCCCCGGCATGGATTCGGGGCCTGGGTCAGCCTATGTCGCCGAGACCGTCTCTCTGGCCGTTGGCGATACCTCAATCGACCTTCACTACATACCGGTCCTAACGCAGCCGTTTGGGTCAGCCGCCCGCGACGATGTTTATGGCGTGCTCGGCATCGAGGCTCTCGATCAGCTCAAGAGCTACACATTCGACTACCGCACGATGCGCTTCAGTGCGACGGCTGAGTGATTAGAGCAGGGCAGGGAATCGGCGGAGCGAAAGCTGATCGCTACTTCTTGATTTTCTCTTGCTTCATCTGGCCGCGCCGGCCGAGCGTGAGGACGAGAATCCCAAACACCAGCAGAACGAGTCCCCAACACAGATTGGCATCGATTCCCATGCTCTTGCTATAAACATCGGCGTTGGAGCGCGTGGCCAAGCCGAAGGCTGTCAGAACGGTTCCGATCAATGTAAACAACATACCCAACGAAATGCGCGGATCGTAGAACATTGCTCCCCTTTTCAGGTCAGATGAAGATCAGACTCGCCGCGATCGCGGCCAACAGGATTGCGGCAGCCATCGCCTCGGGCCGTTTCCACCATGCCCAAATCGCAGGCGGCCGCGCGGTGAGCGAGAATACAAGACCGTTGAGTTCCTCCGCCTGCGCCGCATTCGTGAACAGGCTCACCGCCGCTGCTACCAGCAGGCTCACGAGGAAGGCTAACATCGCTGTTCCCAACCCCAGCGCCAAGTCGCTCGAGGGATGGTGCAGGACTGTAATCCAGCCGCCTTGGATGCCTGGTTGCTCGCCACGCGGCAGCGAGAGCCCGTGATGCAGAAGAGCTGCGGCGGCTCCTGCAATCAATCCTGCGAAGGCGCCGTGCCCGGTCGCACGCCTCCAGAAAGCTCCCAGCAATAGTGCCGCAAAGAGCGGAGCATTCACGACGGCGAAGACCAGGAGGATCGCGTCGAGCGGGCTATCAAAGCGCATGGCCGCGCACGCAGCTGCGAACGAAAGCATCATTCCACCCACTGCCGCCCACCGGGCCACAGCGAGCAGGCGCTTGTCGGCAGCGTTCTTCGCGAGGAAGGCCTGAAAAATGTCGCAGGTAAAGACGGTGCTGAACGATGTCACGCCGGCGGCCACGCCGCCCATCAAGCAGGCGAGCAGAGCGGTCAGCCCCAGCCCGAGGAGGCCCGCGGGAAGAAACTGTAGGAGCATGTTTGGCGTGGCCATCGCGTAGTCCAGTACAGCGTGTCCATCGGCGCCCTTGACCGGTTTTCCATCCGTATCGGCCTTCGCGGGAACCAGGCCGCCGCCTGCTTCCACCGCCGGGGGGACGACGGTGATCTCGTGATAAATCACACCATTGTCATTGTGGATCACGATTGAAGTGTGGGGAGTGGGCAGACCGACCGCGATCAGCCCGGGAAGGATCAGGACAATAACGACAAAAACGCGCAACGCCGCCGCGATGATTGGCGCTCTGCGCGCGGCCTCCACATTTTTCGCAGCCATGGCCGCCTGCAACAACCTGAAGTCTGTGCACCACGTAGCGCCGCCCAGCACAAAGCCTGCGCCAACTGCGAGAACGACAACGCCGGCGCCCATTGGGTGTGTGCCGGGGTGAAATGAGTTCGCCGGAACCGTAGCCTTCAATCCGCTCCAGCCGCCGATCCGCTTCAGCCCGAGCAGAACCATTGGCAGCAGTCCGGCAATGATGAGGCAAAACTGCAGCGCCTGGTTGTACATCGCGGCGCCGAGCCCGCCGAGCAGAACATAGGCCAGCACCAGAGCCGCCGGCAACGCCATTGCAAGTAGCAGAGTTCCGGTAGGCGGCAGGTTCAGGGTGATGGCAACCTGATCGAAGACGTGCAGCGCCACGAAGACGCGTGCCATGGCATAGAGAGCAATTCCGGCACCGAATGCGGACATCGCGGCGAACATCAAGGCATTCAGCGCCCGTGTCTTCCGATCAAAGCGCAGCCCAAGATACTCCGGAATCGACCGCGCGGCGACCGCGCCCGGCTTTTGTGCGGATGAATCTGCGAGTGAATTCGAACCGTAGAAGACGGGCATCAGATAGAGGCCAGCGAAGAGCATGGCCGGAATCGAGCCGAGCGCGAAGAATGCCACACTGGGCAGGCCGTACCGGGCCCCGGCCTCGCCCATGCCGAGCACCTCCAAAGAGCCCAGGCTGGCGCCCAACATTGCCACACCGCACAGCCAGCCCGGCATCGCGCGACCGGCCTGCATGAACTGCTGGCTATTCGTCATCGCCGGTTTCAGCGAGAATCCTGCGGTGAGCATGAAAAAGCCGTAGATTAGCAGGATCAGCGAGTCGGGGGCAGCAAGATTCGGCACAATCCGCTCCTTCCATCCTGATGGTACAGAATCCATTCGGGCCGCCGTCGCACGTCAAACGCAAGGCTCCGGCTCGCCGACCCGTAGTGCGCGACCCGCGCCACGGGCGCAAAAGAATGGCGGCAGGGGAATGATCCCCGTGCCGCCATTAGTTTTTCTGTCAACAGAATTTAAGCTTGGCGTTGAGCACGCGTGTTTCTGGCGCGCCCAGGTCTTACGGTTGATGGCTCTCGATCAGCGGCCGGATCGCACCCGCTGGTCGCCGCTCCGTTACTGGTTCACGCCCGCTCCCTGGCCCGTTCCCGGCGCCGGCGCTGCTGGAGCCGGTGGCGCCTGAGGAGCCGTGTCCGGTGGCTGGGGCGGTTGTGGATGGCGGAACTGCCCGCCCGGCCCGCCCATTCCCGGCCTCTGTCCATCGTGCCCCCACTGATCACGGCCATGCTCGCGCATTCCCTCGTGATCCATCCGATTTTGATGCATGGTCTGCAGTTGCTTCCACTGGTCCGGCTTCAACTGCATCCGAATGTCCAGCAGGAAACGCGCGTTCGCTTTTTCCAGATCAGCGCGCGCACTCACGACTTTGTCGATCTGCGCTTCAATCGCTGTCCGGTCCGGAGTATCAGCCTTCATCAGTGGACCCATCGCCAACTCTGCCTTGCGCAAGGTGGCTTGCAGGTCAATCAGCTTCATGCGATGGTCCTGCAGAATACCATCCATCGCCTTGCGCTGATCGTCGCTCAGGCTCAGCTGCTTCACGACGTTCGGGTTGTTCCAGAATTGCCCATTTGCAAATCCGAACGCGCGTTCCATAGGAGGCCGATGCTGCCCGAAACCAGGTCCCATGCCCGGCCCGCCTGGCCCGCCGGACTCTTGCGCACACGCCCAACCTCCCGCCATCAACACTCCCGATACCGCCAAAACCAGTCGCACAATTTTCAACGTCTTCATCGATTTTTCCCCCCTTGTGTCCCAAGGGACCCTTTCCCGCCTTCTGATGAGTTTCCTCTTGTATTGTTTTGTGGGCCCTTTAATTCGTGCCGTTGTCGACCATCATTTGCGCCAGCGGCTCCATGGCCGCCGGAACCTGTCTCGATACATCACTGTCTACCGTCGCCAGCAGATCCTCATTCTCATTGGCTGCCCTCTTCACCGCGGTTGGCTGCCGCTTGGTAACGATTTTGGCCGCCGCAGGCTGTTCGGCCGCCTTGCGCTCAAGCGCGACTTTTTGCTCTGCCGCTTTCATCGCCGCTATCCGCGCCAGCTCCTGCCGGTGATGGCGCTCGTATAATCCGTCCGCCAGACTTCCGGCTGCAAGCATGCATCCCAGAGCCCAGGTCGCTGCCAGGCGCCAGGTGTGCCGCGCTGTCCATATCGCTGTCCGTGGCTGGCTATACGCGAACTCGCTCCAGGCATCGACGCTCGCCTTGAAGTTTTCGAGCGCCCCCGCCAGCACTGGATCGTCGATTTCTCCCGTCGCTTTGTCTCTCCAGCTCATCGTATTCCTCTCAGCTCCGCGCGCACTCTCGAGAGCGCCCGCGATAAGTGGGCCTTCACCGTGCCCTCGCTCAATCCTGTGGCTTTTGCAATCTCGCTCAACTCCCGGTCCTCGACGTAACGCAACAGGAACACCGTTCGTTGCCGCGCGCTCAGTCCATCCACAGCCTTCCAAACCTGCGCCACCTGTTCCCGGGCCACAATCTGTTGCTCCGCGCTACGCTCGCCGTTTGGCAGCCAGTCGCTGGCCTCGTCCACGCCAATCGCGTTCGCCTGCGTATGCCGCCAGAATTGCAGGCGCCGGTTGCGCCAATGGTCCTTCTGCAAATTGATGGCGATCCGCATCAGCCAGGTCATCGCGCTTGAATCGCCGCGAAAGCTGTTCCAGTTCCGATGCGCCTTCAGGAAACACTCCTGGGTCAGCGTCTCGGCAAGGTCCACGTCCCTGAGCGATGCCAGCAGAAAGCGGAAGATTTGCGGCCGGTGGCTTTCGACGATGCTCGCAAAATCCCGCGCGGCAATCTCCTCCGCAGCTTGGGCGGTCATCGGCTTTACGGCTGTTCCGGCTGCCATCACTTTTGTAGACGTCCGCATCGGGGCCAAGTTTACAACCCTTCGGTCGATTCTTGCGCCCAAGTGCCGCAAAGGACCGCCGGGGAAGGAACGCAAGCGGCCCGCAAATCCAGTGCTCTCATCATTAAGTCATTGCTTCCATTGCACCGCAATGTCTCGGCCTCTGCAATCGACTCCGAGCAATGGCGCGCCTAGATTCCACGACGATATAATCTGTTGCGGCGATGGAAGCTTTGCGCTTTCGGACGCCTCTGCGGCGGTGAGCATCAGCAGTTGGCACACCAAAGTATCTCAGCCGTTAGTTGCTTTCGGCGTTTTCAAAAGAACTAACAGATAGATCGCCGCAGAAGCTTCCGGCGTCCGAGCCGGCAGCAGCGGATGAGAACCGCCGGGCTCAAAGCTCACGATATGGAGACTCAAATGATTTCCCGCCGAAAATTTGTAAACGGACTGGCTGCCGGTGCGGCGGCCTCGGCCTTTGCGTCTACGGCAAAGAGCTATGCGCAGATTCTCGGCGCCAACGATCGACTGAACTTTGCCATCAACGGCCTCAACGGCCGCGGCCACGCGCATCTGTCATCGATGCGGGCCAACAGCAGCGCCGCTCGCGTCGCCTACATTTGCGACGTGGACTCGGGCATTCTTGCCAAATTTGCGGCTGAAGCGGAGCAGAAGCTCGGTTACGCTCCCAAGGCGGAGACCGATTTCCGCCACGCGCTGGAATCGAAGGACGTGGACGCCATTACGGTTGCCACTCCCGATCACTGGCACACGCCGATGGCAGTGCTCGGACTGAAGGCCGGAAAACATGTTTACGTCGAGAAGCCCTCCAGCCAAAATCCACGCGAGGGCGAGCTGCTTGTGGCAGCGCAGAAGAAGTATGGAAAGCTCGTCCAGGTCGGGGATCAGCAGCGATCCTCCGACTACACCATCCGCATGATCCAGCAGATTCACGATGGCCTGATCGGCGAGGCGTACATGGCCAAATCGTGGTACGCGAACACACGCGGCTCCATGGGAATTGGCAAGCTCGCACCGGTGCCTGCGTCGCTTAACTGGGATCTGTGGCAGGGCCCAGCGCCGCGAAGTGAGTACAAGGACAACATTCAACCTTACAATTGGCACTGGCTGCGGCGCTATGGCACGGGCGAGACTCTCAACAATGGAACTCACGAGGTTGACGTCTGCCGCTGGGCTCTACAGGCCGAAATCCCTCACGCCGTGACCGCAAGCGGCGGCCGCTACCAGTTCAAAGACGATTGGCAGTTTCCCGACACGACCGTCACCAACTTTGAATACCCGGACAAGCTCATCTCGTGGGAGGGCCACTCCTGCCAGGGCATGCGTCTCTACGATCGCGACCGGGGTTCGCTCATCATGGGCACCAAGGGCTCGGTCGTCATCGATCGCGACGGCTACGACGTTTTTGATTGGAAAGGGAAGCAGATCGACAAGTATCGCGTCGGGCACGTTACTTCCACCGGCGACCTGATCGGAGCCGACTCCATGACCGACGCTCACTTCGCCAACTTCATCGCGGCCATTCGCGGCCAGGGGAAACTCAATTCGCCTGCTTCGGTGGCGAATGTCACCGTCACCATGCTTTTGCTGTCGAACATTGCCTGGTTCGTCGATCGCCTGCTGCGCCTCGACACCGAAACCGCGCACATCATTGGCGATCCCGAGGCGATGAAGTACTGGGCCCGCACCTACGAACGAGGCTGGGAAGTGACTGTTTGATCAGTGAACAGTGAACAGTGGCCAGAGAGCAAGAATCATGGCGGGCATCCAAGGCGAGGCCGCGCGAGATTCAGCCGCAGGCTATAAGCAGCAAGATTCCGGGCAAATGAAATCTAAGGAGAGAGCAGCCCATGACGACGTCACCGCAATCGCTACCCGCCGCGCAAGCTGGAACCATCACCCTTGGCGGCGATCTGACCGTGAACCGTATGGGTTACGGCGCGATGCGCATCACGGGCCAGGGCATCTGGGGACCGCCCAACGACGTCGACGCCGCACTCGCCACGCTGCGCCGCGCAATTGCGCTGGGCGTCAACTTTATCGACACGGCGGATTCTTACGGCCCCGATGTCTCTGAGGAGCTGATCGCGAAGGCGCTCTGGCCGTATCCGGCAGGCCTTGTCATCGCCACCAAAGCCGGATGGACACGCCACGGACCCGGCGTTTGGCAGCACGACGCCAGTCCCGCGCACATTCAGCAGGTCATTGAAGGCAGCCTCAAGCGCCTGCGTCTCGAGCGCATCGACATTTACCAACTTCACGTGCCCGATCCCGCCGTCTCCTTTGACGCTTCGATGGAAGCGCTTGCACGGCTCAAAGAGCGGGGCAAGATCCGCCATGTCGCGCTCTCCAACGTCACGCTGGAGCATATCCACCGGGCGCAAAAAATCGTTCCCATCGTCAGCGTGCAGAACCGCTACAGTTTCTCCGATCGCGAGTGGGATTTCGTGGTCGATTATTGTGAGGCCAACGGCATCGCGTTTCTGCCATGGGGACCGATGGCGCAAGGCCGCAAGGCAAGCGAAGCGGTGGAGAAAATCGCTACCGCGCGGAACGTCTCAACGGCGGTGGTCTCGCTGGCATGGCTATTGCGACGCTCGCCGGTTGTGTTGCCCATTCCGGGGACCAGCTCGGTGAAGCACCTTGAAGAAAATGTCAGCGCAGCCGGATTCCGGCTGACCGACGCCGAGTTTGCCAAGCTCGGGGCGGTCGTTCCCCAGCCCTACTGGCTGCGTGGTTGAGATCCTGGTGCGCTTCGTGTTGCCTCTGGCCCGTTCGCCTCACGGTTCTTGCGATGCCGCCGGTTGTGCTCTGCGCCACGCATCAGCAACACCAACGGGATGTTGGCCAGGAAGAAGATCCCCATCAGATAAAACGCATCGGAATAGCTCAGCAACGCCGCCTGCTGCTGGAGCCGCTGATAAATGAGGCTGCCGGCTTTGTGTGCCGCCGTCACCGGGTCTGCACCCTGATGAGCGAGAAAAGGCGTCAACTGCGCAAAGGCCTGCTGGCTCATCGGACTCGAAGCCGAGAGGTGGTCGCCGAGCGTCTGCTGGTGAAACTGCTCGCGACGCGCCACCAGCGTGGTCACAAACGAGATGCCTACACTCGAGCCGATGTTGCGCATGGTGTTGTAGAGGCTCGTGCCATAGCTCGTCTCCGCCTTCGGAATCGGGCTCATGGTCAGCGTGGTCAGCGGCACAAAGAGAAACCCCAGGGCAAAGCCCTGCACAATCTGAATCGAGAAGATATCCCACGTGCCGGAGTCGAGCGTCATTCGCGCATAGCCGAAGAAGCAAAGACTGGCGAGGGCAAATGCGAAGATCAGCATCCAGCGCGCGTCCCACCCTTTGCCCAGCAGGTAGCCCACCAAGGGCATGCAGAGCGCGGTTCCGATTCCGCGCGGACTGTTCCAGATTCCGGCCGTGGTCGCCGTCCAGCCCAGCAGGGTTTGCATAAACAGCGGCAGCAGCACCAGGCTGCCGTACAGAATGAATCCCATCATGGTGGCCAATGCGACACCCGAGGCAAAGGTGCGCGAGCGCAGCAGTCCGAAGTGAACAATGGGATCCTTCGCCCGCAGTTCGCGGAACACAAAAGCGGCAAGCGAAACCAGGGCAATCACACTCAGGGTACGAATCAGGTTCGATCCGAACCAATCCTTCTCCTGACCTTTGTCGAGCATGATCTGCAGCGCGCCCATGCCCACCGCCAGCATGCCTATGCCCCAGGCATCTACGCCCAGCGACCGGCGCCTCAGGTAGTGTGGGTCGACCACGTACTGCGAGATCAAGAGCAGGCTGAGAATGCCCACCGGCAGGTTGATGAAGAAAACCCAGCGCCACGTCCACGTGTCGGTGATCCAGCCGCCCAGTGTAGGACCCAGGATCGGCGCAGCAATGATCCCCAAGCTCCAAAAGGCCATCGCCTTGCCCTGCTCCCTGCCTGGGAACTCCTCAAGGAGCACAGCCTGCGAGAGCGGCTGCAGCCCACCGCCGGTTAAGCCCTGCAAAACGCGAAAGACAATCAGCATGGGCAGATTCGGTGCGAGCCCGCACAGCAGGCTCGAAAGCGTAAAGCCGGTCACGGCAAGCAGCAGCAGCCTCTTGCGGCCCAACACGCCTGCCAGCCACCCAGTGATGGGTAGAATGATGGCGTTGGCCACCAGGTAGGAGGTCAGCACCCACGTCGCCTCGTCCACACTCGAGGAGAGCGAGCCGGCGATGTGCGGCAGGCTCACGTTCACCACCGACGTGTCGAGAAGTTGCATCACTGCGCACGACATCACGGCGATGGCCGTCATCCAGCGGTGCGGGGAAATCGCCTGGCCGTCGAACGAGGAACGAATCGGAGTGGCTCGAGGCTTGTCTGCTGCCGCAAGGGAGACTGCGTTCGGCGTGGCGTTCTCCGGGCGGGAAATAGTGAGGTTAGCCACGGTTGGCAACCCTGTGCAGCGCAGAGAACAGATCGCCCCGAGCCGCGATCGAGGAAACGAATCCGTCAGACGGATCAACGGCGGCAATGCTTTGTGCGCGCACAGCCAAACCTCTGCGCTCTCGCGTCGTCTATACGGCGAGAGGAGCCCGAATCAGCCGATTTAAAACTGGTTGAAGATTAGCCCCAGTTTACTCGAGCGCCGATTTGCGCGCTACCGGCCGCGCCGTCGCGAAGGCACTGACCGCACGCCGCTGCCCCGCCCTGATCGCTGATTCTTCGTCCCTTACCCTCTTGAAGGATTTAATCTAATCTCAGACACGTCATGCTCCTCGAATCTCTCCGCGAACAAGTCCTCCGCGCCAATCAGGAGATCGCTCGTCGCGGCCTCGCGCCGCATACATTCGGGAACGCCAGCGGTATCGACCGCAGCGGCGGCAAGCCGCTAGTGGTCATTAAGCCAAGCGGTGTCGATTACGCCGCCCTGACCCCGGCCGACCTCGTCATTGCCGATCTCGATGGCAACATCGTCGAGGGCGCGCTGCGTCCGT
>CAZANC010000046.1:0-17707 GCA_964486495.1 uncultured Occallatibacter sp.
TGTTGTGCAAGGTGGCTCTTTCTTGAGGAAAGAGCCACTTGAGCGCGACGGCTTCGAGATGCACTAACTCAGGAACCGGTGTATCGCAACTCGAATGCTTTACACTCGCCGGTGTATGGAATCGTCTTCTTCTTCCCGGGACTGGAAGCTGTGGGCAGCCGCGGGACTTTCCGCGGGCTTGCTTGAGTTGCCCTTTCCGGTCGCTGGGCCCATGCCGCCGTGGCGCTCTGTCTTTGCGTGGTTTTCCCTGGTGCCGCTCCTCGGGGCTCTCCTTTCTGCCGCGAATTCTTCCCGGACTCATTCTCTCCGCCGCGCTTTCCTCGTCTCCTATCTTTGCGGCGTCCTCTGGTACGTGGGCAACTGCTACTGGATTCGCGACACCATGATGCACTACGGCGACATGCCGCCTCTCGCGCCGGAGCTGCTCACGCTGGGATTCAGCCTGGTCCTCGGACTCTATTTCGGCATTTTCGGCTGGGGTGTTGCGCTTGTCCGCCGCGCAACCGGATCGACGCGGATGGCTCTTGCCTTTGCTCCGTTGCTTTGGACCGGCCTCGACCTCGCCGCGGCGCGCATCACCAGTGTTCCCTGGGACCAGCTTGGCTACTCGCAAGTCGATAACGTCCTCATCAACCAGCTCGCGCCGTGGACTGGAGTGTATGGGATCACCTTTGTGCTAGTCGCGGTGAATGCGCTCCTCGCCGGCGCATTGCTCGTCGATCGCGGATCCAAAAGCGTATTCGCGGGCCGCTGGGCTTGGGGCGTTTGCGGGGCAGTTCTGCTCGTTTCAGGGCTTGCCGGCGTCTTTGTTCCGCCCCCCAACACCGATCCGACTGCAACTGCCGTCCTTATTCAGCCCAATCTCGACGTGGGCGCGGGCAACAACTGGCAGGGCCCGGAGTGGGACCGCCATATCGCCGAATTTGCGCGGCTGGCCGGCGAGCAGTGCAAAACGTACGTCGCAGGAATCCCGCAGACCGGCGCGCCCATGGGCGAAATCATTTGCCCGCCGTACCCAACGCATCCCGATCTCGTGGTGTGGCCGGAATCGCCCGCGCCGTTCATTGAAGACGACATCAGCTTCAAGCAGGCCATGCGCTCCATCGCCCTCGCCACGCAGGCGCCGCTCGTGGTCGGAGGCATCGGCATGGATTTCTCGCGAGAAGAGAACGCCTGGCGCGACTACAACTCCGCGTTCATCGTCGACGCCGGCGGCCAGATGGTCGGCCGCTACGACAAAATCCACCTCGTCCCCTTCGGCGAATACATTCCGTTCCAGAACCTGCTTACTTTCGCGCGTAAACTTACCGGCCGAGTCTCGTCGTTCACGCGCGGCAGCGAGCACAGAGTCTTCCTCCTCGACACGCAAAACGGCGGGCGCCATCGCTACGGCGTCTTCATCTGCTATGAGGCTGTTTTCGCCGACGAGGTGCGCCAGCTCGCGCGCAACGGCGCGGAAGTGCTGGTGAACGTGAGCGACGACGGATGGTACGGCGACACCAGCGCGCCCTGGCAGCACCTGAACATGGCCCGCATGCGCGCCGTCGAAAATCGCCGCTGGCTTTTGCGCGACACCAACACCGGCGTCACCGCCGCCATCGATCCCTACGGCCGCGTCCGCCAGAGCATTCCTCGCCACCAGGTGGACGCGCTGCCCGCAGAGTTCGGATTCCGCGACGGCATCACCTTCTACACGGCTCACGGCGATCTGTTCGCGTGGGTGTGTGCCTTGCTGAGTTTGGGAATTGTGGGCTGGGCGGGGGTAAAACTGCTGCACGCTTAAGGCTTCGCTCCCGCCGCTCGAAGTCAAGAGAGACATACGACACCGAAGTGATGTATACTATACATCATGCGGAGAACCCAACTCTACCTCGAAGATGACCTCTGGTCGACGCTTCATACCAAGGCGTTGCTCGAAGGAGCCACTGTCTCAGAGCTGGTGCGCGTGGCTGTGCGAGAACGTTACCTGGGAAACCTCGAAGAGCGCAGGCAAGCGATGCTGGGGATCATCGGTTTGTGGAAGGACCGAGACGATCTTGAAGATACAGAAACCATGGTCAGGAGATTGCGCGGCGGCACTCGGCTAAAGCGCGCGCAAGCAGGACTGCGCGCCAAATGACTGTTCTCATCGATACCGATGTGGTGATCGAAGTCTTGCGCGGTCGAAATCGTGCGTTCACCGAAAATTGGCAACGGCTCGCTGCTTCTCAGGTGGCGATCCTTATCTCGCCAGTCACGATTGCCGAGGTGGGTGCGGGAGCACGTCCCCGGGAGAAGGATGCCATCGCCAGGCTGTTCACCCCGCTCATCTGTGTGTCCATCGATCCGCTCATCGGCCATCGTGCGGGTGAGTATCTGTTCCGATACGCCAAGAGCCACAACGTAGAGGTTGGCGATGCGTTGATTGCGGCTTCAGCAGTGCAGTTCGAACGCCGCTCTGTGGACGCGCAGCCGGAAGCACTATCCGATGCCCGAACTGACGATGCACGTGGGGGGAAGTGAATGAAATGCCCTGTTTGCGCAGCAGCGGAGTTGATCCCGGACACCCGGGACCTGCCGTACACCTACAAAGGCGAGACCGCCACGATTCCGGCGGTGACAGGCGAGTTTTGTCCTGCCTGCGCCGAGTCCATCCTGGACGGAGCCGAGTCAGAGCGCGTCATGCGCGAGATGCGGGCTTTTGCCTAGCAGGTGAACGCCGCCATCGTCGACCCCGGGGTTCATTGTCAAAGTGCGCAAGAAGCTGGCGCTGGTGAAGTTGCTCAAAGTGCTGGACCGGCACCCCGATCTGCTGGATGAGGTCAAGGTGGCGTAGCGGCGGATGGTGGGTCTGACTTGGCGGCGCGTTTCCAGGTCCGGAAACGCCAGGCCAGGGAACCTCGTTCATTGCCGGGCGAATTGGGATGCAGGCCATTCGCTGGGAACGAAGACGAAAATCTTGGCATATAATCCTGCCATCGGAGGATTCATGGCCGCGACAACCCACATTCCGGTCGAACTTTATTTGCATTCCTCTGAGTGGGATCCCGATGCGGAGTATGTTGACGGGCAGATCGAGGAAAGACCCATGGGTGAATACGACCACGCCGACTGGCAAGGGGCCATTCGCGACTGGTTTCGGCAGCACGCTAACGAGTGGAATCTCCGTGTCCAAACGGAGCTGCGAGTCCAGGTATCGAAGGATAACTACCGGGTGCCCGATGTCACGGTGATGAGCAGAAACAACCCGAAAGAGCAGATCGTCACTCTTCCGCCGATCGCGGTATTTGAAGTGTTGAGCCCGGAGGACCGTATCCCCCGCATGATGCGGAAATTCGCCGATTACTCGGCCATGGGCATACCGCAGATCTGGGTCGTCGATCCGGCAACCGGCGCCTTCATGCGTTACGCGGACGGTTCCCTTACGGCGTCTACCCGCTTCGAGGGAACGGGCATCGAGTTCACCTTGTCAGCCATTGCTGAGCTCTTGCAGGGGTGACCTGGGCCCACCATTCATCGATGGGAGATTTGAGATGCGGCGGCCGCCGATGCGGGGTTTTTCGCGCGAGGTCAATGCCGCTTTTGGCCCTGGTGAAACTTCTCAAAGTGCTCGATCAGCATCCCGAACTGCTGGATGAGGTGAAGGTGGCGTAGACTATCGGCCAAGGTCGAGGACTATGCCAGGAAGAATCACAGGGATGGTTCGATACGGGATATCGCTGGCGATTCTTGCGGAATCGAGCATCGTTGTTACGCATGACAATGGCAAAGAGCCAAACGAATGGCCGAGAGAAGTGTTCTCTGAAGTTGGGACCAACGATGAATTTGTGCGGCAGCTCGCCGACGAATTCATGGAATTGATGGGCGCGACTTCCATCTTCGATCCGGAACGACAAGAAGTCAAAGATGCGCTCATGGTGTTATTGATCGAGGGCTTGCTGCCCGCTTACGTGCGGTTAAGAGAGATAAGGGGCTCGACCGGGCGACAGATTCCGGTACTCAATCGGCGGCAGCAATTCGAGGGTTTAGCGGGTGAACTGTGGCGAGCCTACAAAGCGCTTATGCCGAAGGCGACGAAGTTACTCGGCTATGACCTCG
Source organism: uncultured Occallatibacter sp. (assembly GCA_964486495.1). Taxonomy (GTDB): domain Bacteria; phylum Acidobacteriota; class Terriglobia; order Terriglobales; family Acidobacteriaceae; genus Telmatobacter. The sequence goes on from CAZANC010000046.1 coordinate 4,078, forward strand.
GGTTTCTATTTCAAAAGCCGCCTGACTTCAAGAAGGGCATAATCGCATTCCGAGCGGCCCATCCATCTCGAACCAACGTCCTCGACCATTTGCTCGCGCAAAAGGTGAATTGGCAGGACGGACTGAAGGCCTTCCGCAACTTTGTTGAACACCGAGGGGCCTCCCCGGATAAATTCGCGGAATACTACAAACCCGAAATGGCCGAGTTCCTCTTTGATGCGGTCTGGAGAACATTTGCAAACATACTTCCGGTCTTCATCGCATCCCACTTCAATGGACCACTCACGATTGAGGAAATTCCGCTCGCTGAACAGGACCCAAACCATCGGCGTCGGTTCAAATGGGTTCCAATGGGAGGATGAGGAGGATTCGGCCCGAGTTAAATCATCCCACCTATCGAATCGCCACCCAGCACGCATCACCCTGTGCAGTGATATTCTGAAAACGAGCCAAGAGTGCTTAGCCTCACGAATCAATCCAAGCCAGGTCATAAGAGCAAAACATGTCTTCGCTGAACGATCTCGAATTCGCCTACGCTCCCGTGCGCAATCAAGTGCGCGACCTGCGGGAGTATCTTTGACCCTGCCCGCATCCGCAGGGAACTCTCCGAATTAGAAAAGAAGCTTTCCGATCCGGCGTTGTGGTCCGATCCCACGGCGTCGAAACCTCTCATGCGCGATCGCAAGCGCCTTGAATCGCTCGTGCGCGACGACGACGAGCTCGTCCGCCGGACCGGCGACATCGAGGCCTACTTCGAGCTGGCGCGCGAGGGAGAAGACGTCCTCGCCGATTTGGAGCGCGATGTCAAAGCGCTCGGCGCATTCTCAGAAGATCTCGAAGCGCGCACTACGCTCTCCGGCGAGGCCGACGCGCTCAATGCCATCGTCACCGTGCATCCCGGCGCCGGCGGCACTGAAAGCCAGGACTGGGCTGAGATGCTGCTGCGCATGTATCTGCGCTGGGCCGAGCAGCAGGGCTTCAAGACCGAGATGAACGACTATCAGGCCAGTGAAGAGGCCGGAATCAAGTCCGCCACATTCACCATCATTGGCGAATACGCATTCGGCCAGCTCGCCGGCGAGAGCGGCGTGCATCGCCTCGTCCGCATCTCTCCGTTCGACCAAGCCAAGCGCCGCCACACGTCGTTTGCCTCCGTCTATGTTTCGCCGGAGATTGACGAAACAATCCATGTCGATCTCAAGCTCGAAGACCTGCGCGTTGACACCTATCGTTCCGGCGGCAAGGGCGGCCAGCACGTGAACACCACCGACTCCGCTGTGCGGATGACGCACCTCCCCACAGGGATTGTGGTCCAGTGCCAGAACGAGCGCTCGCAACACAAAAACCGCGACAAAGCCATGAAGATGCTGCGCTCGCGCCTCTACGAGTTTGAACTTGAAAAGAAGCGGGCTGTAAGCAAGAAACTCGAAGACTCCAAGCTCGACATCAACTTCGGCTCGCAAATCCGCTCCTACGTATTGCAGCCCTACCGCATTGCAAAGGATCACCGCACCAAGGTCGAAGTGGGCGACGTGGACAAGGTTCTCGACGGTTACCTCGAACCATTTCTGCGCGGTTACCTGCTGGCAAAACGTCGCGGCACAGCGGTCGCGACCGGCCCCGACGACGACCTGGACGAGTAAGAATCAGGGAGCAAGGGAGCAAGGGAGCGAGGGAGCGAGGGAACGCGGAGTGCGGGCGAGGACGCCCGCACGACAGCCGGCGGGGACGCCGGCGCTACTAGGGAACAGGGGAGCGTGAATTCTTCACTTTCCGCATATGACCAACGACCCCGCAATCATCGACGAAATGCTCCGCACCGCAAAGACCATCGCCGTTGTCGGGATGAGCGAGAAGCCCTGGCGCGCAAGCCACAACATCGGCCGCTACCTCCTCGAAGCCGGCTTTCGTGTGTTTCCGGTCAATCCGAAGCTCACTGAAGTGCTGGGAGGGCCGTGCTACGCCGACCTCGACGCCGCGCAGGCCGCCGCCCTTAAAGAAGCGAGTTCTCCCCAGACAGGGAAGGGAATCGATCTCGTTGACGTGTTTCGCGCCTCAGAGAATGTGCCGGCTATCGTCGACGACGTCATTCGCCTTGGTATTCCTTACCTCTGGCTGCAGGATGAAGTGATCCACGACGAAGCCATCGCCCGCGCCCGCGCAGCCGGTGTCAAATGCGTTCAGAACGACTGCATTTACCGCCGGCACGCGGCGATGGCCCGATGACCTGCAGGGATGCGCCGACATTTCTGTAACCTTCGTCCGATACACTGAGTCCAAAGAACGGGTGCTAAGAATCTTAGTCCAGCGTTTGTCTGCCATGCGCCGTTTCCGCTCTATCTTCGGGTTCGCGTTCCTTCTTGCTGCGGCCTCGCCGCCTGCAGTGTTCGCCGCTTCGAACTCCGCCGACGCTGCGCATCTGCATGTGCAATTGATTGTCTCCTCAGCGCAGCTCAATCGCGGCGCGAAGTCGAACGCGGGCCTCTATTTCAAGCTTGAGCCGGGCTGGCACGTCTACTGGCAGAATGCGGGCGACTCCGGCGAGCCGCCGCACATCACCTGGACTCTGCCTCCCGGAATTACTGCAGGCTCGCTGCAATTTCCGGCGCCAAGCCGCCTGCCGCTTGGCCCCTTGATGGACTTCGGCTATGAGAACGAAGTCCTCTTCCCGTTCAGCCTCGATGTGGCGAGCTCGGCCAAGCCAGGCCCGGTGGTTCTCGAGGCAAAGGTCAACTGGCTTGTCTGCCGCGAAGTTTGCATTCCCGGCAAAGCGGAACTTGAAGTGGACCGCGTTATTCCGGCCACTCCTGCGCAAGCCGCCGAGCTTTCACCGGACAGAGAGATTTACGACCGTTTGGTCGGCCAACTTCCAAAATCGCTTCCCTCAACCGGCACCGCCATTTTCCAGCCCACGCCCACTGGCTTCCGCCTCGCCATTTCTACCGGCCAGCGCGAAACGCAGGCGGCCTTCTTTCCTGAAGACGAAAGTATTCTCGACAATCCCGCGCCGCAACTGGTAACCCCCAACGCGACCGGTCTCATTCTCGATCTGAAGAAGGATCCGAACCTCGCCGCAAAGCCCACGCAGTTGAGAGGCGTCATCGAGCTTTCTGGCGGCAGGAACTACGAAATCGCCGCGACGCCCGGAACAGTCGCCGCGCCGGCTCTCGCACCGACAGTCTCGCTCGCCGGGCTCGCCCGTATCGTCGGCCTGGCCTTCCTCGGTGGACTGCTGCTGAACCTCATGCCCTGCGTCTTTCCCGTGCTGTTTTTGAAAGGTCTTGCACTGGTCAACTCCGGCAACGAAGAAAAGCACAAGCTGCGGGCGCACGGATTTGTCTACACCGCAGGAATTCTGGTCTCGTTCTGGGCGCTCGTCGCCTTGCTGCTCGCCTTGCGCGCTGCCGGAGCCACGCTCGGCTGGGGATTCCAGTTCCAGTCGCCGGTTTTCCTCTCGCTCATGGCGAGCCTCCTCTTCTTTCTCGGCCTTTCGCTCGCCGGCCAGTTCGAAATCGGCCTCACGCTCACCAGCGCCGGAGGCTCTCTTGCAGCCAAGCAAGGCTACGCGGGCAGCTTCTTTACCGGCGTGCTCGCCGTCGTCGTCGCCACGCCCTGCACGGCGCCGTTTATGGGAGCGGCGATCGGCTACGCGTTCGCTCAACCCGCCGCCGTCACATTCGCCGTTTTCACGGCGCTGGCTCTCGGCCTCGCCGCGCCGTACGTCGCGCTCACACTACAGCCCGCGTGGCCCCGCCTGCTGCCCAGGCCCGGCGTGTGGATGGACATTCTCAAACAGGCCATCTCGGTTCCTATCTTCGCCACCGTCATCTGGCTGGCGTGGGTCGTTGCGCAAGCATACGGAGCCAACTTGCTTCTTGCGCTGCTGGCGATCTTCCTGCTGCTCGCCATCGCCGGATGGTTCCTCGGCCGCTGGCCGGCCAGGCGGTGGGCCACCGTCGTCGCGGGCCTCATTTTGCTTGCGGCGCTCGTCGCGTGTATCACCGCGCCCAGACAATTCTCCACCGCGCCGTCTTTCGCGCCGGCTCAACCCGCGTCCGGAGGCGCCGCCGCGGCCAGCACATGGCAGCCCTGGTCCGCCGATGCCGTCCAGCACGCGCTCGCCGCGGGCCAACCCGTTTTTGTCGACTTCACCGCAAGCTGGTGTTTGAGCTGTCAGGTCAACGAGCGCGTTGCTCTCGACCGGCCCGAAGTCATGCAGGCGTTTGCCGCCGCCCACGTCGCACTGTTCCGCGCCGATTGGACCCGCGAGGACCCGGCCATCACGCAGGCACTCACGGACCTCGGCCGCAGCGGCGTTCCCGCCTATGCGCTGTACACTCCCGGCCAAAGCGCGCCGCAGCTCTTGCCGCAGGTTCTCACGCCGGGGATCGTTACAGACGCGCTTGGCGGTCTGCACAAAACCCCCGCAACCCAGAGTTCGTCGGATTCGTCCAGGCAGCCGTAAAGACACGCATACGGTGCAGCGATTGTTCTCGTCTCCAAACGCCCTTCGCATCTACGGCATCATAATTATGAGGAGGCGCAATGACCCCGAAAACGAAGTCCACGCACGAGATGCCCGGTGGCCAAGCAGAAGACGAGGAAGACGACGGCGTTGTCAACGATTCGCTGGGAACCGTCGATCCCGCCGACTCGACAGGGACCGACGAGGAAGAGGAAACCGGCGACGCGAAGAAGAACAACACTCCAAAGCGGGAAGACTGACGCCGTCTAAGGGCATCGAGACAGCGGCGGGCGCCCTAGACTAACCGGTGCTGCCGTCCTTCGCGGCCTTCACCTTCGCGGTCAACGTAGTCTTGCTCGCAGACGTCTGCTCCGCTATCCGAACATAACGATGTATGAGGTGGGGGAGTTCCCTCAACTCCTCGACTCCCACATCCCCCATTCCCATTTCAACGGCGAAAGGTCCATGTGTTGTGAATTCTGCTGCGTCCCTAAACCTTTGGAGCGCAAGCCTCGTATTTTCTAGATTTCCTCTGTTCGCGACACGATAGGCGTCCAATCCAAGTTCGTACAGCCACGGGAAATCGTCCCGAACCAAACTGGCGAGGATTAGGATCCCAATGGGATCGCCCTCACGCCTCGAGATCATAAAACTCATTTCTTCGAGCATTCGTGGATTGATCCGGCGAAACATGAATCTTCTCGGTCGAAGGCGCTCTGCCCCTTCTGACATCAGCTTGGCTGACCGATCGGACACCTCGCGCACAATGAGCTTCATTTCTTCTAAGACCTTAGCCACAGCCGCTCCGGTTATCGCCGCCTCGTCTTTAGTTTGCGGACCTTCCGGTTTTCCTTTATTTCCAATTTGTTTGAGGGCACTCACGGCGTTTGCCTTGAAGGACCTCACCTGAGTTGCGACGACGTCCTCGTCCGGCTCCAGGTTCGGAATCCGGCGGCATATTTGGAGAACAAGTTTCGTAAGGGACTCTTCGGTATCGTCGCTGTTTTGGAACTGGTAGAACGGCCCAACGCTCACCCTACTTAACGCGATGCCGAGCGCGACTCCGTGCACTGGCGTGCCAAGTTTCCCTTTTGCCACGCCTGCCTCGTACAAGATCCACGGTCGGTCGAGGCTCTGCTCCGTGAGCAGGCAGACCACATCTGAGGCCTTTTCGAGTTTGGACATGAGCGTCTTGTACCATTCGTCGCCGAATTCGATGCCTTCTGTTCCCTTCTTGTCAGACGAACGAAAGGATTTGAGCATGCCGGCGCTAACGCTCTTCAAGAGCTTGCTGAATGCCTCCGCGAGCTCGGCGTCTCGGCTGTCATGGCTGATAAAAACCAAGGGCATCTCTTTGATCTTCGGAGCATCCGGTGTTTCATTCGGGTCGGGCATGTCTCACTCCAGCGGTCATAGCATCGGGCTGCAGATGCCGGGAATTAGTTCACTATCATACGCCAATTATCGTCCGGACTCTGCTGTTTGCTAACCTCGCTTCGCCGACTTAATCCTCCGTATCTCTTCCATCCGCGCGGCGAGCTGTTTTTCGCGCCCCTCTTGCGTGGGACGATAGTAGCTGCGGCCCTTCAGCGATTCCGGCAGGCAATCCATGTCGGCGACTTTGTCTTCCTCATCGTGGGCGTAGCGGTAGCCTTCGGCGTAGCCCAGATACTTCATCAGCTTTGTCGGCGCATTGCGCAGGTGCAGCGGCACAGGCTCCTGCCGCGTATGTTCGATGTCGTCCTGCACCGCGCCGAATGCCGTGTAGACCGCGTTCGACTTCGGCGCCAGCGCCAGATAGACGACTGCCTCGGCCAGTGCGAGGTCGCCTTCGGGCGAGCCGAGAAAGTCATACGTTTCTTTCGCTGAAAGGCATAGATGCAGCGCCTCGGGCGCGGCCAGCCCGATGTCCTCGACGGCCATGCGCACAATGCGCCGCGCCAGATAGAGCGGATCCTCGCCGCCCGCAAACATGCGCCCGAGCCAATAAAGCGCCGCGTCGGGATCGGAGTTGCGCACGCTCTTGTGCAGCGCGGAGATCAGGTTGTAGTGCTCCTCGCCCGCTTTGTCGTACATCAGCACGCGCTTTTGCGCGGCTTCTGTGGCGACTGATCTGGTGATGTGTTTGCTTCCGTCCGCGACGGCCAACTGGGCTGCAACTTCCAGCGTGTTGTATGCGTTGCGGCAGTCGCCGCTCGAATAGCCGGCAATTAATTCGAGCGCATCGTCGTCCGCTATCAGCTCCATTGCGCCCAGCCCGCGCTCTTTGTCGGCCAGCGCACGCCGCAGCAGAGTCACGACCTGCTCATCTTTGAGCGGCTCCAGCACATACACGCGGCAGCGCGAAAGCAAGGCTGAGATGAGTTCGAACGAAGGATTCTCCGTCGTCGCGCCGATGAGCCGGATCGTGCCCCGCTCCACGTAGGGCAAAAACGCGTCCTGCTGCGCCTTGTTGAAGCGGTGAATCTCGTCGACGAAGAGAATCGTGCGCGAATGCAGTTGCGAAGCCTTGGCCGCCGTGACCATCACCTGCTTGATCTCCTTGATGCCGCTGGTCACCGCGGAGAACTCAATGAAGCTGGCCTTCGTCGTTTCGGCAATGATCTTGGCCAGCGTGGTCTTGCCCACGCCCGGCGGACCCCAGAAGATCATCGAGCTCGCATCGTCGCGCTCGATCTGCACGCGCAACGGTTTTCCCGGCCCGACCAGGTGCTCCTGGCCGAGCAATTCGTCAAGGCTGCGCGGCCGCATCCGTTCCGCCAGCGGCGCCCCTCCGGGGATTGGCGCTTTGGAGGAGAGATGTGGAATTTCGGGCTCGATGTCGAAGAGGCTCATCGGCGCGCTCCCCGCTGCTTCGATGCAGCGCTGCCCGTTGCCGCTCGCTGCCGCGATGCTTCATACAACAGCACGCTGGCTGCGACCGCGGCGTTCAAGCTCTCCACTGGGCCGGGGCAGGGAATTGCGATCGTGCCATCCGCCTTGCGCACAATCTCATCCGGCACTCCGTTGCCCTCGTTGCCGATGATGAGAGCGACCGGGCCACACAACTCGACAAGGTCGGCCGATTTCGTTCCCCGTGCCGCTGTCGCAAGCACCTTCACGCCCGCCTCGCGCAGCCGAGCCATCGCTTCCTCAACGGTCGCCGCTAGCATTGGCACACGAAACACGCTCCCCGCCGATGCGCGCACCGCCTTCGCATTCCAGGCGCTCACAGTTCCCGGTAAACTCACCACGCCCGTCGCGCCGAATGCCTCCGCCGACCGCAGAATCGTCCCCAGATTTCCGGGATCCTGAATGCCAGCCAGCACAACAATCAGCGTTTTCTTTTGGTTTTGGTTGAGAATATGCGACCACGACCAATTCGGCGGCTCAACAAGCGCGGCAATCGGCTGCGGCGTTTCGGTCGCCAGTGCCTGGTCGAGCAGCTTCTTCGGCAGTTGGAGAACCTCCACGTCCCGCTTTACCTGAAGCCTATCCAGCAACCGCTCAGATACTCGATCGGGTGCTCGATCGGGACCTTGGGCTACAAAAATCGTTTTCACGCGCAAGCCCGCGCGCAGCGCCTCTTCGAGCAGTTTCGGCCCCTCGATACCCACCAGGCCGCTGGCGCCGCCCACGAGCACTTGAGCCCCGCGTCCCGGCGCGTTGAGCGCCTTCCGCAACTCCTTCAAACGCGCATTCTGTTTGCTTTCCACCACGCGGACCGGCATCGATGGTAATTCCCTCACTGCTCAAGCCGATTCTAAGATCAGCAACTAGCTTCTAGCTACTAGCTTCTAGATCAGTTTCGGAATTAACGTAGACTTTTTGAGAGCATTGAAAGGTGGCATTTTCTTGATGAAAATGCCACTTTGCTGAGTGCTTTCGGTCTACACCAATTCCGAAACTGCTGTAGCCCGTCGTGCGATCGGAGGGGGGTGCGGTGCAAACGCACTTTTCGACCAAAAGAGCAAACAAAACTGCCAAAACAACCGCGTTGCAGCTAGAAGCTAGAGGCTGGAAGCTGGTTGTGCAACTTGCACCTCGGCTGGTGCTGTGATAGCTTCCGAGTTTGTAGACTCTCCTTCTATTCGGGAACCGAGGTAGGCTCCTTGTCCGCGGAGATATTGCGCGTCCATCCCGATGAACCCCAACCGGACCGGATCGATTACATCGTCTCCTGCCTGCGCAAAGGGGGTGTCATCGCTCTGCCAACCGACACCTTCTACGGCCTGGCCGTGGACCCGGTGAACCTCGCCGCCGTCGAGCAGATCTACCAGATCAAGACCCGCCAGAAGCATAAACCGCTCTCGCTGCTCATCTCCGGCTTGTCCCAGGCCTACGAGTTGGCGCGCGACACCGATCCTCAGCTTGACAAGCTCGCGGACCGTTTCTGGCCCGGCCCGCTGACCATCATCGTTCGAGCCGGAACCAAGCTGCCGCTGCGCTCCACAGCCAACACAGGCAACGTAGCTTTGCGCGTGCCCGATGCCGCCATTCCGCGTGCCGTGGTGGAGCGCTTCGGCCTGCCGATCACCGCAACCTCAGCCAACCTGCAGGGCGCTTCGGAGTGCACCAACGCCGGCTGTGTCCGCGATCAGATCGGCGAGCGCATTCCGCTCATCGTCGACGGCGGGCCGACCGGCCGCGCGCAGCCTACGACCATCGTCGATCTCACCCTCGGCGAGGGGCGCTGGGAAGTTCTGCGCGAAGGCGCTATCCCAACGCACGAAATCGTTATGACCCTGCAGCGATAGAGAGGCAGGGAGCAAGGGAACGAGGGGCTAGGGACTAAGGGACTCGGGACTGAGGGACTCGGAACTGAGGGACTCAGGGAGTGAGAGACCGAGGGGGGCGAAAGACCGAAGAGCCTTTGGGACTGAGTAAGATGGTGACCATGGGGCGCGAATCCAAGACGAAGCACCGAAATTGGGCCCTCCGCGTCGCACTCTTTCTTGTCCTTTGCCTGCTGGTGGCAGCTTTGGGGTGGTGCCGCTGGGTCTACTTGCAGATTGAGATCTACGCCAATCAGGATCAGGCTGCACCCGCCGACGCCATCGGCGTTCTTGGCGCGGCAGAGTACGATGGCCGCCCTTCGCCCGTGTACCGCGCGCGGCTCGACCACGCACTCGAACTCTACCATCGCGGCATTGCCCCGCTCATCATCACCCTCGGCGGTCCTGGCGGCGATCAGTTTACTGAGGGTTCGGTGGGCGAGGGATATCTGATCAGCAAAAGCGTTCCCGAGCAGGCCATCATCGCTGAAACCGAAAGCCGCAACACTGAGGAGTCGGCCCGCCGCATTGCCGTCATCGCCCGCGCCAACGGACTGCATCGCCTGGTCGTCGTCAGCGACGACACACACATGTTCCGCATTCATGCCATCTGCGCAGCCGAGGGTCTTGACGTGCTCACTTCGCCGCGCCCACGCCCGGCCGTCGAAGACCGCGCGCTTGAGGCCGAGCGGATTGCCCACGAGATTATCAGTTACACCTTTTGGCGGCTGCATCTGCATTGAAGCAGCGGAGCTAGCGGGGTTGGCGGAGTTAGAAAGACGGCGAATCGCAAGTCGGCAGGTTAGCGAGTCAGCAAATCAAAGAACTGGCGGGCCGGAGCCGAAGGCGTTTTCTATCCGACTCCCGGACGAGGCAGGTACGCCAGCAACAGGAGCGCAAACGCCGACGCGCTCGCTGTCGACAGAAAGTTCACCGCATCGTTGTTGAGCCAGCCTTTTTTCTCGAGCGTCGCACCCAGCAGGCTGTCGAAGAAAAGTCCGAAGATCGCGCCGGCGCAGCTAAGCTTGAAGAGAGTCCAATCGCCGCGTAGAGCCCAACTTCCCGCGCCTGCGACGATGGCCGCGGCAATCAACCCAGCCAGGGTCCCGGCCACGCTCACAGCGCCGTCCGTGCCAGGCTCGACAGCCCGCAATGTCGTGATCATCCGCGGGCGGCCGCTCAGCACCTGCCCGATCTCCGACGAAACCGTGTCTGCCGCGGCCTCAGCCAGCGCCGCCAAGGGCATTGCCAGCAATAGAGCTCCCGCGTGGGCTGGGCGTGGAAGCCAGCGGCTGTCGAGCAACCACACAATCACCGGATCGCTCGAAACAAGCGCCGCTATGCCCAGGTTCGCCGCAACCTGCGAGGCGGATCGTCCCCGCCGCTCCTCTGCCGTGCCCAGGCGCTCTTTCCTCGCCCGTCCAATTCGAGTGGCGGCGAAGGCCAGCGCTGAAACCGCCATCGTGGGAATCAGCGCGGTATGCCAAGGCTCGTATGGGAACCTTCCGGTCGAGAACATCAGACTTGCCGTGATCAATGCCCCGGTCGCCGCAGCCGCCGGCGTGGCCGCCCGCAGCTTCCACATGATCAGCCCAAGCAACGCGCTCAACCCGATGACCCAAACCACCACGGCAGCGGACTCCGTTGCCCACTCGAAGCACGAAAGCAGCACGCCGGTGCCCGCGAAAGGCAGCACCGCCAGCAACACCGTCTTCGATTGCCACGACAGCTTTTCTTGAGCCACGCCTCATCGTACAGCGGTTCTCCCGCTGCTTTAAGGCGAAGGCGCAACAGCCAGGTTGCTTTTTCCTCAACCGGGGTCGCGCAGCGGGGGGGCAGACTCCGGGAAGGCCTGCCGCCGGCCGGTTTGAGATGACAATCCTCCGCCGCTTGCGTCGGACTTCCGAGTGGGCTGGTTGCTCCCGGAGGCCCGCCCACTTGATTTACAATCACCAAGAAAGCAGGAAAGATTTCGAATGAGGCTTTTTCCCATGAAGTCATGCCCGGCGCGTGTGCTCTTCGCGCAGGCATCAGGAGCGGCACTTGCACTTGCTGCTCTAATTAGCGGCTGTGGCGATAATTACCGGCCGGTGGTCACGCCGATCGGAACCAATGGTCCGCCGGCGCAACCGACTTCATATACGGTTGTGGCTTCTACAACGGGCACCCTTACGCCTGGGGTGGTCACCATCATCGATTATGCCGGTGACTCGATCCTGAACGAAACGCCCATTGGGCCGGGGCCGACAGTATTTTCCATCGACGAGACCGGCTCGACTGGTTACACCTACAACTTCGACCACACTTTGTCCAATTTCTCCATTGCTCCCAGCCTGCAGGCCAAGAACGTCTCGGAGTCCACGTTGCCTGTCTTTAGCGGGCTGCCGGCGCAACCCGTTAACCTGATGGCGCCTTCCAACGGACTCTGGGTCACCGACCTTAATGGAAACTTCGTCGATCTCTTTTCCGGATCGCCACAGGCATTCAAACTCCAGATTCCCGTGGCCACGTCGGCGAGCTTAGCCACCATGCCCGTCTTCGTCGCCGGGTCGCCGAGTACTTCCGGTCAGCGCGAATATGTCCTGAGCCAGAATGTCCCGGACACTGCGCCATTGGCCTGCAATCTCTCGCCGACTACGGCTCCTCTGGGCGTCGCTACGCCGATTGAGCTCTCGAGCAACACCGCAGATCCTGCCATCCCAGTCGGTAAGTGTCCCGTCTACGCGGTGCAAACTCCCAACCTTCAGCGCCTGTTTGTCCTCAACCGCGGAGACGATACCCTCACGGTCATTAACACCAGAAACAATACGCCGGACGCATGTACGCCATTTCAAAACCAGAGCGGGCAATGGGTCACTTGCCATCCCACCATTCAGCTTCCCAGCGGCTCCGGGCCCATTTACGCCGAATATAACTCGGCAACCCAGCAGCTTGTCGTCGCCAACTATGAAGGTGGATCGATCAGCGTCGTCAATGTCCCCCTGGATGAATATGGCAACGACTCGAATACCTACACCAACAGCACGTGCAATCCCACCCCGCCAACGACCACCTGTCTCGTCACGGGCGGCTTCGGCACCGTGACCACGATTAAGGTGGGCAATACTGCTACTCCCAACCCGGCCAGCGTCACCGTGCTCGCTGACGGCAGCAAGGCCTACACGGCCAACCAGAACGATGATAGCGGTACAGGCAACGGCACCGTGACCGTGGTGAACCTTTACACATATACGGTGGAAAAAACTCTTACCGTCGTCGGCCATCCGCGCACAGTTGTCAACACGCAGAACTCCGAGTTCTCCAAGATCTACGTGGCCTCGCCCGACAGCCCCTTTATCACCATCATCGAATCCAGCCCGACCGTCACTGACTTGATTGACACCACGGTTCTTCTGGAGGGTACGCCGGTGGATATTCGCACAACCACACAAACCGGCACCAGCGGCAATAACAACTACAGCAGCCGTGTTCCCGGCTACGGTCAGCCGTGCAATCTGCCAGGCAGCGCGTCGCTGGCTTCGCTCGCCGCGTGCCAGGCCACTCCGTAGCGCGAAACGATCAACGGAGCGGCGCAATCATCTGAAGGGCCATTCTCGCCGTGCGGGAACGGCCCTTCGGCGCATTGGGAGACTGTTGCGTTGATGGTGAAGGATCGAAAAGCGAGCGTTGCGAAAGATCGCCTGGCCCTGAAGCGCCCAGAAAAGATGCGTCTCGACCAGGTGCTCGTCGAGCGTGGCCTCGCCGCCAGCCGTGAGCGCGCTCGATCGCTGATCCTTGCCGGGCGGGTTCTGGTGCGCGAGCAAAAGATCGACAAGCCCGGCGCATCGATTCCGATTGACTCCCCGATCCGGCTCCTCGGCGATGACCTTCCCTACGTCAGCCGGGGCGGAATCAAGCTGGCCGCTGCTCTCGATCACTGGCAAATCGTCGTCACCGGCCGCGCTTGCCTGGATGTTGGCGCATCGACCGGAGGATTTACCGACTGCCTTCTGCAGCATGGCGCCGCGCACGTCACGGCCATCGACACCGGCTTCGGCCAAATCCACATGAAGCTGCGCAACGACCCGCGCGTCAGCCTGCTCGAGCGCACCAACGCTCGCCTGCTCGAGCCTGGATCATTGGCGGCACTCGACCCAGAGCCAAGAAAAATTCTTCTCGCCGTCGACGTCGCCTTTATCTCGGCGACTCTTGTGCTTCCGGCCGTGCTGGCTGCGGCGCCAGACCTCGTTGAGGCGGTGATTCTCGTCAAGCCTCAGTTCGAGGCCGGCCGTGAGCATGTCGGCAAAGGGGGAATTGTGCGCGATCCCAAGGCGCACCAGTTGGCCATCGACAAGGTCGCTGACTGTGTCCGCTCTATTGGCTGGACCGTAGTTGAGACCATTCCGTCGCCGATCACTGGCGCAGAGGGCAA
>CAZANC010000047.1:0-2402 GCA_964486495.1 uncultured Occallatibacter sp.
CAAAGTCAGCAGCGCCGGTATCAAGAACGACGTTGCGCACCCGCGATCGCGCCGCGATGGGCTTTCTGGTGATCATCACCACTTCCCGGCATTCCGGAATTGCCAGCAGCTCCGCGACGGCCGCACCACCGACTTGACCGGTACCACCGAGGATCATTGCGGCAAAATTCTGCTTCATCAACAGGACCTTTGTTTAGATAAGGACGCGACAGCCCCGTTCAACCCATGAGAGAAGGAAACTTGGTCCCGGTTCTCAATTGAGCCAACGAGGCATCGCGGCCGCCCCGTCGGCCTTGACTTTTATGACCTTCTCATAGAAGCCGGTAATCCGACCGGAACCAGGTCTAAGAAGCAAAAACATGCTACATGCCGACTCCCAAGGAACAAATCGTGTTCCTTTTCATCCTGTCTGGCCAAGGGCGGCCAGTTGCACGCTTCTTAGCACCGATCCAAAAACGAAGCTTCTACTGGCCGGCAATCTGTCCGCAACCGTTCAACGAGTCACTGCTCCCGCAGCCGTCAACTTCAGGCCGAAGTGGCGGCTCTGGTGGTACGCTGGCTCACTACGGGGCGAAGAACCCCGCAGGTTCCATCGCGCGGGCTTCAGCCTTCTTCAAGGGTAGAATTCGATATGGCCTTGCGACAGAACTCCAAAGTGACCGATTCGTCCGCGGCTCCGCAAACCACGCTGCCGGTAGTTTGCATCGTGACGATAGACAAAGAGTTTCTGGATGTGCTGATTCCGGAGATCGCTCCCTGGTTTAAGGTGATCGTTCGCGACAGCTACGACGATCTGGCACGTTGGACACGGAAAGCGGGTGTGGCGGCGGTTCTACTCGACATCGATACCGAGGGGGAAGACCCATTCGGGGGGTTGCCGGTTCTGAACGAACTGCGCAGGCTGAACGAGAACTCCACGCTGATTTCCATGAGCCGCGCGCGTGCGCGCTCGGTGGAGAAGCAAGCGCACAGCGCAGGCGCTGATGCGCACTTCCGCAATCCGGTGGACGTGCCTGAATTGCGCATGACGTTGACGGAGACCTTGCGCCGGCGGACGGAAGAGGCTGAGCGCAGCCGGATGCTTCAACGCTCGCTCGAAGCCAGCCGCTTCCAGGATTTTGTGGGCGCCAGCGAACCGATGCGGCTGGTCTATGACGCCATTCAGCAAGTGGCCGGCAGCAACATCAACGTCCTGATCCGCGGTGAGAGCGGAACGGGCAAGGAGTTGGCTGCGCGGGCCATCGTCGCGCTCAGTAGCCGCTCCGAGAAGCCATTCATCCGCCTCAATTGCGCCGCTCTGCCTGAAAGCCTGATCGAATCCGAGCTGTTCGGAAGCGAGCGGGGCGCGTTCACGGGGGCCGCTGAGTCCCGGCCGGGCCAGATCGAACTGGCTGACGGAGGCACGCTCTTTCTCGACGAGATTGCCACGCTGCCGGTTGCCCTGCAGACCAAACTGCTGCGCGTTCTCGAGGATCGCCAGGTGCAGCGGCTGGGCGGGCGCACAAACCGCAAAATCGATTTCCGGCTGATCTGCGCAACCAATGAGCCGCTGGAAGAAATGGTGCGCGCGGGGCGATTCCGCGAAGATCTGTATTACCGTGTGAACGTCGTGCCCATCCAACTCCCCCCGCTGCGCGAACGCAAGGGCGACATTCCTCTGCTGTGTCGGCATTTTCTTCAAGTCCATTGCGCGGCAAATGGTTCGGGCCCGAGATGGCTCAACGAAGAAGCCCTGTCGGCATTGGAGGAACACAGCTGGCCCGGCAATGTTCGCGAACTCGAAAACCTCATCCAGCGGATGGTCGTGACTGTAAAGGGCGACGAAATCGGAGCTGGAGATGTGGCTCCGCGAATTCTGGCCCAGAGCGCTACCGCACAGGAAGCCATCCTGGTCCCTCCCGAAGGCTGCGTCTTCGACGATCAGGTCAGGCAGTTGGAGATCGCTCTTCTCACCACTGCGCTGCACCGGTCAAATGACAGCAAAGCCGCCGCTGCCCGGTTGCTGCGCCTCGATTCGCAGCGCATGAAGTATCTCTGCCGCAAGTACTCGCTGTGAACGAGAGGGTTAATAATTAACCCTATAGGGGATAAATTTTCACCCATTCCGGTTTACAACACCGGCCAGGGCAATGCATTTCTGCGGAAATCGGGCCTTTTCAGTCCAGAATGGCCGCTTGGAGTTTGGCACGCAGAATGCTACATGTAGGGCGAAACGAAATTCTGAAACTCCCAGGAGGATCGACCATGGCAGTTATCAAGAAGTCTCTGATCAGCACCGGACAGGCGTCGAAGCCGGCTTCGTTTAACAGCAACATTTCCGCTTCTGTTGCCTCGGCGAAGTTGGCCACCGCCAAGCTCCAGTCCGCCAAGCTCCAGTCCGCCAAGCTCCAGTCCGCCAAGCT
>CAZANC010000047.1:2502-17371 GCA_964486495.1 uncultured Occallatibacter sp.
CCGCCAAGCTCCAGTCCGCCAAGCTCCAGTCCGCCAAGCTCCAGTCCGCCAAGCTTCAGTCTGCCAAGCTGCAATCCGCGAAGCTCCAATCCGCGAAACTGCAGTCCGCGAAGCTTCAATCCGCGAAGCTTCAATCCGCGAAGCTTCAATCCGCCAAGCTGAACACAGCAATGCGGGCTTTCTAACGAAATCGGAAATGGGTCTTCACAGACCCGAATCTGGTTTTCTGTCCATGGTGATGCGGGCGCGCAAGCGCCCGCTCCTGACCATTCGCCCCAAGTTGATTCGGCCCGCCCAGTTACCAGTTGCTCCACAACGCCAGCGGCGCTCAAAGCAAGAGGCGGCAGTCCAGCCAGTTTCTCAGCTTTTCAGCCCTCCCTCACACATCACCACGCATGTTCGCGCACGAGATCGGAGACGACTCGAATCGCGCGCGCGGCTATGCTATGGCGTCGCCCAAAGATCTTCGCCTCGCCCGCAACTCCCAGAGGCGGCTCGCCGGCGGAGGGAGGCAGCGGCATCAGGGCGCAATAGAAAAGCGGGGTCTGGGTCCCCTTGTACTTTTCCGCGCTGACCAGGCCTGGGGGCAGCGCAAAGGCTTCGCCGCCCGGCGGGGCCAGCTTCATGCGCACGACGGAAAAACTCCCGGGCATAGGGAGCGCAACTTCGGCATCCCGGGGAATACGGTCGAGCGCGGCAGCGGGAATATAGACCCGCACAGAGCGCGTTCCACCGCCGGCGAAATCAAGCAGCGGGCCTCCCGGACCGATGTACTGACCGATTAGCGACTCGGGGTCCTTGGTCAGAATGATGCCATCCATTGGCGCCTTGATCACCAGCGAAGAGTGAGCCTCATCGGCGAGAGAAACGGCGTTCCGTGCGGCATTTTGCTCCGCGATTGCCGCTCCGGCGCTTTCGCCGCGCATCTCCGCGTCCACCACCTGGAAACGAGCCTGACTGTTCTGGGCCGCGGCCGCATCCCGCATGGAAGTCCCTGCGGGGCTGCTCATCCGCAGCAAGGGCTGGCCGGCATTCACCATATCGCCCTGCCGCACCATCACCTCGTCCACGTGCCCTGCCAGGCTTGCATGCAACACCTGCGGATTGGTCGCTTCAATTGCGAACCAGGCGTCTTCGCGGTCGCGCCAGAAGGGCAGGAAAAGAACGGCAGCCACAATCAAACCCGCGATGAGCGGAACGGGACGAAGGAAGCGGCGTTGGGCAAGATGTTGCTCCCATAAACGGCGCACGACTCCGCCCAACGATCGGAGACGCGAGCGGAAGATGAAAAAGGCCGCAATCCCCACCGGAATAATGGCGAATCCCGCGATCCACTTTGAGGCAACGTTGTACCCGAAGCGAAGTACCACGAAGAGGATCATGTAACTATAGGCGCCTGAGACCAGGGCATAGAGAGCGAAAAATGGGGCGCGGCGCCGGGGAACGACGACAGGTTCTACGGGCAGACGCAGAATTTGCTTTTGAAACCATCCCGATAGAAATTCCGTCGACCGTTCTTTGAGCGTAGGGATGCCGATGGCCTCGGTAACAAAGTAGTAGCCGTCGGCCTTGATCAGCGGATTCATATTGATCACGATTACCGCGAGGCCGGTAATAAGGATGACCTGATAGGCAAAGTCATGGAGCCACGTGGCGGGGGCCGTGTTGAGCCAGGCCATCATGGCAAATCCGCAGAGGACCATCTCGATCCAGATTCCCGCGATGATGGTTGCCAGGCGCTGGCCTGTCGTAGCCGTAATCCATACCTCGGTCACATCCACGTAGAAAGCCGGCGTCAGGTAAAGAAACATCAGCCCCATGGCGTGCACCTGGCCGCCGAAGTGCTTGCAAGTCAGGCCGTGTGCTGTCTCGTGAAAAAACCCAATGACCAGCAGAAGAATCCAGAATTGGACAACGTCGAGCAGGCTTTTCTGGCTGAAGTTGTAGTACGCTGCCACATCGGGGCCGATCAGGTTCCACTTAAAGAAGAAGATCGCAGCTTCATACGCAAAAAGCAGAACCATTGCGAGGATGGACCATCGGCTATAAATGATTGCTCCTGCCTTCTCGTTGAGCCAGGTCAGATAGCGGTCGGGATCCCAGGCCGAAAAGGTGATGTGCGCAATATCGATCATGGTTCTGCGTCCGGCGCGTCGCTGGCGCTGAGCCGCGAGCTTCTGGCTGAGGGCGAGATTCTTCTCCTGCGGACTCTTGTAGAAGAAACGAACCTCTTCCAGGTTGTCGGCGAAAGCACGAACCTCGGCCACGTTAGTGGCCATGCCGGTTTGCACCTGGAATTCCTCTGCAATCTCTTCAAAGGAACGCTGGCCGTCAAAGAGTTGGGCCAACTGCCATTGAGCGGGGGTGAGCCGGCAAAAAGTGGATCCCTGGCGCTGCATGACGGCGATGACCGGCTCGCCATCGAGCGTATCCTCACGGGAAATCAGGCCCGGATCGAGAAGCGCGGGGCGGGTCTGCTCCAGCCGCGTCCTGGGAATCTCTGGGAGAGCCGCGTCGAGTGCTTCACTAAGGTTCATGGCGCCAGCCGCACCTGCATGCTCATTCCCGGTTTGAGCAATGGCGATGGATGGTCCACAGCGCCAACCACCTGGATGCTGGCGCTCGCCGGGTCGATGACCGGGCTGAGACGAAGAATGTGCCCTGCCTGATGCAAGCCGGGATAGTCGGGCGTGCTCAAATCCAGGGCGCTCCCGACCGACAGTTGCCGCATCGCCGACTCGGGAACCGTGAACAGAACCCGCAGCGGAGCCTCGGCAGTGACCCAGAAGAGACTGTCTCCTTGTTTTACCTGCTGCTCGGCGCGCACTGAAACGCGCCCCACAATCCCGGCGAACGGCGCCACGATGCGCGACTGCTGCAGTTGCAGGCTAATGGTTTTCAGGTCGGCTTCGGCAACCGCCTCCTCGCTTTTTGAGCGATCAACCTCCTCGTTGGTCTCGTCGAGCTTGTATTTCGTGTGCTCCCAGACGTCCTGGCTGATCACCTTCGCTTGAAGCAACTGATCGGCGCGCCGCAGATCGGCCTGCTCGCTCAGCTTCTCCGCCTGCCAGTCGCGAACCTCGGCCTGAGCCGCTGCAACACGCGCTTTCTGTGCTTCATCTTGAGAGCTCAGCAGCGAGTCGTCTAACTGGGCCAGCATCTGCCCCGCGCGAACACGATCCCCGATGCCGACGGCAACGGTGGTGACAAGCCCATCGCGCTGGGTGGCCAGATCTGCTTGCTGTTCGGCGACCAGTGGGCCATACGCAGTGAAGGTTCCGGGGCCGGCGGTGGGCGCCGGCGAGTCCGCGTTCGATGTCGCGGGAGGCTGTTCAGAATGAGGCGGGGCAGCTTCAGAGGCAGAGACTTCACCTTGCACCGCAGGGGACTTGCATCCGGGCTCGCAAATGAGCAGCGCGGCGACTGCAATCGCCGAAGCGAAACCGGGGAACGAGCATTGACGAAATAGTCCGTTCAAGGTATTCACCACCCTATCCAATTCCACAGAGTCTGCCAGATCCAAAGCGCCGGCCTGCGCAGCAGCACATATCCGGCCGGCCGCCAACCGACAAATATCTTTCCCTCCCCGCTCATTCCCGCGCGCAGCATCTCGCCCGGGTTCGTGATGGGAACCTCGACAGCGAACGTGCGCTGCCCGTTGGCAATCTCCGCGTCGGGACTTACCAGAGAAACCGCTTCGCGCCAGGTTCGTTGCGGATAAGTGTCCATCTTGATCGCAGCAGACTGCCCGCGGCGGATCAACGCAATATCCTGCTGCGACACCGCTACCTGGCCCACGGCCGAGCTCAAATCGAGCACCTGGGCAAACGCCGATCCCGATGTAAGATGTTCGCCTGCCGCATTCTCAAGGTTGGGCGTTGCCACAACTCCCGCAATCGGCGATCGCAGTTGCGCGCTTGCTACTTGTGCCCGGATTTGCGCGGCTTCTGACGCAAGGAATTCAACCTGGGCGCGATCCGCGCCGGACTGAGCGCTGCCGCGGGCCAGGTCGCCCTGCATCTGCTGCATCGCTTGCTGGTAGCGGGCCTCCGCCGCGGCAAGGCGCGAGCGCCATTCCCAGTCGGTCATTGAGGCCAGCACATCTCCGGCATTTACATGCTGACCTTCGCGCACATACACCCGATCCACGTTCCCTTCGTCGGGCGCGGTCACCGTCACCAGGTGCTGTGGCGCGATTACAGCCTCCCCGCCGACACGCATCGGCAAGGGACAAACACAGAGAAACAGCACTGCAGCGGCTAGCGCGATCGCATAGGCCGTTCGCCTTCCACGGCTCGTACGAAGCAGAGCCGCCTTCTTTTGCGCCAGCGGCTCGAGAATTCCCATCAGCGGCATTTCGCGATAGAGAAGCGCGTTGCGCAGCGCCACGGTCGCCTGGCCGGCAAGAACTTTGATCATCTCGATCTGCGCTACGCCAAGAAAATCAGGGTCGCTGCTCTCGTAGAACAAAACGCCCACGCGCCCCTGATCGTCGGTAAGCGGCAGGGAGTAGAGCGCGCAAGAGCCGGTTTCATCGAAGTGCTTCGCGACCTCTGGGGGCAGCGCTTTGCCTTCTTCCTCCTCCTCGGAGCGCCGAAGATGCAGCGGCTCGTCTTGCGAGGACAGCCATCGCGTGAGCTGCTGGAGCCGCTCCACCTGCACATCTCCAATGGGCATGCTGCTCATCCCGGATACGGCCTTCAACTGCAGCCGCCCGCGGACATCCAGGGCGATCGCGCATAATTCGTACGACAACACCTCCTGCGGACTGTTGACGATAATCTGCAACAGGCGATCGAGCCGCAGCGTGGAGGTGATCTCGGAGCTCACCTGCACCAGGACCTTCAGAATCTCCAGCTTTCGCTCGGCCGTCATCAGGCTGGCGTTCTTCAGAGCATTGGCAATCGTCTCGGCCATCGACGACAGCAGGAACTGGTCGTCATCGTCGAAGGGCCGGTCGGCGCGGTTGATCGCCTCCAGCACGCCGATCTCCGCCTCATCCTGCATCAGGGGAACCAGCAGCGCATTGGTCACGGGAGGTGTCGCGCTCTCCTCCGGCCGCCGGGCATTGCGGGCCTGCAATCGCTCGTCGCTCTCTTCGGCGATCAGCAGCGGCTCGCCCTCTTCGGCCATATCCGCCACGTAGCCCTCGCTCGGGGCTTCGATCACGCCCACTTCCACCGTGTCATCGGCGCCCTCGCTCGAAACCAGCCGCAGATTCGCGCCGTCAAATAGCCACAAATGCATCGCCTGGCACGGAAGCATCGCAGCGGCTTTCGTTGGTACCATCGCGATCACCGCATCCATTTCGAGCGTAGCGTTCAGTGACTTCTCCAGGTCGTACATCTGCGACATGCGGTGAACGGAGTCCAGCAAAGTTTGCCGCTGCTGCTCGAACGCCTGGGCCGATAGCAGCGCCGGTGCGGTCAAACGCACAATCGGCGCAAGGTCCTTCAGTTGCTTGGCCTCGATCGATCCCGAAAAAATCACGATCTCGAGCACGCCGGCCAATTTTCCGTCGTAATCCGCGGACACATAGGCAAGCGCGGCGACCGAGCGCGTCGCGTGCAGGTGAGCGTAGTCTTCGCGGCTCAGGTGCTTCTTGTCGTGCACCTGCCCCTCGGCCGGAAACGATTCCGGCATCTCAAACAGCCAGTTTCCCGCGTGTTGCGCCTCTTCGAGCGAAATCTCTCCCGCCATGCCCAGAATTGTCCACGGAGCGGATTCGTTTTCAGGCTGAAATCTGTGAACCAGGCAGGCGCTGTCGGGCAACAGGCTGGCAATGGCCGCGGCGATCACCGTCGCCCGCGACGCGACGTCCGCCGCAACCAGCAGTTGCGCCGCCGTTTCAATGGCCGTCTCGTTCACCGGCGTGACCGCGTCTCTCACGTCATCCATGGGCGGAAAATCTCCGAAAACATTCGTTCATCGTGGCCGTGCGACAAAGCTCCTCGCCGACTGTAGCTTCAACACCGGCGCAAACTCCACCTCGAGCGTGGCCACCTGCGGCGGTGACAGAAAACCCGCGGCCCCAACCATCCCGGCCTTCGCCCGGCGATCTTCAGCCGTTACGGCATCGGCCCGGTTGCGTAGCCCAACCGGCATCATCGGCCGGCACATCCATTCAAGGGTTCGTCAATTGGCGCATCTCCCTTGGCCTCCAGACCCCGCTTGACAAGAAGATGCATGCACGAGAATATGGTCACGAGCTTAACAAGCCAATCTCCCCCCGTAAAGTGGATTCTGGTAGAGAGATTTCGTGTGGAACTCGACATCACTGAGAGCGGAAGTGTTTGCACCCTGAAGGTCAAGGGCAAGCTCGTCTGCGGCGAACCAGTCAACCGGTTCCAAGACGCCTTCATGAGCGCGCTCTCTAGCGGTCACATTTTTCTCATTTTCGACCTCGAGGCCGTCCCTTTGATCGATTCCTCGGGCATCGGGTCCGTCGTCAACGCCCTGCGCACGTCCACCAAGGCCGGGGGCAACGTCAAGCTGGTCAAACCCGCAACCTTCGTTTCCAAGATGCTCAAGATGGTCGGCGTCCTTGATCTCTTCGAAGTCTTTGACAGCGAAGCCGACGCCGCAGCCGCCTGCGAAAACTCCTGAGGTGGGGATCCCTCTTGCCGGGCGCCGCCGCGTTCGACACTTCGCAGCCCACTCTTCGCGCGCTGGGCACGGCGGCAACGCGCCGCCGGTTTTTCTCTGGCCCCGACACGGAAGACTTCAACGCCACGCTTTCCCAATGCTATCTGGTTAAAGAGGATCGCTCACTCGAATCCCGCGCCGAAGCCTTCAACGTGTTCAATCATGCTCAGTTCGTCGGCGCCCCTGCCGCGGGTGACGACATTTCCAGCGGGAGCTTTTGCCAGGCTGTAAGCGCCATGCTTCCACGTCTTTTAGCCCGAGTGAATAAGCCACATCATCCACGCCAAAGGCACGCGGGAATGTTGACGAAAAGGTAATTGCCGGGTTACCGGTGATTCAGGCGTTATTTGCAAACAGATGAGGCTCCCGCTCTGTAGGCCGGACGCTTGGCTTCCATCCCAGCTGCGAAACAATCATCTCCGCTTCTTCAATTGGTGAGCACCTGATGGACGGTCGCCCGTGTCCAGAGGCGACCGTGTTCTCCGAGAATGCCGGCGCCATTGAGCTGCTCGGCGATTTCGCGTTCAGTCTGCTTGTCCGTGACAAACCGTGTGTAGATCTTCTGGACCACCTCGATCTCCGTTTGGGGGCCCGGGACCAGGATGACCCGGTCCGTCTGCAGGCTCTTTCGCTCTCCCCGGCCAAGCAGCCCTTTGGGCGCCTGATTGCGATCGATTAGCTGGCGCCTCAGGCCATAGCCCGCGGGGCCGCCCTGACGGAATCCCAGCTCAATGAGGCGACATTGGCCGGAGAACACTTTGACCGAGAGCTCGCGGCTGTATTCCGCAGCCATCGAACGATTCAAGGTCTTGAGCACAGATGAGGACATGCTCCCGTCGTTCTCAAACTGTTCCGCGCAGTAATGAACTCGGATGCCAGACCGCTTCAAGACGTACTCGTAGTAGGCGCTCTCATCTACGTCCTGGAACCTTCCACAACGGCTCACGTCAAAGACCAGAAGCGAGGTGAAGTTGGTTCGCTTGGCCTCGACGTCAGCCATGAGCCGGTTGAGACCCTCCCGGCCGGCGATGTTGAGCCCACTACGGCCATGGTCGGAATAGTCCTGGACGATCTCCATGTTGTGGGCCGCCGCGTACTGGCGGATGATCTCGAGCTGGTTTTCGGGCGAATACTGCTGATGCTCGGTCGACATGCGGACGTACTGAGCTGCGCGAGACGGCGCCCGCGCTGTCACGGATGCTAAAGCAAGGTCCATGCTGGTCACCAATCGAGCCTTGGTCTTTCGTGAAGGCCGCTCTTAAGAAACTGCTCCATTTATGTAGTGGGAATTTGGGGGTGTTTTTCGCGACAGGTCATCGACAAATTAACAAACTCTCGCTGCTCGAACCCGTAACAGGGAATTTCAATTCCCTGATATCTCGAGAAAATTCCCTGTTCTTTTTGAGTCCGGAAGGTCCGCCACGGCGTGCTAAGCACCGTGAAGTGTGCAGCATGTCGTCCGGCGCCATGCGTGAACGAGAGCCCAAAACCTCAGAATTTCCCTGTTAAACTCCCTGTTAGCAGGGAAATGCGGTGAGAGAGCGCCTTGCTCGAGACTGCCAGCACCACCAAATCCCACTCAAAACTGAATGCCCGCCCAGCACTCCCCGCTGTCTCTCCCAGCCCGAAATCTCCGCTCCAGCGCCGCGCTCCCCGAACGGCGGTCCATTGGTCCTTCATGTTGGCGGCCAAAGGCACCTGATGGCAATCGCAATGCACCCGGTCGAGGACAAAAGCAGGGGTGGCATCACCTCGCTGATGGTACGTGGAATCTGCTGGGTACAGATGAAAATGCCCCTCGCGAGGAGCATTTGGCTCAAGACTCGGACGAGGGGCGTCTTCGATTGGTTGCGGGGGCTGGATTTGAACCAGCGACCTTTGGGTTATGAGCCCAACGAGCTACCGGGCTGCTCCACCCCGCACCTTCATCTTATCAAGTTGATGAAGGTGGGTCAACGCCTCACGAGCGCGGCGGTAGCACCCGATTCAGGAGCGGCCTATGCGATTCTTGCGGGATTCGCAGGACGTTTGAACGAAATGCCAGCGAGACCCGGCCGCGTATTCAATCCACTTCGAATCGGCCAACTACTTCACGTCCGTTGCGGACTCGTCGGGCTCACCTTCAACCGCGATCCGCAGCGAGCGCAGAAAGTGCAGATCGTTGGGGGTGAATTTTCCCACTTCGCCTTCGCCCAGTTCCGGCGTCCCGGCAGCAGCGCTCTTTTCGGTGACTTCGTTCAGACCGATCGTGGCCTCCAGCATCAGCAGCACATCGAATCCGTGCTTGCGGATGTCCTGCACCACGCCAGCGATCTGTTCGCTCTCAATGACCGACTCATGGATAGCCTCGCCCAATTGCTGAATCAATTCACGCAGACGGGATGTCACAGCTACCTCCATGAGCGGCGCTCTCGCGAGATCGCAATGCGGGCCGCGGCGCGGAATCTCTTTACCTTACTTCCATTCAGGGCGGAGAGCAACCCTGAACCCGTGCCAATCCGCGAAATGCACCGTGAGCCGCTGCTACCATCATAAACGGAATGAGACCGCAAAACATCGGCCGCGCTCTGGGCATCGGCGTTCGCATTGCTGGGCGCATCGCCGGTCGAAGAATCATGGGTACTGCGCGACCCGCCGCAAGCGCGCCTCATGTTAACGGCCAATCCATTGCGTCCGCCAACCGCGTCGCCCAGGTTCAATCTCAAGCACGAGCTGCCGCGAGCATCGCAGCTCAAACAAGTCGCGGCGTCAGCAAGGGAATCGGCGGCTTCTTGCGGCCCTTCCGCCGAGTAGGTGGCATCGTCTGGCTCGAGGTCACGGGTACATTCTTTCTCTTGTTCGCCGCACTCTTCGCGTTGCGCCTTTGGCAGAGCTGGGCCGGGATCGGTCAAGTTTCTCGAGATCTCTCGATCGGTGCGGCGGTGGTTTTTCTCTACCTGGGAATCACTTCTTTCTGGCGCGCGCGGCACCGATAAGGTCGACCTGCAACTGGAGTCTTTCGCGTTGGCAAAATCGCTGACCGGCCGGCGATTGGGCCCATCAGCACGAGATCTAAGACGGTCTTGCCGGCGCCGCCTTGAAAGAGCGGAACGCCACAGCCCCGAGCAACGCAATCACCAAACCCAGCGCGACCCACAATAGTGTCGGGTGCTTCTCGGTGAAGGGGCGCTCGTCTGGCCGGGGCTGATAGGCCGGATTGGCGGTTTCAGCTCCCAACTGCGCGGCGACCGCGTTCTCCTGAAGAACGAACAGAGCGGCATAGTCGTACACCGGCGAAGCCAACACCGAATCACCGTAGAAGAGAGTGTAAGCATCGCCGGCCGTCGCATCAAAGCAAACATTCCGCTCCAGCATCTCAAGCCGGACGGATGTCAGTTGTATCGGCGCGTCATCGTGGTTATCAATGGTGATCGCCCACTTTGCCGGATCGTCGAAGTCCGCTTCAGGCGCGCTCACGGTGAGACGCTCTTCATCGATCCGGTGACCGTCCTGCATGCTATGCACGCGCAGAATGTTTCCCCAACCTGTAACCGGCGGAGGCGGCTCGCTTCCGTCATTGGCCGGCCGTTTCTGAATCGGCGCAATGCTGATCTGGACGTCGCGGCTGAAGTTGGGCGCGATTTGTCCGGGCACAAAAACAATGCGGTCGATCGGAGTGTGCGCGGGCACGGTGAATTCGATGACCGAGTCGCGACCCTTCAGCGTGCTCTGTGCCGTCTCGGCCACTGTGGCATATTTTGGCTGGCTCTTCGGCGGGCGCGTCACGGAAAGTCCGGTCACGTTTTCTGGCCCGATTGGCCCGGCAATCTGAAAATGCAAATAGCGGAAATCCGATTCCGGCAAGTGCAGCACGGTGCTGCGGCCCAGTCGCTGCCGGGTCAGATCGAAGATGGTAAACGAACCAAGCTTTGTGCGCGAGCCGGCGCCTTGCGTCTGGCTGCCTGAGACCGAAACCGTTGCCAGGAAATCGTGGCCGCTCACTTCAAGCGGAATGTCGCTGTATGTTCCGGCCGGCATCTCGGCATCGAAGACCGTTTGTCCCTCGCTTTTCCCGAGATTAATTGGGGAAATCGTCTCTTCCTCAGGGAGAACGGGAACCTCGGAGTGCACGACATACGGCGTCTCAGTCGCGCCTTGATAAAGCCTCAGGTCCGCAAGCCCGGCCGAAGCATGAGCAAAAACTGCCGGATCAACGACCATGCAGGTTTGCCCCCTCGCTTGCGCTGGTATCGCGATGGGCCGCTCGAATTGAAAGTAGCGAATCTCCGGCGCCGGAGCCGCCAGAAGAAACATAGCCAGCGCAGCGAGCAGCTTCATCGGTTCCGTTCCTTCTGTCCGCGCAGGTTGAGCCAGTCGCGCTGGTAAACGAAGCTCACCGCGAGTAGCAGTGCGCCCAGGCCGATGAAGCTTAAAATGCGCAGCCCGCTGCTGAGTTCGCTCATATCCACAAGAAACACCTTGGCAATGGTGGCCGCAATCAGAATAAGCGCCTGCCAGCGCAGGAAAGCCGACCGCTTGATGAAGCCGATGGTCAAGAGCGCGCTGCCATAGAGCATGAAGAGTGCCGAGTAAGAAAACTCAGCATACATCCAGTAGTCGCGCGTCAGATTGTCGTCGCCGTTCCAGCGCAGCAACCACCAGTAGCTGTGAATCTCCAAACTAAAAGCAATCAAGATGAGTGCGTTCACGGCCAGCACAGCCGTTGCGGCCAGGTTGGGCCAGTGCATCACTGGAGCCGGCTCCTGCTCATCGTGCGAGTTCCGCGCCAGCCATGCGATAAAGGCGCACGCCGCAATGGCCACGCAGTAGGTTCCAAACCGCTCATTGAAAATGGGCCGGGTTGCTGCAGGCGGATTCATGATCAGCAGCGCGCCCAATCCAAGAAGTGTGCAGATGAGCCCAAAGGCCCTCAGAAGCATCGATTGCACGCGGCGCGAAAGCCACAGCAACACCGCGCCCTCCACCAGCCAGCCGATCGTCATCCAGCGGCCCTGAGTTTTGAGCGGAATGGCAATGGTCAGGAAGACGATGGCCATGGTCAGGTGCACTGGCGGCAGCACTCGTACTCCCGCATGCAGCGGACCAGCCTCAGGAAGCCGCATCAGCAGCAGGTAGTACGCGGCAAACGCTACCGCCAGCCACGCCCCCGCCCAATCGCCCGTCGCGGGATCGATCAGCGAGTAAAAACCGAAAAAGCCGAGCGCTGCATTGGCCACTGGCAGCAATAATGAGGCCAGCGCATCCCAGCCCTGATAGAATTCGCCCCGATCGAGCGTCGTCTTGATCAGTCGCGGCGCAAGTGAGAAGGGAATGAAGAAACAACAGAGGAAGAAGGCCGTTCGCGGAGCCTGGTCCTGCGAATAAAACGAGGACCACCAGCCGAAGATGAAAATCACCGTGCCCACGAACGAGATAAAGAGCAGACGCGACCAGGGACGCAGCGCCACCAGGACCAGCACTGCCAGATCCAGAATCAGCAGATAAGTGAAGAGCGTGATCTCGTGATTGCCGCCGGTGGAAACGAGCAGCGGCGTGCTGAGGGCGCCCGCAATCGCGTAGAGCGCCAGCAGCTCTGAATCCTGAATCCACGACATGTAGCCATTGAATGCGGTCACCGCGATCATGGCTGCAAAGGCAGCGCCCGCCGGCATCAGCCCATAGAGCTGGAAGGCAGCCCACAACGATAGATAGAGCGTGCCGCTTCCAATCGCTTTGAGGGAATAGGAGAAAACTGCGTATCCGCGCCTGTGAAAGCGCTCTGACCAGCCTATGAGCGCAGCGCCCGCGAGCAATCCGATCAGCACGCGGCCAAGCGGGCCGATCCAGTGGTTGTCGAAGGCCATCTTGAGGAACCACGCCACGCCGATAAGTACAGCCAGAATGCCGATGCGATTGAACCACTGCGAACCGATGCGGCTTTCGAGAGACCGTGAGTCGCTGTCTGTCGCTGCTTCAAGGGACGAGAATCGCGGCGGCGCAATCTGAGCGGGAGGGGGCGCCGGTGCGGAGACCGGCGCAGAGACCGGGACCGAGAATTGACCGGGAGGCAAAATGGGCTCAGGCGTTCGCGGCGCCTCGACTGTGGGCAGCGGTGAGACTGCCGTCGTCGTCGGCGACACTGCCGCTGGCGGCGCCGACGCGGCCTGAGCTGTCTCACGTTGCGGCTGAGCGCCCGGCACACGCTGGACGAGATCCTCCAGCCTCTCCTCCAGGTAGTGAATGCGCCTGATCAGATCGGCCATCTCTGCGCGCAACTGGCTTGCGCGTGAGTTCGCCGTCGCAATTGCGATGATGGGCAATGCGATGAGCGTTGCCAACGCTAAAACGAGAATCAAAACAAGGAAGTCCATAGGATTAGGTTGCCGGAATTATAGCCCCGTTCGGTCTGTCCGCCGATCAAAAGCCAAAAGAGCCGTCAAAAGCCTCAAAATCAATCAGACTCTCGGCTGCGGCGTCTTCCGCGTCAGGTGCCAAACACCCAGCGCCAGGGCCATCGCGCCAAGCCCGTACGCCAGTACAGCCGTCTCGCCGCGATGTATCTGCCAGCCCTTCCAGATGGCCAGGGCGGCGGCGACGAGCATCACGACGCCTCGAATGGGATTCACGCGGATCCTTTCCACACCGCCAGCTAACGCAGCGACGGCCGCAACAATACTAACCTGCTGCAGGCGCAACTAAACCCTCCAGGCACCGCCCAACTTCTCGCGGGCCTTCAACCGCAGTCGAAGCCCCGCTCGCTCCCCGCCCGGCAGCCCTATCATGAGAGATGAAGTCAGGTCATCGAAAGGAGCCCGCATGTCCGATTCTGCTGCGCCCGCCGCCCCGCTCAAAAAGACCGCGCTGAACGCCACGCATCGCGCGCTCAAGGCAAAGATGGTCGACTTCGGCGGATGGGACATGCCGGTCGAGTACCCCGGTCCCGGCGGCGGATTGATAGCCGAGCACATAGCGGTGCGCACCGCCGTCGGCCTCTTCGACGTGAGTCACATGGGCGAGATCCAGTTTCGCGGCCCCGGGGCCCTGAATGCTGTCCAGCACATCGCCATGAACGACGCGTCGCGCCTCCAGGACGGGCAGGCGCACTACTCCGCGCTGCTCACGCCGCAGGGCACCTTCATTGACGACATCCTTGTACACCGCCTGAGCGCGAACGACTACCTGCTGGTCGTCAACGCAGGCACCACGGAGAAGGACTTCGCCTGGATCCGGAAACAAGTCGGCAGTTGGCCTGACATTCACATCAGCAACTACTCGGCCTACTATTCGCAACTGGCGCTGCAAGGGCCGCGCGCGCTTGAGACTCTGGCCAAGCTAACGAAGGTCGATCTCGCCGCGATCAAAAACTACTGGTTCACATGGGGAACAGTGGCCGGCATTCCGAATACGCTCATCGCGCGCACCGGCTACTCCGGCGAGGACGGCTTCGAGGTCTACATTCCGTCGGACGAAGCCACCACCCTGAAGATGTGGAACGCGCTGCTCGATGCCGGCGCGGAGTTCGGCATTCGGCCGTGCGGGCTGGGCGCTCGCAACACGCTCCGTCTCGAGGCGGGCATGAGCCTCTACGGGCACGAAATCTCTGAGGAAATCGACGTGTTTGAGGCCGGCCTCGATCGCTGGCTTAAGCTCGACAAGGGCGATTTTATCGGACGCGAGGCGCTGCTGGCGGTTCAAGCCGCAGGCGGCCCGAAGCTCAGGATCGTCGGCCTCGAGATGGTCGAGCGCGGCATCGCGCGCGACGGCTACGAAGTGCACAATCTCGCCGGCAGCCGTATCGGCACGGTGACGTCCGGTTCTCCTGCGCCGTTCTTGAAGACCAACATCGCCATGGCGGTTGTTCCCACAGCCGTAGCCGCCAGCGGCGTCGATCTGATCGTCGAGTGCCGCGCCAACAAGGTGCGTGCGAAGCAGGTCCCGCTGCCGTTCTACAAACGCGCGAAGAAGTAGTTCGCTTTGCTCAGCCTGCCGCCGCCATCCGCTCCCCAAGCTGGTTAATCACGCGATAAGCCGAGAGCGCGGCCCCCTCCTGCCAGCCGACCAGCCGGCTGGTGTGGTCGCCGGCGAAGTAAACGCGACGATCGGGCGATTGCAGCGTGGCCAGCGCCTTCTCGTCGTTCCACGCCAGGCTGATCCAGGAACCGAGATTGTGCGGGATGTGTCCCCAACTCACGTAGACCGGGTTCGCCAGATCCTTCCCGTGGCCGGGATGCAACAAATCGATCGA
>CAZANC010000048.1:0-17369 GCA_964486495.1 uncultured Occallatibacter sp.
GGTACATCCGCTCAAGATCGGTGCATTGCGCAATAATGCGCAAGTCCTCGTCCATGGCCAGAACCTTGGCGGTGCCAGCCCGGAAGATCGCCTGTGAATCGGCCAGGATGATCTTGTTCATGGTGTGTTCTGCCTACCCCTGTCCTCTTGGGAAAAACTCAACCCTCTAACTCGATCGCCGCCAAGTCCAGCGTGTCGACCCACCGCGCCTGTCACTCTCCCCATTCGTCCCTATCGGCAGAATGACCAAAGTCCTGGCAATGTCTGCAATTGCTACATTTTTGGCCCTTGCCGGTCCATTTTGCAATACCCGGCTCCATTGGGATCTCCGGCCCCTCGTAGGGTCTATGTCTGAGATTACAGCCTATGGAGCCAAATAGGGTACAAAAAACCTTTGGGCGGGTCCGCGGAAACCATTAACTAAATTGGGACGGGTACATCCGCCCTCATGAATAGCCAGGCACTCCGCCGGGCAAGTGTGGGATCCGGCAATAAGGCAGGGCCCCGGGCGATCGTGAAGAAAAGCAGTTCGATCATGAGACCGGTTTCAGGCACTACACTTTCCATATGGCGCGGCCCATCCTGCTTGCTGTAGACGACGACGTAAGCGTGCTTGAAGCCGTGGTCCAGGATCTGCGTCGCCAATATGGAGCCACCTATCGCGTCATGCGCGCCGCCAGCGGACCGGCTGCGCTCGACACTCTTGCTCAACTCAAGTCGCGCGACGAGCCTGTAGCTCTATTGATCAGCGACCAGCGCATGCCCGGAATGAGCGGCGTCGAAATGCTCGAGCGGGCGCGCACCATCTATCCTGACGCGCGCCGCATCCTTCTCACCGCGTATGCCGACACTGAGGCCGCCATTCGCGCCATTAACACCGCTCGCATTCATTACTACCTGAACAAGCCCTGGGACCCTCCGGAGGAGAAGCTCTACCCCGTTGTCACCGACCTCCTTGAAGACTGGCAGGCTAGCTTCAGTCCGCCGTTCGAAGGCCTGCGCGTCATCGGCTATCGCTGGTCGCTCAACGATCACCGCCTGCGCAACTTCCTCTCTCGCAATCACGTTCCCTACCGCTGGATCGACGTCTCCGTCGGCGATGAAGCTCTTACGCTCCTCAAAGACCGGAAGCTCGATCCGCAAAAACTCCCCGTGGTCCTCTTATCCGACGGCTCCGTCCTCGTCGACCCCGATCTCGAGACGCTCGCAGGCCGCGTCGGCCTTCGCGTTCAGGCCGCGCAGGATTTCTACGACATCGTGGTCGTTGGCGCCGGACCGGCCGGTCTCGCCGCCGCCGTCTATGGTGCCAGTGAGGGTCTCCGCACCGTCGTCATCGAACCTGAAGCGCCCGGCGGGCAGGCCGGTTCCAGCTCACGCATCGAAAACTATCTCGGCTTTCCCTCCGGCGTCACTGGCGCCGATCTCGGCCGCCGCGCCTACGCTCAGGCCTCTCGCTTCGGTGCCGAATTTGTCACCCAGCGCGCCACCGGCATGCGCGTCGACGGCCAGTACCGTTTTCTTCAGCTTGCCGATGGCCGTGAGGTTTCCAGCCACTGCGTGCTACTCGCTCCCGGCGTCCAATACCGCAAGCTCGATATCCCCGGCGCCGACCGCCTCACCGGCCGCGGCATCTACTATGGTGCCGCGCTCGTCGAAGCGTTGGCCTGCAAGGGCGAAGAGGTCTTCATCGTTGGCGGCGCTAACTCCGCCGGCCAGGCCGCCCTGCATTTCGCCAAATATGCCACCAAAGTAACCATGCTGGTGCGCGGAGAAGGACTTTCCGCCACCATGTCGAAATACTTGATCGATGAGATCGCTCGGACATCGAATATTGTGGTGGAGGCGCGCAACCAGGTCATCGAAGCCATCGGCGACGAACATCTCACCGAGCTAAAGCTCCGCGGCCCGGCAGGTGAAGTTCAGGTGCCCGCATCCTCTTTGTTCGTCTTTATCGGCGCCGCGCCGGTCACCGCGTGGCTGCCGCCGTGCATCATGCGTGACCAGAAGGGATTCATCTTGGCTGGGCCCGATTTACGTAACGACGGTAAGCTGCCCGAGGTCTGGAACGAAAAACGCGAGCCGTTCCTGCTTGAGAGCAGCGTTCCCGGCGTCTTTGTCGCCGGCGATGTCCGCTCCGGCTCCGTCAAGCGCGTCGCATCCGCGGTGGGCGAGGGCTCAATCGCGGTGCAGTTTATGCACCAGTATCTGGCGGGGTTCTAGCACCTTCTCGCAGACGCTGGTTTGAGTGCAATGAGCAAGATGAGCGAAAGCACACAAGCGATCAACGTCGAACCGGTCCGTCTCAAGGATCTTGCAGCAGCGCTACCGCACACCCGAATCTTCGCTTCAACTCCGTTCAACGCAATCCTTGGGGTTGACCACGTCGACCGTGTCACTGCTCAGGCCGGCACGGTGCTCGTCGAAGCCGGTCAGCCCTGGCTCTACTACTGGCTCCTTCTCCGGGGTGAATCGCGCGCCGAACGCCCCGAATCCGACGGAACGCTGACCCTGGTCGGCATCGCCCATGCCGGCGAAGCTTTCGGCGAAGTGCCTCTCCTCACCGGCAAGCCAAATTCCACTTTCCGCATCACGGCTACGCAGGATTCAGTTCTTCTCCGCTTCACCGAGCAGGACTTCTGGTCCCTTCTCGCCTGCTGCCCCGAGGTTCGTAAGACCGTCCTTGCCGACAGCGCGGTACGCCTTCAGGCCTATCAGGTTGAGGCGCTGCACCGCGAGAAGCTCATCTCCCTCGGCACCCTCGCCGCCGGTCTCATGCACGAGCTCAACAATCCCGGCGCTGCCGCCAAGCGCGCCGCCACGCAACTCCGCGAAAATCTGCTCCGGCTGCAGCAGCTCAGCCTGCGCAACAGCGGCAAGGCCAAGACCCCCGCCCAGCTCCAGTGCATGAAAGATCTCCTCGAGCACGCTCTCCGCGGTTGCAATCTTCCTGCCATGAGCAGCCTCGAGCAGGCCGACGCGGAAGAAGCCATGAGCCAGTGGCTGGCCGACGCGAAAGTGGAGAACGCCTTCACCATCGGCCCTGTCCTCGTCTCCATGGGCATCGACCACGAGGAAATCGCCTGCGCCCAGGAGCACTTCGATCCTGCATCGTTCTCTGACGCTCTCAATTGGTTCGGCGCGCTGGTCTCCAGCGTCTCGCTTGTCTGCGCCATCGAAGAAAGCATCTCGCGCATCTCCGAGCTGGTCATGGCCGTCAAAAAGTTCGCCTACGACGAGCGCACTCCCGACAAGGAGCTCGACGTCCACGACAGCCTGCAGAGCACGCTCACCATCCTTGGCCATAAGATCCGTCTGAAGCAGATTCAGGTCGAAAAGCGTTTCGCGGCCTCGCCCTCCACAATCCGTACGCGCGGCTCCGCCCTAAGCCAGGTCTGGACCAACCTCATCGACAACGCCGTCGATGCCTCTCCCCAGGGCGCAAAACTCGAAATCTCCACCTGGTCCGAGCCTGAATGGCTCGTCGTTTCCATCGGCGATCACGGCTCAGGCATTCCGGCCGACGTTCTTCCTCACATCTTCGAGCCATTCTTCACCACCAAGCCCGAGGGCTCCGGCACCGGCCTCGGCCTCGAGATCGTTCACCGCATCGTCACGCAAAAGTTTGCCGGGCAACTTGAAGTCCAGTCCCAGCCCGGCGACACGCGCTTCATCATCCGCCTGCCAGTCAAAACTCCGTCCGCTTAGTTCCGGCCCGAGATGATTGAGCTAGAAGCTAGGAGCCAGAAGCTAGGAGCTGGTGAATGCAGTGGCAGGACCACTGGCCTCTTGTGGCGTATGATGAGGCGCGCAAGAAATCTACCCGTGCGAGGCAGTTCTGTGATTCGAAAAAGAACCCGGCTCACCCACCGAATCTTCACTCCCCTTTTCGCCCTGGCCTTCATCGCCGCATCCGCCACCGCGCTCCACGCGGCCCGCACTTGCAATCCGCGCGATTTCGGCGCCAAAGCCGATGGAATCACCAAGGACACCGCCGCAATCCAAAAAGCCATCGGCACTTGCGCGACCAAGGGCGGCGGTACTGTTCGCCTGACTGCGGGCACATATCTCAGCGCACCCATCGTCCTTAAGAGCAACATCACTCTCCAACTCGATCAGGGCGCCACGCTTCTTGGCTCGCCCGACCATGCCGACTATCCCGAGATCACGGAATTTCGTCTCCCCGGCGTTCAGTCTCTGGTCAGCGCCACAAACGCTGAAAATGTATCCATCACCGGCGAGGGCACCATCGACGGCAACGGCGAAAGCTGGTGGCAGATGGCGCGCACCGTCAGTGACGCGGGGATCATGGGCAATCCGCACCCACGCCCGCGCCTTGTCGTCTTCGACCACTGCAAGCATGTTCGCGTCGAGGGAGTCACCATCCAGAACTCGCCCTTCTGGCAGCTTGTTCCCTACTACTGCGACGACGTGCTCATCCGCAACGTCCGCATCCTGGCGCCGTATCCATCGCCTAATACCGATGCTGTCGATCCCTTTTCCTCGTCGAATGTCCGCATCGATCATCTCTACGCCGACACGGGTGACGACGACATCGCCATCAAGTCCGGCGCCATTGACTCGCCCGGCGGTGACGATCCCAGCCGCGACATCACCATCTCCGATTGCACGTTCCTGCACGGCCACGGCCTCTCCATCGGCAGCGAGATCGCAGGAGGCGCGCGCAATATTCTCGCCGAGCGCATTCACTTCGACGGCACCGACAACGGCATTCGTGTCAAGGCTAATCGCGACCGCGGCAACGACGTCAGCAATCTAGTCTTCCGCGACATCGACATGAAGGATGTGAAGAACCCGCTCGTCATCAGCGAGTACTATCCCCGCATCCTCCCGTCAGAAACTGCCGTAGAGCCTGCGCCCGTCACGCGCCTCACGCCCCACTTCCACAACATCGTGATCCAAAACGTCACCGCAACCGGCGCTGTCATGGCTGGCGCCATCGTCGGCCTGCCTGAAGCGCCGGTCACCGATATCGTCCTTCAGAACGTCAATCTAAGCGGCGAAAAGGGACTGTCCATCGGCTATGCAACCGTGACGGGCCAAAACGTGAAGGTCCAAGCCGCGCAAGGCGACGCGATCATCAAAATGGCCGGCGCCAATGTCACACTCAACTAGCGCGCCTACCCGCAAGCTCTACTCCCAACAAAAAGGCTGCGTCCCTCGGCGCAGCCCTCTTCGTCATCGAAGTCATCCGTTGAACTGGGCAATGTGGGCATCCACTGTTTCCTGATCCCTCATCCCTGGTCCCTGGTCCCTCGTTCCCTTGGTCCCTTGGTCCCTGCCTTACTGATTCACTCCGCTGGCCAGGAAACCTCCGTCCACCACCAGAATCTGTCCCGTGACGAATGAAGCACTGTCAGATGCGAGATAAACCACGGCGCCTACCAATTCCTCGGTCTTGCCAAACCGGCCCATCGGCGTCCGCATCAGCAGCTCCTGCCCGCGCGGCGTCGAGTCCAGCAGTTGCGCATTTAAATCCGTGCGAAACACTCCCGGTGCAACCGCGTTCACCGTCACGCCTTTCTTCGACCACTCCACTGCCAGCGACCGCGTCAGCGACGCCACACCCGCTTTGCTCGCCGCGTATGCCGCTACTTCGCTCAACGCCACAAAACTGTTCAGCGACGCTATGTTGATGATGCGCCCGTACCCGCGCTCCAGCATGTGCCGGCCGAAGATCTGGCAGGCCCGCAGTGTTCCCGTCAAATTCGTGTTCAGGATGTTCGTCCATTCGGCTTCCAGCAAATCGAGGGTGGGTGTCCGCTTGATCATGCCCGCGCAGTTCACCAGGATGTCTACTTTGCTGAAGCGCTCGAGCACTGCCGCTAGCAGCGTTTCCAGCGTGCTGCGATCGCCCACGTCCGAGGCCATGCGCAGGGTCTTTCGCCCGCGCGCCTCAATCTCGTTGGCCGTATCGTCTACCTGCTCTTTGCGGCGCGCCGTTGCAATCACGTCGGCGCCGGCATCGGCTAATCCAAGACTCAGGGCCCGGCCAATTCCGGACGTCCCTCCGGTCACAACCGCGACCTTGCCTTCAAGGCTGAACAGCTGGTCTTTCATGCGATCTCCGTGGGGATTTGATGCGGAACGGCGCGGCCCAACCCAACTCCGCATTCAGGAACTGCTACCCAAGAATACCGGCGCAATGTGCCGCACGTAGAGATTTTCAGTCACATTCTTCGCAATCACGGCTTCGTTGGCCTCAAGCAGATCCAGATAGCGCTGTCCCATCTTCGCCGCCACCTTGAATCCCACGTGCAGCAACTGGCGCACACTGCTGTTGTAGGCCGGCGAGCATTCCACGTGCCGCAGCGCCGAAGTGTACTGCTCTGAAGACCATCCCCGCACCTCGTCGGCCGTCGGCAGTTTCTTGGGATCGATGTCGATCACCGTGGCATACGGCGCGCACAGCTCGTCGCGATGCGCCAATGCTTCTGCATACACCTCCTTGGCCAGCGCTAACCCTTCGCCGCCCGCCTCGGCCAGCCCGATCAGCTCCTCCAGCCAGGTCGTTCCCGCCGTCTTCAAGTGCACGCCCACGTCCAGGCTCTTCATCGTCGCGTGAATCGCCGGATAGATCGAGAATTTGTCGCTGCCCGAGTGGACGCTAAGTTTCAGGTTCACCGGCAGCCCATACTGCTTAACCGCGTAGGCGATGGCCGCAACGTCGAGCGCCATCTCGCACCCGAACTGAGCCACGTCGCCCACGTAATCCACGCCCTTGTTGAAGCGCCCGCTGAATTTCGGCGCGATCGTCTGCACCGGAATGCCCTCGTCGGCGATGGCCGCAAGAATAATCAGCAATTCCACCGGACTCTGCGCGCGATCGGTCTCGTCCATCGAAACTTCGGAAATAAAGTTCCCTTCGCCTTTCGCGCTCAGCACCCGCCGATAGACTTCCCCGGCCTTCTTCACCGCTGCCAGAAACTTTTCCGCGGTTTGCCTCAAAATCGCGGGCGTAATCTCGAAGACCTCATCCGCCCCGGCCAGTTCAATGCTCCCTTGCAGCTCTGGATGCCTCTTCACAAAGCTCTCGATGTCCGCAGCTTGTGCCGGCTGCCCGATGAAATCGGCCACATCAAACGTGAAAAAATCGCACGGCGCAAGAAAGCGGTCGACCGTCGCGGCCGTAATGTGGTCCGCATCGCAGTAGTACGGCAGCTTCCACCCCAGCGCCTTCACCGCCGCGTCGGCTGCCTGCCGCACGCTCGCCGGCTGGGAGCCGATGATCATGTGCTCGCGGTTCGACTTGTTCCACACCGGCACCACTTCAAGCCCATGGTTCAAGGCAATCACGCATGCCTGCAACTGCGCCTTGGCCTGGTGCGCAAACCGGTCACCGGTGCCAACCGAATATTTATTCAGCTTCAATTCTTCGTTCCCCGTGTTCTTCTCATTTTCGCGAATTCTTTAGTTCTGTTGCGTCCTCAGGCGCTCTCCACAGCTCATCCTGCCTGGCTGTGCGCCAGTGCGGGCGCGGCGGAGCTCTCAAATCGGCTGCGGTGCGCCCAGAGTCCCAGGCCTGGATTAGCTACGAAGAAAATCTTCTCCCCGCCCACTTGATTGAACCCGTGACAAAGCTTTGTTGGATCGTAGCGCGTCGTCATTGTCTTCAAATCGCCGAATTCAAATCCAACGCCTTCCACTTCCTTGCGAGTCAGCTCGCCCGGGCACCACCGGATGGTGAACCGCCCCTCTGACGAAGCGTGAATCAAATGCGCCGCCGCGCTCAAGTCCGCTGCCAGGTCGGCATTCTCTTCCACCGCTTTCAGCGTGGCCGGCGTTCCTCGATAGCCGTACTTGCGGATCAGTGCATCGATCCCTTTATCCTCGCCGAACTCCTTCACGCCCGGAGCCAGAATAATCAGCTCGGCTCCGTCGGCCAGTGCCATGCGCGTGCGGTACACCGCCTTATTGCCCAGCCACGTGCTGTGAAACTCATTTGGGTCCAGGTATACAACCGCTTTCTTGATCGGCTCGTCGAGCATCTCGAAATTCACCTTCAGGCTCAGCTCCGCCGCCTTCAGAAAGCATTCCAGATCGTCGCCGATGAACAGCCCTCGCACGGCCAACTCGTCGTTCTTGCCTCGACCGACCACCGTCTGCACATAAACGATCGGCAGGTGCCTCAAAAACTTCTCGCACGCCCGATTCAGCACGTTGCGCACCGGGTTTTCGGCCCGCCCCATGATCCGTTCCATCCCGTACACCGCGCCCAGGTAGTGGCTGCGATTGATCCCCTCGCGGCCGCCTGTACCGATCAAAATGTTTTTGGAGTGATTCGCCATTCCAATCACTTCGTGCGGCACCACCTGCCCAATGGAGAGAATCAGATCGAACCCGCCCTGCGAAATCAGCTTGTTCACCTGCGCCGGCCACGTGTAATTCAGTTTGCCTTCCGATTGTTCGCGGATATAC
Organism: uncultured Occallatibacter sp.; assembly: GCA_964486495.1. Lineage (GTDB taxonomy): Bacteria > Acidobacteriota > Terriglobia > Terriglobales > Acidobacteriaceae > Telmatobacter. Next base: position 8,437 of record CAZANC010000048.1, read on the forward strand.
TCCGCCGGCAGCTCGCCCAGTGTCTCAATGTCGGTCCGCCAGTTGTGAACGCGGAACAGCTCCTGCGGCATCTTCCCGAACATGTGCGAAATCTGGTCCGGCCGCATTGGCGTGTGCGTCCCGATCGCCGGCAGCACAGCCTTCAGTCGCTCGCCATAGTGCTCCCACGCATACCGCGTCAGATCGCCGGCCCGCGAGTGCTCGCGGCTTTGATCGGGCGGCACAGCCAGCACGCTCGTCCGCTTGCCCAGCTTGGCGAGGCTCTCCGCCAGCAGCTCTTTCAGTTGCTTGTCCGAAAGATCTGTCTCGGTGCTTCCCACGCAACAATATAGGCTCATACTGCAACTCCGTCCTTGCTCGATCCTGGGTGCCACACCCTAGCCGGGTTCTTGTTCTTCCGGCTAGGGTGGGAGACCACGCCAAGCTGACACTTGGCCAATATAGAACTACAGCCGGTACGCCTTTTTCACCAGGCTGTAGGTCAAATCGTGTGCGACCTCGTGCGCTTCGTCTTCGTCCAGACGATGCTCGGCCACCAGCTTGCCTAGAAACGCGCAATCCACCCGCCGCGCTACGTCGTGCCGCGCCGGTATCGAAAGAAACGCCCGCGTATCGTCGTTGAATCCCACTGTGTTGTAGAATCCGGCCGTCTCCGTGGCTTGCTCGCGGAATCGCATCATGCCCTCAGGACTGTCATGAAACCACCACGGTGGTCCCAGGCGCAAGCAGGGATAATGCCCAGCCAGCGGCGCAAGTTCGCGGCTGTAGGTTGTCTCGTCCAGCGTGAACAGAATGATGGTCAGATTGCGCTCGTTGCCAAACCGATCCAGCAGTGGACGCAGTGCATCCACATAATTCGTTGGCCTCGGAATGTCGCAGCCCATGTCGCGGCCATATCGCTCATACACGAAGCGATTGTGGTTGCGCACGCTGCCCGGATGGATCTGCATCACCAGCCCATCCTCCACACTCATCCGTGCCATCTCTGTGAGCATCTGAGCTCGGAACAACTCCTGCTCGGCGGCATCTGCTCTGCCCGCAATTACCTTCGCGAACAGCGCTGCCGCTTCGCTCTGAACCAGGTCCGCAGTCCGCGCCGTTCGATGTCCATGGTCGGTCGACGTGCACCCCAGCGCCTTGAATCGCGCCCGCGCCTTCTTCAGCGCGTTCAGGTAGCCATTCCATGTGGAGCTGTCCTCGCCATGCAGTTCGCCCAGCTTCGCCACCAGCCCGGCAAATCCTTTGAACTCCGGATCCACCACCGGGTCCGGTCGGAAAGCGGGAATAATCCGCGCCTTCCATCCCGAATCGCGAATCGCCTGGTGAGCTTTCAACTCGTCCAGCGGAGATTCCGTCGTCGACAGCACTTCAATATTGAACTTCTCGTAAAGCGCCCGCGGCAGAAATTGCGGCGTGCGCAGCTTTTCCGCGATGCTGTCGAAATAAAGATCGGCAGTCTTCTCGCTCAGCCGCTCTCTGATTCCGAATAGCTCCTGAAAGGCGAAATCCAGCCACATGCGCGTGGGCGTGCCCCGGAAAAGATAGTAATGCTTTGCAAAAATCCGCCATACCTTGCGCGGATCCTCAATCACCGGCTGGCCGATACCCAGGTCATCCATCGAGATGCCCTGGCTGTAAAGCATGCGAAACACATAGTGGTCTGGTTGCACAAAAAGCGTCGCCGGATCTGGAAACGGCCCGTTGTCGGCGAACCACGCGGCCTGAGTGTGCCCATGGGGGCTGATGATGGGGAGCCTGCGGACATGCTCGTACAAAGAACGTGCGACCTTCCGGGCACATGCTTCCGCGGGAAATAATCGGTCTTCGTGGAGCAACATGGCTTTCATTCTAATCGCCTCGCGCGCCGTATCACCAGAGCCCTGCCGGAATGAGAGGTCAGACCGGAAGTATACACATTTATCCCGTCCTCCGCCCTCTATTCGTTCCTTTCCCTCTCTCGAAGTTTCTCCAACCAGGCCCTTGCAATCGGTGATAATCTCGCTTTGACACTGATTTGCAGTATCGCAAGAAGGTATCTGATCTTATGCCCAGGGTGAAAGAGGAAGAGCGCAACACACACCTCACGATGCAAGTGGTTAACCACATCCGCTCTCTGATTGAGAAAGGAACCCTGCAGCCGGGCGACAAGATTCCACCGGAACGCGAGTTCGCCCGCGCCCTCAAAATCAGCCGCGCCAGCCTCCGCACAGGCATTGGTTACATGGCTGCAATGGGCGTGATGAAGATTCGCCACGGTGTCGGCACATTCGTCGCAGACGGCCCCCCTCAATTCGGAACCGCCTCTCTCAGCCTCATCGGCGCCCTGCATGGCTTTCAGTCCTGGCAGATGTTCGAATCCCGCATCATCCTTGAGAGCCATCTCGCCGCCCTCGCCGCCGAACGCGGCAAGCAGGAGCAATTCTCCGCCCTCGCCGATGAGGTTGCCGACATGTTCGCCTCCATGGATAGTCCTGCCGAATATCTCATCCACGACCTGCTCTTTCATCGCATCGTTTCTCAGGCCTCGGGCAACCCCATTCTGGCAGCCATCATTGAGACCATCACCTCGGCCCTCTATGACTCTCGCCGTAAGACCGTCGAACGCTCGACTGACATGCGTGAATCCGCGGAAATGCATCGCGAGATCTACCGCGCCATCCGCACGCGCGACGCCAAGGAAGCGCACAATCTCATGGAGCAGCATCTGCGCATGGCGCAAATCGCGCAGGGTATGGAGCGTCCCACGGGCCGCAAAGGATCGACTGCCACGCAAAAAAGGAAGCATGCGCGCTCCGCATCCGCCGCTCAGTCGCGCTCTGTCACGCGGACCCCTCAAGTCAACGTTCGCTCGTAGGCCGGTCATCCTATCGATTCGCAGCAGTTGGCGCCTGGGTCCCGTTGCCGCGCATCTTGCAATACGCTGCAGCCATCGCCCTGGAATGCGCCCCCGAATTTCCCTATTGACAGTCATTGAGCCGCTAAACGAAACTGGTCGCGCTCCAAAGTGAGGTCAGACCACGCGTGCGAAATATGACGAAATATGAATCGATACATGCGTCGACCGCTCGAGAGCGAGATGGAATATCGCTTCGGAGGCTGCCGATTCAACCCAGCAGCCTCTTTTGTGTGATTGGCTCAAGACTTTAATCTACTCGCCTGACTGAGTCTCTTTCTTCGGAGCATCAATGAAGACCCTCCGCGTTTTTGCCTCTTTTCTAGCGCTCGCTGTAACCACCGCCCCACTCGTGCCTCGCGCCGCCACTCCAGACGATGCATTTCCCTGGTCCCAGCTTGCCGCCAACTCTGCTGTTGCGCGCTGGCCCAATGGCCGCACCGCCCCCGCCGGTGCTCCTTCAAACTGGAACTACGAGCTCGGCACCCTTCTCGAAGGCATGGACTCTGTCTGGCTCTCGACCGCCGATCCCCAATACTTTCACTACATTCAAAGCTCCGTCGATGCCCTCCTCGCGCCCGATGGCTCGATCCCAACGCTCAAGCCCGAAGAGCATCAGCTCGATAACATTCTCCTTGGCCGCCAGCTCCTCCTCCTCTACGGCGTCACGCGCAACCAGCGATATCTCACCGCCGCCACGTTTCTCTACGATCAGCTCGCTCAACAGCCGCGAAATGCCTCGGGCGGTTTATGGCACAAGCAGCGCTACCCCAACCAGATGTGGCTCGACGGCCTTTACATGGCCGAGCCTTTCCGCGCTGAGTACGCCTCCATCTCCCATCACCCTCAAGAATTCGCCGACATCACCCATCAATTCGTGCTCATGGAGCAGCACGCGCGCGATCCTCGCACCGGCCTCCTCTATCACGGCTGGGATGAATCGAAGCAGGAGCGCTGGGCCAACAAGCAAACTGGCGACTCCTCCGAGTTCTGGGCGCGCGGCATGGGCTGGTACATGATGGCTCTCGTCGACACCCTCGACTACTATCCCGCGAACGACCCTGGCCGTGCGCAGCTCCTGGCCATTCTCCGCCGCGCAGCCGCTGCCGTCGCGCGCTACCAGGATCCCGACACCGGTCTGTGGTACGACGTCGTGAACAAGCCCCATGAGAAGGGGAATTACCTCGAATCCTCCTCCGCCTGCATGTTCGTCTACGCCCTCGCCAAGGGCGTGCGCCTGGGCTATCTGCCTCAGACCTACTCGCCCAACGCCGGGCGCGGATATAAAGGAATCCTCTCGCACTTCACGAGCGTTGCCCCCGAAGCAGACTTCTCGCTGGCGGACACTGTAAAGGCCTCAGGCCTCGGCGGCGATCCCTATCGCGACGGAACTTACGCCTACTACATCGGCGAAAAAGTCGCCACCAACGATCCCAAGGGCGTCGGCGCTTTTCTGCTCGCCAGTTCGGAAATGGAAACCGCGCAGAATGCCCAGCTCGGCCGCGGCCGCACCGTCCTCGTTGACGGCTGGTTCAACTCGCAACAGCGTGCCGACGCATTCGGCCAGCAAGTCTACTTCCATTACAAATGGAACACCCGGGACGAGCCGGGCTACTCGCTTTTTGGCCACATCTTCCGCAACTTCGGCGCCGGCACAAACGAGCTCGACGCGGAACCGACATCCGCCAATCTTCGCAATTCACAGATCTACCTCATCGTCTCTCCCGACAACGCCGACAAAAACTCACATCCGCACTACGCAAACGCTGAAGACGCAACCCAGATCGCGGATTGGGTCCGCGCCGGCGGCGTGCTCATGATCATGGAGAACGACACCTCCTACGCCGACCTCGATCACTTCAACGTCGTCTCCGAAAAATTCGGCATCCACTTCAACAGCGTCCTGCGTAAGCATGTCGTCGGAACCAACTGGGAGCAGGGAAAGATCGTCATTGACGGCAACGGTTCCATCTTCCATCGCCCGCACACCATCTACGTCAAGGATGTCTGCACCATCTCCGTTACCGGCCCCGCTCATGCCGTGCTTGCCGAAGGCGGCGACATTTTCATGGCGACTGCCAAATTCGGCAAAGGCACCGTCTACGCCATGGTCGATCCCTGGCTCTACAACGAATACACCGACGGCCGCAAGCTCCCCGTCACCTATGACAATTTCGCCGCCGGCAACGAGCTCGTTCGCTGGGTCCTCGAGCAAGTTCCGCGCTGAATCAGTTCCGCAGCGTCGGCCCGAGATTAATGACAGAAGCCCCTTGACCGCCCGACGTTCGGAACTTTTTCAAGGATGGTCCAAGTGGTCAGTCCACCAAAAATGCTCGTATCCTTCCTCCGGGACTCCCTACCGCTGCGACCCGCACACCCGCTTCCTCACCCCTCGCGAAGCGAAATAATATGAGCCCCCGGTCTTCCTCTGTGGCATCCACAACTGGAATCCACCCCAACTTCCCACGCCTCCCGAGCCGTAAAATTGAATTGCAGCTGCAATCAACTCGTAACCTTATGAAATGTGCGGCGGCCTATACATGAAGACCTTGAACAGCACGCCTCTTGCAGTTCACGAATGAGCTAATAGCTAGAAGCTAGAAGCTGCATTTAGGAGAATCAATGAAGACCGTTTTGATGGCTGACCCTGTGCGCTACCCGCGCATGAACACCGACGAGCTCCGCGACACATTTCTGCTCAGCGCGCTCTGCGCGCCTGGCCAACTCCATCTCAATTACGTCGATCTCGATCGCGCCGTTGTCGGCTTCGCAGCTCCGCTCGACGCTCCCATCGCTTTGCTCACCGATCCCGACCTCCGCGCAACTTACTTCACCGAGCGCCGCGAGCTGGGCGCGCTGAACATCGGCGGCGCAGGCATCATCACCGTCGAAGGCAAGAGCTGCGATCTCAACAATCTCGACGTCCTCTACATCGGCCGCGGCAACAAGCAGGTCACCTTCGCCTCAAAGGACAAGTCCGCCCCCGCCATCTTCTACCTGTTGAGCTATCCCGCCCATGCCGAGTACCCCACAACGCTCGTCCGCAAAGAAGACGCCATCCCGACCGAACTCGGCAGCCTCGAGACCTGCAACAAGCGCACCATCTGCAAGTACATTCATCTCCAGGGCGCGCGCAGTTGTCAGCTCGTCATGGGCGTCACGCATCTCGCGCCCGGCAGCAATTGGAATACCATGCCCCCGCACACCCACATGCGCCGCAGCGAAATCTACATGTACTTCAATCTCGCCAATGACGCGCGTGTCATGCATTTCATGGGGCCGCCCGCTGAATCCCGCCACATCGTCATGGCCGACAAGGACATCGTCATCTCTCCCGGCTGGTCGATCCATTGCGGCGTGGGCACCCGCGCCTACAGCTTCTGCTGGGGCATGGGCGGCGAAAATCAGGACTACGCCGACATGGACCCCGCCCCTGTCGAATCCCTGCGGTGAAGTCCGCCCGCCGAATCCCGTTCGCTGATCCACATCAAATTCCAGCCCAAATCAAAAGCGGCGATCTCCATCAAGGAAATCGCCGCTTCATTTTTCCTGTTCCCTGTTCCCTGTTCCCGGCTTTTAAGCGTTGTACGTACCCGACGAAACCCTTCCGCCCCGTCCCGTCCAATTCGTGTGGAAGAACTGTCCTCTCGGCTGGTCCACGCGCTCATACGTATGCGCTCCAAAAAAGTCGCGTTGCGCCTGCAGCAGGTTCGCAGGCAGCCGTCCTGAGCGATACCCGTCGAAGAACGCGAGCGCAGTCGAGAACGCCGGCGTCGGCACGCCCAACTTGACCGCCTGCACCAACGCCTTGCGCCACGACGCCTGGTATCTGTTCACCAGCCTCGAGAAGAACTTGTCGAGCAGCAAATTGTCGAGCTTCTTGTTCTTCCTGTACGCGTCCTTGATCTTGCCCAGAAACTGGCTGCGGATGATGCACCCGCCGCGCCACATCAGCGCGATCCCGCCCATGTTCAGGTTCCAGCCAAATTCCTTGGCCGCGGCCCGCAGCAGCATGTACCCCTGCGCATAGCTGATGATCTTCGAGCAGAACAGCGCTCGGCGCACGTCTTCGATAAACTTCGTGCGGTCTCCAACCTTGGGCAAAGTCTTCGGCCCGCGCAGAACCTTCTCCGCTTCCACGCGTTCCTCTTTCAGCGCCGACAGGCAGCGCGAAAACACGCTCTCGCCAATCAGCGTCACCGGCTGGCCCGTATCCAGCGCGCTGATCACCGTCCACTTCCCTGTACCCTTTTGTCCCGCCGTGTCCAGAATCTTGTCCACCAGCGGCGTCCCGTCCTCATCCTTCTTCGCGAAGATCTGGCTCGAAATCTCGATCAGGTAGCTGTCCAGCTCGCCCTTGTTCCAATCCGCGAACACATCGTGCAGGTCGTCGGCCGTCAATCCCAGCCCGCGCTTCAGCAGGTCGTAGGCCTCGCAGATCAACTGCATGTCGCCGTACTCGATGCCATTGTGCACCATCTTCACGTAGTGTCCTGCGCCCTCTTCGCCCACCCAGTCGCAGCACGGCGTCCCGTCTTCCACCTTGGCCGCGATCGCCTGGAAGATCTGCTTCACGTGCGGCCACGCGGCCGGATTCCCGCCCGGCATGATCGATGGTCCGTTCCGTGCACCTTCTTCGCCGCCCGAAACGCCCGTCCCGATAAACAAAATTCCCTTCTCCGCCAGCGCCTTCGTGCGCCGCGTCGAATCGCTGAACAGCGAGTTGCCGCCGTCAATAATGATGTCGCCGGCTTCCAAGTGCGGCGTGATCTGATCGATCATCTGGTCAACGGTGTCGCCCGCCTTCACCATCAACATCACCCGGCGCGGCCGCTTCAGCAGGCTCGTCAGCTCCTCAATCGAGTGCGCGCCCACCACCTGCGTCCCCTTCGCTTCGTCCGCTATAAAATCGTCCACCTTTGAAACCGTTCGATTGAACACGGCCACTTTGAAGCCATGGTCGTTCATATTCAGGACCAGATTCTGTCCCATCACTGCGAGGCCGATCAAGCCGATATCACACACTGCTTCCGCCATACCTTCTCCAAAATCGAGATTCTATTACTGCAAGGTTTGAGCCTGATTACAATTCTATCCCAGTGGTCAGACCTCGCGGCCTCAAGTTTTCTTCAAACCCCGACGCCCGCGGCGCGGTAGATTTCCGTAATCCACCGCATGTCCTTCAGCCCTTCTTCGCCCGGCGTGTTCGGCTCCAGATTGTTCTGCGCGCAGTGCGAAAAGTGGTCGGCCTGAGCCGTGAACTGGTATGGGTCGCGTGACGGATTCAGCTCGTCGATCTCTTGGCCGTCGACGAAGCCGTGCATGTGCACCCCGTCGTAGTTGAAGCCCGGATCGAGCGCGAGCCAGCCCTTGGATCCGTATACCTTGAAGTATCCGTCTGTGTTCGCTCCGTAGCTTGTGGAGCAGCTGGCCACAATTCCAGACGGGAACAGCGTGGTCCACGCGACGTTCTCCTCCACCTCGTTAAATCGGCCGTCGTGGTCGATCGTCGACGCCACGGCGGTCAATTTCGACGGCTCCTCGCCCGTAAGGTAGCGGGTCGCATTCAGCGAATAAATGCCCACGTCGTAAAGCGGGCCGCCGCCGGCCAGTTTCTTGTTCAGCCGCCACACGCCGGGCTGGATGTTGAAGCCGAAGCAACTGGAGATCTCCTGCACCTGCCCGATCTTGCCATCGCGGATCATCTTGATCGTCCGCAGGTGCAATGGCTCGTAATGGCAGCGGTACGCAATCATCAACTTCACATTGGCTGCTTTGCAGGCCGCGATCATGGCTTCGGCATCGGCGACCGAGGTGCACATCGGCTTTTCGCACAGCACGTGCTTGCCCGCTTTGGCGGCGCGAATCGTATACTCCGCGTGCATCGAGTTGGGCAGCGCTACGTAAACCGCGTCGATGTTCGGGTTGTGCGCAATCTCGTCGAAATTCTCGTAGCTGTAAATGGAGTCCGCAGGCACACCGTATTGCGCCGCGACCTTGTCCGCCTTGTCGCGATGGCCGCTCACCAGGCCCGTGACGC
>CAZANC010000049.1:0-17335 GCA_964486495.1 uncultured Occallatibacter sp.
TCACCAACAAAGACCTCGAAAAAATGGTGGAGACCAGCGACGAGTGGATCCTCACGCGCACCGGGATCCGTGAGCGGCACAAACTGGCGCCGGGGCTTGGCGTGAGCGACATGTGCGTGGAGGCCGCAAAGAAAGTGCTGGCGCAGCGCGGCATTCAGGCCAGCGAGATCGAGGCCATCATTGTTGGTACGGTGACGCCCGACATGTTGTTTCCCTCCACCGCTTGCCTGGTGCAGGACAAGATTGGCGCGAAAGGCGCGTGGGGTTTTGACGTGTCGGCGGGCTGCTCGGGATTTGTCTATGCCTTGCAGGTTGGGGCCAAGCTCGTGGAAAGCGGCGCTCATTCCAAGGTGCTCGTCATCGGCGCGGACGCAAATACGCGCATGACCGATTACACCGACCGCGCGACCTGCGTGCTTTTCGGCGATGGCAGCGGCGCCGTGCTCATTGAGCCGTGCGAAGAGGGCGAGATCGGCTTCATCGATTTTGTGCATGAGGTGGACGGCTCAGGCGGGGTCTCGCTCAACCTCAAAGGCGGCGGCAGCCTGAACCCGACCACGCACGAAACGATCGACAAGAAGATGCACGTCATCTACCAGGACGGCCCGGCGGTGTTTAAATTCGCGGTGCGCAAAATGGCCGAGACCACGTTGAAGGTGCTGGAGCGCAATGGCGTTACCGGTGCGGACCTGGGCTGCTTTATTCCCCATCAGGCCAACAAGCGCATCATCATGGCCACGGCTGAGCGGCTCGAGATGCCGGAGGATCGCGTGATTATTAATATTGAAAAGTACGGCAACACCTCCTCGGGCACGATTCCGCTGGCCATGGAGACGGCCATCGAGGAAGGCAAGCTCAAGAAGGGCGATCTGGTCCTGCTGGGGGCCATGGGCGCGGGGTTCACGGTCGGGGCGGCGCTGCTGCGCTGGGAAATCTGAAAGGCAGCTGTTGGCAGCTAGACACTAGCAGCTAGAAGCTAGAAGCTGCTTCGTCATATACTGTGCTCCACCAACGCCAGATTGTTGCGGCGGGTAGACGATTCCAAGCGGAGGGCGACCATGGATGTGGCAATGACCGCCAGAAAAGGGAGAATCTCCAAGGCGTTGCGTGAGCAGGCCGAGGAGGGGATGGAGCGCATGGCCCGCATTCTCGGCCGCACCGCGCACGCCAGTGTCACCTTTAGCACCGAGCGCCACATCCACATCGTCGAGCTATCCGTCCAGGCGCGACTGCAGAGATTTGCCGCCACCGGCAAGGCCGATACGCCGCTCGCAGCGCTCCGCGAAGCCATCGAGCGCGCCGAGCATCAGGCCAACCGCTACCGCGACCGCCGCCTGGTCTCGAAGCGCCTGCCTAAAGGCGATAAGGTGCTCACCGCGCCGCCGGTAACGCGGCCCAAGGCGCGTGTTGAGCCGGGCGCCGACGCCGGGGAAACAGGATCGTCTCGCCTCAAACGCAAGGCCCGCGCCTCCATCGCGGTTCACTCCTTTCCCGCCAATGCCACGATCGTAGAGCCGCACATTGTCAATAGCGCCGAGGCCATCGCGCTCAGCCCCATGACCATTGAGGAGGCCGTCAAGGACGCTGAGTTCCGCGACCGCGATCTGCTCATCTTTCACACCGTTTCGGGCGACACGTTCGTCCTCCATCGCCGCCGCGATGGCCAGATGGAGCTTGTAGAAATCCCATAGATAGCGTGCGCTCGATCACTCGCGGAAAACATTTCGCTGGGCGCAGTGCCGCTGGTCACTGATCTCTGAGGACTGGCACCTGAAAACCTGAGACTTATCTATGATTTCTGTTCCCTGGCAGGACTTTGGTTGCACCCCTTGACCGCTTTTGGGGATGGTGATCAAGTTTTTGACTCAATAGGATTTAACCCATGGCAAAGTCTCCATCAGGTGCCGGCTCAATGCCGGAAGGCAAACCCTTGCAAGCGGGTCCGGCAAATCCCCTGAAGGCCATTGGTTTGAATCTCTACCAGAACGCGAACCCCGATGTGCAGCGCGAGGTCCTCGATAGACTGCCGGTCCTTGTGTTCCTGGAACGCGCCGGGAAAATCGTGTTTGCCAATGCCGAAGCACGCAGGATCCTGGGCCTCACCGAAGGCGAGTGGACTCCACGCCCGGTCGAAGAGATTTTATGGGGACTATTCCCCGGCACGGCCGAGCCGCAGACTTTATTGACCGGCACGCAGCATGGCAGCCCATTTCACGCCACGCTTCCTGACCAGAGCGGCCACCTGATCCCTGTTGAAGGCACCTACAGCATTCTTCACCCCGAGCAGCGCGAAGCCGTCATTGTTGCCCATCCCAGCGACCGCGAGCGCGTTCCCAGATCTCGGCTGATGGAGGACGTGCTGGCCAGCCTCCCTGAAGGCGTGGCCATCGAGTACCAGAATCATGTGCTCTATGCCAATCCGGCCTTTACCCGCATGTTTGGCTACACCGCCGAGGAGGTCGAAGGTGGCAGCCTGCGCGAGCTCATTGTGCCGGAGACCCGCCTTAACGAAAATGTTGCCCTGCTCAAAGCCGTCGACGACCACGGCTTCTCGACTGCGGAAACCGTGCGCAGCAACAAAGCCGGCGAGCTCGTGGACGTGAGCCTGCAGGTCGCGCCGCTGCTCGTCGATGGCGGCAGGGTCGGCTACGTCTTCACCTTCCGCGATATCGGTGAGCACCGGCAGACTGAAGAGAAGTTGCAGCACGACGCCATGCACGACGTGCTCACAGGTTTGCCCAACCGGGCTCTGTTTCTTGACCACGTCAACCTCACGCTCAACCGGCGCCTGCGCGATCCCAGCCAGAACTGCGGCATTCTTTATCTTGACCTCGATGAGTTCAAGCAAGTCAATGACAGCCTCGGCCACGCCGCGGGCGACGCTCTGCTGATCGCCGTTGCCGGCCGCCTTCGCGGCTCATTGCGCCCCCAGGATTCGGCTGCGCGCCTGGGCGGCGACGAGTTTGCGGTTTTGGTGGAAAATATCGTCTCCACATACGATCTAGAGATTGTCGCGGGCCGCATCTTGCGGGAACTTGAGCGGTCATTCGAAATCTTTGGCCGCGACATCCACGCCGGCGCCAGCATTGGCGCTGTCATGGCCGGTCCCGACCATACCACGTCCGATCTTCTCGTTCGTGACGCCGACCTGGCCATGTATCGCGCCAAACAAGCCGGTGGAGGCCGTTACGAAATCTTCGACAAGCACCTCGAAGTCTCCGTGACCAGTCATCAGGAGCGGGAGCGCGAGATCCGTACCGCCGTCAACAAGCGGCAATTCGTGTTCCAATATCAGCCCATCTACCGCCTCGTCGGCGGCTTGCTCGAAGGATTCGAGTCCTCTCTCACCCTGCGCCGTGCTGACGGAACTGTGGACAGCCTTTTCGATCTGATGGCTGCCGCTGAAGACACCGGTCTTTCCGTTCTGCTGGGGCGCGAGGCGCTCGACGCCGCCTGCGCCGAATTGCGCCTCTTGAGCGATCGCTTGCCTGAGCAGGAGTTGATCGTGACCGTCAACTTGACGCGCCGCCAGCTTTACCACCCCGACCTGATCACGCATCTTATGAAAGCTCTCGCAGCCAGTGGCGCAAACCCTTCGCGTCTGCTGTTCGAGGCGCCGGAGAGCGCGTTCAATGAAAACCCTGATGCAGCTGTCGCCATTCTGCAGCGCCTGGCCGACTGGCAGGTGCGCGTGGCCATCGACGACTTCGGCTCGAGCCTCGCGCCGCTGAATCATCTGGTCCACCTTCCTGTCGGCATGGTCAAACTTGCCCCTCGGCTCACCGCCTCAGCGCTTTCATCGGGCCGCCAGCTTGCCGTGCTCGACTCGCTCATTCGCCTGGGCAACACTCTGGGATTGCAAATGGTCGCTCAGGGAATCGAAACTCCGCAACAGCTCGCGGCGCTCTCTCGCATGGGATGCGCTTTGGGTCAGGGCCCGCTGCTGTCTCCGCCTCTCGACGAGGAGCGCGCACTCGCGCTGGCCGAGACCGGCTACGGGGCATTCGCATCGGGAATCTGATCCTGTCTTCGCGCGATGCGAAGACTGTCAAATGTTTGCCGGATAGGCAAAACCGGACCAGATTGGTAAGTTGCCGGGTTGAGGCTCGGGAACACTATTTGAGAGATCGGTGTCTAATGCTTCAGTTGTCTGGTTCGATACGGATGCACTGAAAGAAGGAAGCACACGAAGTATTTTGCGAAGAGTAACCCCGAACGCCTCGTCGCCTGTGCACCTACCGAGGCATCGTTGCTGGGAATTGAGGACTGGGAACGTACAACCGGCAACTCGTCAGTCACCGTTCCCACCCTTTCTCCGGGCTTGATTCCCGGTGTAGCATGAAACCAATGACGCCCCAGAAGCGCCCGCGCCGATCGCCAAAATCGCTGCCAACAATTCGCAAGCCTAAATCGGCAGTGCGCAAGATGAAGACGCTCGGCAAACCGGCCAAGCAGCTCATCATTCTCACTGGAATTTCCGGCGCGGGCAAAGCTTCGGCGCTCAAGGCCTTTGAGGATCTGGGATACCATTGCGTCGATAATCTACCCCTCGAATTGCTGCCTCAGTTCGCCGCCCTCGTTGGCAAATCCACTGAAGTCGAACGCGCCGCCATCGTCATGGACGTTCGCGAGGGCGGCACTCTCGACCGGCTGCCGGAAATCCTCAAGAGCATCAAGAAGCTTCTTGAAATCCGTGTCGTCTACTTTGACGCTCAGGACGCCGTTCTCGTCCGCCGCTACTCTGAAACGCGCCGCCCCCACCCCCTCGGCCAGTCTGAAACTGTCTGGCGCTCGATCGTCGAAGAGCGTCAGCTCCTCGATCCCATCCGCAACGTCGCCGACACGCTCATTGACACCTCCAACTTCAATGTCCACGAGCTGCGCGCCGACATCCACGCCCGCTTCGGCCATGAGAAGCAAACCAAGCGCCTCCTCGTCTCCTGCCTCAGTTTTGGCTTCAAGAATGGCGTGCCCCTCGACGCCGACATGGTCTTCGATGTGCGCTTCCTGCCCAATCCCCACTTCGTCCCCGAATTCCGCAGGAAGACCGGTCTCGATCCCAAAGTCGCTGCGTACGTCCGCGGATTTCCGCAAACGATGGAGTTTCTCAATCGCGTAACCAAGCTCATGCTCTACCTGCTCCCGCATTACGTTGAAGAAGGCAAGAGCTACCTCACCGTCGCCTTCGGCTGCACCGGCGGCCAGCACCGCAGCGTGATGATGGCCGAAGAGCTCGCCAAACGACTCCACAAAGCCGGCTACCAGGTCAAGGCGCTGCATCGCGACATCGTGCGCTGAGCGGGGCTCTGGAGACGATGGGGAATCATTCTCGTTCACCGATCAAGATCAGGCAAGCCGTGTCGGCCAGGCCGTGACACAGGCGGTAAAGTTATGCGGTGGCAAGCCGGATCCATTTTGACCAAAACGGCCAATCTGGCAGCCGGCCAATCCGTCATGCGCTCCGAATCAGCGCACCGGCAACTCGTCAAGCCAGCGGCTCATCGCGTCCCCCGATTGCTTGTTCACGTCGCCTTCGGGATTCAGCCAGACCAGCATCTTGTGCGCCGCGACCTTCTTGTAAGCCTCGGGCTCTTGCCTCGCGCCCGCCGGCCCATCGCCATTTCCATTCGCGCGCTCAAACCAAAGTATCGGGACCCGATCCGCTGCAGCCGCCGCGTCCAGATCGTATCGGTCGCGCATGAGCAGCCGCGCCGGAACCAGCCGCGCACGCGCATCGTTGAAGATCGCTCCCGCAGGATCGTCGATCGGCGAATCCACGACCACCCCGGCCAGCTCCAGATGCTCTGCGCAAGCTTCGAGCGCCAGATTCGCGCCCAGCCCAGTCCCATCAAGCACGATTGTCCCGGAATCGACTTGCCGCGTCCCGGTCAGATAATCCAGCGCCCAATCTACATCCTGCCGCCAGTTTCGCTCGCTCGGCCGCGCAAACTGGCTCGCCCCATAGCCGCGATAGTCAAACGCCAGCACATTCACGCCCACGCCATGCAGCCGCACCAGCGCGTCCACCGTGTCTCCCAGATTGCCGTCCGCCCCGTGCAGATAAACCACGGTGAACCGCGCCTGCCGAGCCCCTTGCGTCGCGGGAATCCACCAGCCCCTTAGCCGCGGCACGCCTGTGTCCGTCACCGCGAATGCAACCGGATCGAACGCCAATCCCGCGCTGCCGGGCGTTCTCGCAACCGCCCCCGCCGGGTGATAGAGCAGTTGCCAGCTCCCCTGCCAGAAAAGCAGGCATAACCCCAGCCAGCCGCAGAACACCGCCGCCGCAATCGTCACGCAGATCGCCACCAGCAGCCATCGCCCTGAGACAAGCTGCGGTTTCTCGCGGCCCTTTTTGCCGCTCGCGTGGCGTCCGCCGTCGGCGTGTGCCTTCCTAACGGCTGCCGGCCTTCGCGACACAACTTGCAACCTTGTTTTCTCGCGCGACATGATTGCGGTCCGCTGCTCTCTCCACTCCAACTTCTGGAATCACTTCCATCCTAACCGCCGCCTACCCAAAACCTCGCCGCGCACGCCGGTGTATATTTCTCCTTGGTGTGAACCAATCCATCGTCGGGAAGCGATTCCAATGACAACCGTACTTCGCGAAGTCAAATTGCCGGCAGCGAATGAAATTCTCCTGATCGCCAGCGGCGATCTCCGCCTCTCCGCCAACCAGGTGTGCTGGCCTGCGCAGCGCGACGTGGAACAAAAACTCACTGCTGCATTCGCCCAGAAGGGCGTGAAGCTCGTCCGCGCCCATGCCTACGACGAAAAACTGAAGCACGGCTTCATCTCTTCGCAGCGCCAGGGCATGGATGTCTTCATGAACATTCATCCCCAGGCTCGCCTCGTCTTTGCCACAGCTGCCTGGCAGTACAGCCATCATGTCCTTCCCGGCCTGCGCTCGCATCAGGGGCCGATCCTCACGGTCGCCAACTGGTCGGGCCAGTGGCCGGGACTCGTCGGCCTGCTCAATTTGAACGGCTCTCTCGTCAAAGCCGGCAAGCCGTTCTCCTCCATCTGGAGCAAGGATTTTACCGACGCTTATTTTCAGAACGCACTTGACGAATGGCTCCGCGACGGCACGATCACGCACGATCTTTCGCACGTTCATCCGCTCGACCAGAGCAAGCTGCCCGCCGCCAGCGCCAGGCTTGGCGCAGATCTCGCCGCCGCACTCAAGCATCGCAAAGCCATTATGGGCGTCTTCGATGAAGGCTGCATGGGCATGTACAACGCCATCATCGATGACGAGTTGCTCAATCCCGCGGGAATCTTCAAGGAGCGGCTCAGCCAGTCTGCTCTCGTCGCCAAAATGCGCACCGTCAGCGACGCCGAAGCTCAGGCCGTCTATCAATGGCTCGTGGACAAAGGCGTCAAATTCGACTTCGGCAAGGACGCATCGACCGATCTGACGCTCGATCAGGTCCTCGACCAGTGCAGAATGTACATCGCGGCGGTCCGCATCGCGCACGAATTCGGCTGCGACGCCGTCGGCATTCAATATCAGCAGGGCCTCAAGGACATGGTGCCCGCATCCGATCTCGCCGAAGGCATGCTCAATAATTCCGATCGTCCCCCTGTCCACGCAGAAGGGAAATCTGACGGAAACAAAGCCGAGCTCTATGCCGGGCAGCCGCTCCCGCACTTCAACGAAGTCGACGAGTGCGCCGGCGTCGACGCGCTGGTCACCAATCTCTGCTGGAAGGCATTGGGCCTCGACCCATCAACCACTCTCCACGATGTCCGCTGGGGCGAGCACTACAATGGCCCCGGCTCCAACGGCTCTGACAACATCGACGCGTTCGTCTGGCTGCTTCAGATCTCCGGCGCAGCCCCCGCCAATCATTTCGCCGGCGGCTACGCTGGCGCCGTTAGCGAGCGCCAGCCCGCCATGTACTTCCCCCTCGGCGGAGGATCGCTCAAGGGCGTTGGCAAACCCGGCGAAATCGTATGGAGCCGCGTCTTTGTCGAGGGAGGCGCTCTTCACGTCGATCTCGGCCGCGGCACTGTGGTCAGTCTGCCCGCCGCCGAAACCGAACGCCGCTGGCGCGAAACCACCATCCAGTGGCCCATCGTCCACGCCATCCTGCACGGCGTCAGCCAGAATCAGATGATGGCCCGCCACCGCGCCAACCACGTCAACATCGCCTACGCGCCCTCTGTCGAAGTCGCCGACAAGGCCCTCGCGACCAAAGCTTCAATGTTCGCCGAACTCGGCGTGAAGGTGCATCTCTGCGGCGTCACGCAGTAAATGCGCAACCCCGCTTCTCCGTGCGCGTTTACGCCCCTGCGGGACGCCGCGGGTCGCCGCGGCGACCCGCAACGTAGGAGCCGATACAGCGTCAAGCGAAAAGCCGAACGCTGAACGCTGAAGGCTGATAGCTGAAAGCTAGCAGCTAGCAGCCAGAAGCAACTGATTGGCGCCCGCCCCGCGGACGAAACGCCTATCTCTGGCCGCCATCGTCACCATCGCCATCACCATCCCCATGACCATGACCAGGGATTGGATTGAAGACGATGGATGCAAAGGTTCCGGCCAATTCGGCGGTGCCAATCCCCTGACCCACCGTGACGAACAGTTGGTTTGTTGCCCCATTGTTTGTGGCTCCGCCACCGAAGGCGACTCCCCAGAGGTTGTTGAGGATAATCTTCCTCCAGTGCTGGTCTCTTATCGTACCCACAAACCTTCCGGTCTTAGGATCGAATCCGTTGATGGTGCCGTCGACGGAGTTGTTTGAAACCAGAAGCGTATTGCTCAGCGGCCCAAAATCGCTGGGAGCGAGGGCAATGCCCCAGGCCTGATTGAGCCGGAGTCCATGAATCAGTGTCTTCACGAAGGTTCCATCCTCCTTGAAGACGTCGACGTAACCGCCGGCGCCCACGTTTGGTACGGCATACGTGACGTAAACCATGCCATCGATGTCCTGGACGCCAAATACCGAGAAGGTCGATGGGATCGCTGGGTCTCCAAACGACATCACCAGGTTGAAGTTGCCGTCGAACATATCGATGTGATTGTTGGTGGTGTCCGCCGCGTAGAGGAAATTCCCCGAGGCGTTGCTGGTGATGGCCAAGCCTGTGTAACTCGCCTTGTCGGCCGATCTGTCCACTTTGATGGTCGCCAGGTTCTTGTTCGTGCCGGGCCAGGCGCAGATCGTGCCATCGAGCGTGGCAAAGATGAAAGACGAGGCCACGCCCGAAACCTGGAAATCCGTCTTCGATCCGTTGTTAACGATTCCCGTCGGTGCGCCAGGACCGTTCAGGCCTGTCGCCTCGACCGGTCCGTTTCCGGCGGTGGGAATCGTAACTTTGAGTGCCACCTGAGTTCCGGCTGCAGTGTAGAGAGTCGACCAACCGGTGTCGTTATCGCTGATCCACCAGGGCGAACCGGCGCTCCGAGCCAATCCCCAGGGATTGGCCAGCAGCGGATCGATGGTCGGGGCATGCGAATCGACCTGATTCGAAACCAGGTTGGTAAGTTGATATTGTGCCTGGGCCGGAGCCGAAACCATGAGAAGAACCAGGCCGAGGCAAACGGCGACTGCGGTCCTGCGAACCTGCATACTAATTTCCTGCATGCTAATTTCTCCTTTTGGGGAAGTCTGGTACTGAGGGAGGTCGAACCGTCGATCGGTGGAACTCGGTACAGAACTTTCGCTTACTTGCTAGCCGTGCAATAGTAGGCCGGGTAGAGACTTAGACTTGTCAAGTAATTGTCAGCAGTTTGTAAATTTCTCGTGACTGGAATAGTCCGGTCACATCGTCTTTGAAGTGTGTGAGTGAGAAGAGACGGCAGAAAATGGCCGCCTGGCTGGAAAGGTTGCCCCATTCTTGCGGCGGTGGCCGCGGCGACCGAGTCGAGAGATCTTGGGTTGCTTCTCGGGGCCCTTGCGCTGTTCGCCCACGCCACAGAAGAATGGGTGCCCCATCCTGGCTGTCATCCTGAGCGACTGAAGTCCGCCGCAGCGGACGGAAGGAGTCGAAGGACCTGCTTCCTGGAAATTTGGCGAAGGGTGGGAAAGCACAAACCTCGACTTCGCACGAAGGAGCAAATCCCCGCCTCTACTGCCTCATCTCTTCCGCCGTCACCGCCACCGCCATCTCTCTCGCCGCCGGAATGATTCCCATCTCCTGGTAGATTGGCCGCACCACGCGCCGCAGCGCCGGCAGTCGCGTCACAAACCACGCCGCCCCAAGCACCACCACCACTCCGTTCAGAATGACCGTCCACTGCGCGCCGGCCAGCGGCGCCCCCCCGAGGAACCACATTGGCATTGCCGGAATGGCATGAGCCAGCGTTCCTGCCAGCAGGCTGCCGAACGGCGCCATCCCCATGAAGGCCATCGTGTAGTAGCTCATCACGCGCCCGCGCTTGTCCTCATCCACCAGCGTCTGGATGATCGTATTGCTCGCCGCCATCCCCTGCATCATGCCCATGCCTGCGATGAGCACCATCAGCATCGACAGCCAGAAAACGTGCGACAGCCCGAAGCCGATCAGTCCCAGTCCGAACACAGCCGCCGCAACAGGAATCATGCGGATCAATCCGCGCACGCTCTTGCGCGCCGCCAGCGACAGCGCGGAGACGAGCGCGCCCACTCCCATCGCTCCCATCAGGAACCCCAGCGTGTGCGGTCCTCCGCTCAGCACTTTGGCTGCAAAAATCGGCATCAACACCACAAACGGCATGCCCATCAAGCTCACTAATGCAAACAATGTCAGAATCGTGCGAATGGGCAGGAAACCTGCAACATAACTCCAGCCCTCCTTCAATTCCGTCAGCATCGATGTAGCCTTCCGCAGCACTGCCACTGCGTCCAGCCGCATCATCAGCAGCGAAGCAATCACCGCAATGTAGCTGATTCCATCGATTAGAAAGCACCATCCCTCGCTGGTCGCCGCAATCAACATTCCGGCCAGCGACGGCCCAATCAACCGCGCCACATTCACCATCGACGAATTGATCGCAATCGCGTTCCCAAGGTCGGCGCGGTCGCCTACCATCTCCACCATGAACGCCTGCCGTCCCGGCATGTCGAACGCATTCACGATGCCCTGCAGCACGCTCAAAATCAGAATCAATTCAACGGTAATGTGTCCAGAAAGTGTCAACGCGGCCAGCAAAAATGACTCGATCATGGACAGCGTCTGCGTCCACACCAACACTTGTCTGCGGTTCAGCCGGTCAACCCAAACGCCGGCAAAAGGCGCAAAGAGAAACGTGGGAATCTGCCCGGCAAAGCTCACCGTGCCCAGCAGCAGCGCCGACCCCGTCAGCCGGTACACCAGCCACGACGTCGCAATGCGCGTCATCCACGTGCCGGTCAGCGAGATCGTCTGCCCGCCGAAGAAGAGCCTGAAGTTGCGGTGCCGCAGCGCGCGCCATGCGTGCGATGCGCCGCTTAATGCGCGCGGTTTTCCCTCCGCATCCGGGCCTTCCGGCGGCGCGTTCGTCGCAGGACCCCGCCGCATTTCCCCTGAATCCACATCGTTCACTCTTCTGCTGCCTTCGCCGCGATTCCTTCCGCTGCCGCAATGTTCTGCATCAGTTCCGCGGGAACATTGTGGCGGCCGCGCAGATAATCCGCGGAGTTATAGGAAATCCAGACTTTTCCAGCTTCGTCTTCCCAGACCAGAATCTTGAGCGGCAAATCGATGGCGATGCTCGGCGCTGCCACCATCACGGGAGTGCCGGCCTTGGGGTTTCCGAAGATCAGCAACTTGGTGGGGCGCATTTTCATACCCGCCTTCTCCGCCTCGGCGCTATGATCCACAAGCGCGAATAGGGTCACGCCCTTCGCCTGGAGAATGGTGCGTACCTTCTCCACAGTCACGTCCACCGAATGATGGCTGGCTATGTCGACAATTCCGCTCGCGCTCATATTCAAAATCATACGTGAGCCCATCGCATTTTCTCGACCGCAAATAAAAGGCCCCTTGCCAGGGCAAGAGGTCGGCCTTGCTCGTCCACTCTCTCTTTACTCGATAAAGACAACCTGCGTTTTGTGCAATTCTGGTCCAGCAGGTCCTCCCATAAAAGCGGACAATTGGATGAGAAGCTTTTCTATTCTGGAAGCGGGACTCTTTTGACGGTTTCTTCTCATGCGGACACTCCGATCGGGCTCTTGCAGTCCGTCTTTGGCTTTGCCGGCTTTCGCGCCAATCAAGAGAAGGTATGCGACGCGGCGATCGAGGGGCGCGACCTTTTGTTGGTGATGCCCACCGGGGCGGGAAAGTCGCTCTGCTATCAGTTGCCCGCCATCGCGCGCGGCGGAACTGCGCTGGTGATCTCGCCCTTGATCTCTCTCATGGAAGACCAAGCGGCGAAACTCGCCGCGCTCGGCCTTCGCGTGGCGCGAATTCACTCCGGCCTGGACCGAGGCGCGGCCCGTCATGCGTGCGCGGAGTACCTTGAAGGCGGGCTGCAGTTTCTCTTCATTGCGCCGGAGCGGCTGCGCGTGCCCGGATTTCCCGAGATGCTGGCCAAGCGCAAGCTGGCACTGATCGCCATTGACGAGGCGCATTGCATCTCGCAATGGGGACACGACTTCCGTCCCGACTACCGCATGCTGGGCCAGTATTTGCCCGGGTTGCGCGGCGCTCCCGATCCCGCGCCGGTGATTGCGCTAACCGCGACAGCCACGCCCACAGTGCAGGCGGACATCATCGCACAACTGGGCATGGTGAATTCCCTCAAATTCATTCACGGCTTTCGCCGCGAGAATCTCGCCATCGAAGTGGTTGAAGTTCCGGTGCCGGCGCGCGCCCCCGCAATCTGCCACCTGCTCCGATCGCCCGCCCGCCGTCCTGCCATCGTTTACGCCACGTCGAGAAAGCAGTCCGAAAGTCTGGCCGCGGAACTCTCGGTTATCGTCCGTGCGGCCGCTTACCATGCCGGGCTCGACGCCCATACGCGCACACGCGTGCAGAAGGCGTTCCAGGCCGGCGAACTGGAAGTGGTAGTGGCGACCATTGCTTTCGGCATGGGGATCGATAAAGCTGACATCCGGACCGTGATTCACGCCGGCTTGCCGGCTACACTCGAGGGCTACTATCAGGAGATCGGTCGCGCCGGCCGCGACGGAGTTTTGAGCCGGACTTACTTGATGCACTCCTATGCCGACCAGCGCACGCACAACTATTTCCTCAACCGCGACTATCCGCCCGTCGAACACCTGAACGAAGTCTTTGCGGCGCTTGGAGAAGAACCGCAACCCGTCGAGGAGTTGCGCGACGCGTCGAAACTCGACGAAGAGGGGTTCGACAAAGCCCTTGAAAAGCTCGAAATTCACGGCGGCGCGCGCGTCGACTTCGGAGGCGCTGTTACCAAAGGAGCGCCGGGATGGAAGAAAACTTACACGATTCAGGCGCAGGTTCGCGCCGAGCAGTTCGAGCGAGTGCTGCGGTTCACTCGATCGAGCGCGTGCCGGATGACCGCGCTGGTGCGACATTTTGGCGACGTGAACGACGCCAGCCAACAATGCGGAATCTGCGATATTTGCGATCCGGCGGGCGCCGTGCTGCGCCAGTTCCGGCGAGCCACGCCGACCGAGCTTCGCATTGTCCAGTCGATTGTGGACAAGCTGAGGCCGGTAAACTACATGGCCGCAGGGACACTGCAACGCAGCCTTGAACTTGTGGGCGGCTTGACCCGCGGATTGACCCGCACCGACTTTGACGGCCTCCTCGATGCGATGGCGCGCGCGGGACTCATCGAGATCGAGGAAGCGGAGTTCGAGAAAAACGGCGAGATCCTGCGTTTTCGCAAAGTGCTGATCACGGAATTGGGGCTGGAAGTGAGGCCAGCAACACCGCTGCCACTGCTTATCGCGGACGGAATTGCCGATGAGTTCGACGCCGGCGACGCGGATCTTCCGCGGAAGAAAAAAGCCACAACGAGCGCCCGGATCGCTTTGCAGAAGCCGGCCGGCATTGCAACAAATCCGGAGCCGGCCGATCCCGCCTCCGAAGCTTTGGCCGCGATGCTCCGGGAGTGGCGAACCGCCGAAGCCAAGCGGCTGGGCGTCCCGGCTTTCGTGGTGATGCATGACCGCACGCTGCAGGCAGTGGCGCGGGCGCGCCCAGCGAATGTGGCGCAATTACTGGCGATCAATGGGATCGGCCCCGCTAAGGCGGAACGGTTTGGCGGGCCCATCCTGAAGCTGTGCGCCCCGCCCTCGGGAAAGCTAATATCGGGTTCTAGCTAACACGCTCGATCTCGACCGATTCCAGCACCACCGGCTTGTGCGGCTTGTCCTGCGCGTTGCGTGGAACCTTCGAAATCTTCGTCACCACGTCCTCGCCCTCTACCACCTCGCCAAAAATCGTGTGGTTGCCGGTGAGCCAGGGAGTGGCCGCCACTGTAATAAAAAACTGGCTGCCGTTGGTATTCGGGCCGGAGTTCGCCATGGCCAGCTTGTGTGGCTTGTCGAACTTGTGCGCCGATCCCCGTGTCTCATCCTGAAAGCGGTAGCCGGGCCCACCCATCCCGGTGCCCGCGGGATCGCCGCCCTGAATCATGAAATCGGGAATCACGCGGTGAAAAATCGTACCGTTGAAAAGCTTGTCCTTGCTCTTCGCGCGCGTTACCGGATGCGACCACTCCTTCGCGCCTTCGGCCAGCTCGATAAAGTTCTTGACGGTGATGGGCGCGTCGGCCTCGAATAGCCGAACAGTAATCTTGCCTTCCGTGGTCGTGAAAACGGCGTACGTTCCTGCTGCAAGTGCCATGATTGTTCCTCGTTTGAGATAGATTGACTAAGCCGATTAACGGGCCAGGGTAAAGATGATGTTGATTTGAGTCCGAACTTCCACCGGGTCGCCATTCAGCAGAAAAGGCCTGTAGCGCCATTGCCTCACGGCGTCGAGGGCAGCCTGCTGCAATGGCTCCGGGCCACTGACAACATGAAGCTCCTTCACCGTGCCATCGGTGCCGATGATCGCTCCGAGGACAACTGTGCCCTCGACACCAGCCTTTTTGGCATCGACGGGGTAAATGGGCGTTACCTTGGAGATGATCAGACCCGCTGCCATACCGGCGGAGATATTCACCCTCCGCGGCGATGGCGCAGCTCCCGCCCCCGGCGTTTCTGTTGCGCCGGCCGTCGGAGGCGGCGGAAGCGGTGATGTCGCCAGTTGATCGAGCGAATCAACAATTGTCACCTTCTTCAGCACCACTTGATCCCGCGGCCTGTCGCTCGAGTCACGCTCCACGCGGGCGATGGCTTTTACCACCGACACGCTTGCGTCATCGCACTGTCCAAAAAGCGTGTAGTGCTGATCGAGAAAATCCGTCGCCTGCTCGGTGATGAAGAACTGGCTGCCGTTCGTATTCGGCCCACTGTTTGCCATCGCCAGCCGTCCCGGCCGATCGAAGTTCAGCCCCGGATCGAACTCATCGTCGAACGTGTATCCGGGATCGCCCATCCCCGTTCCCGTCGGATCGCCGCCCTGAATCATGAACTCCGGAATCACGCGATGGAAAATCGTCCCGTCATAGTACGGCTTGTGGTGCTCAACCTTCTTTGTCGTGGGATCGGTCCAGTCCTTCGTGCCCTCGGCCAGCGCAATAAAGTTGGCGACTGCCTTCGGCGCCTGCTTTTGATAGAACTGGCAGGTAATCCGGCCCATCGACGTGTCCATCACCACAAACGGCCCATTGGGAACCGTCGTTGCCTCGGGCGTAGCCTGCGGCGCATCGGGAACCGCTTGACTCGTAGACGGGCTCGCGGGTGGTGTAGCCTGTTGTCCAAACAAAGCGAAGGCCGCGCCGGCAACACCAGCTACGGCCAGGGAAGAGAAAAGAAGCGTCCGCCGAATGTTCATGCCGCTCTTGAGGGTAAATCATGCGGCGTCGACCGTGCCACTTGCAACGTGCTGCCTTTGTAGCGCCGGTCTCCAGATGTAGCGCCGGTCTCCAGACCGGCTGTAGTGCGGGCGTCCTCGCCCGCATCCGGCGCACCATCGTACATTTTTCGCCAATTCGGCGAGCACGCCGACTGCCAGCCCGCTTTCTCGGTCCCTTGTTCCCTCGTTCCCTTGGTCCCTGTCTCTCTAGACCAGCCTCAAAAACCCCGCCCGGCTCAGCCGCGCACCGGGAAACACTGTCTCCAGATTCTCCGCGCCCAGCGTGCGCGTCACCACCTCGCCCAGCACCTGCCGGTAGTCGGTCGTCAGTGCCAGGTCGCGGCCTTCATTCAGTTGGTCGTCGTCGAGCCCGGGCCACTTGCCGTACACCTTGCCGCCCTTCACCTGCCCGCCCAGCACAAACATCGCGTTGGCGTGGCCGTGGTCCGTTCCGCCCGTCCCATTCTCGCGCGCCGTGCGCCCAAACTCCGACATCGTCACCACCGTCACATTCCCGGCCTGGTCGCCCATGTCGCGCCAAAACGCCGCAATGCTCGCGGAAAAATCGGTAAGCCGGTTCGCGAGCTGTCCATTCACGCCGCCCTGATTCTGGTGCGTGTCCCATCCGCTCACATCGGTAAACGCCGCCTCAACGCCCAGGTTCGCCTTCAACAACTGCGCAATCTGCCGCATGTTGTTGCCGAAATCCGAATTCGGATAATTCACGCCCGCCGCTGGCGCATACTGCGCGGGATTCGCAGCCTTCAGCATCTTCACCGCTTCAAACGTCTCATCGCCCGCCGCGTGAAAAATCCGATCGCCCGAGTCGGCATACATCGCCTCAAACGCACTCGCCGCCGGCGAAGGCGTCGGGCCACGCCCGGCCACCGTAAAGTTGTTTACGTTGCTGATCGCAATCGCCGGAACCGTTCCGGCCAGCGTGCGGGGCACCTCCGCGCCCAGCGCCAGCGCCCGAAACGCCGAATGCTCCTGGTTATGCCGCCCGCAATTGCACGCGGCGACATACGCGTCTTCTGCCTGCAGTGCGCGGTTCAGCCAGCCATCCTCGGTGTTCTTCACTCCCGGCGTCCCCGACTCCATGTAGTCCTGCGCGTCAAAGTGCGACCGGCTCATATCCGGCGACCCGCACGCGTGCACAATCGCCAGTTGGCCCTGATCGTAAAGCGGCTTGAACGCGGCAAGCGACGGATGCAGTCCGAAAAATCCATCCAGGTCCAACACCTGACCCTCCGGGATCGCAATGCTCGGCCGCATCTTGTAGTAATTCTTTTCGCGATAAGGGACCACCACATTCAGCCCATCCGCCGCGCCGCGCTGGAAGATCACCACCAGACGCTGGCCTGGCGCACCAGCCGCCGCCTGCGCCAAAACGCTGCGCACAAGAAAATTCGGCATCGCCGTCGTGCCCGCCACGGCCAGCGCGCCCCTGTGCAGAAAAAATCGCCGGTTCATCCGCATTTTG